>JAUNBJ010000132.1 GCA_030535245.1 Planctomycetia bacterium | reverse complement strand
TACAATCCAATTTGTGACCAAGCCTTCGCAGGGAAGGTTTTTAGAAGGTGCCGTAAACCACAAGAAAGGAAAAACATGAGTAACCATACAGAGACGACGACCGTTTCCTGGGGACAACGGCTGAAAGAGGCGTTCGCAAAAATTTTGATCGGGTTGGCACTGTTTGTATTGGCATTTCCTCTTTTGTTTTGGGGGGAGGGGCGTTCCGTCGCACGCTACAAAACCCTTAAAGAAGGGGAGGGGTCGGTCGTTTCCATTCCCGTGGACCACGTGGATGCCACCAAGGAAGGTAAACTTGTCCATCTCTCCGGCAAGGCCGTGACCGACGACCTTTTGCAGGACACCGATTTTTCTGTGAAAGTCAACGCGATCAAGCTGAAACGGAACGTCGAAATGTACCAGTGGGTCGAACATCAGGAAACCTCCACTCGAAAAAAAGTGGGGGGCCAGGAAGAAACAACGACCGAATATTCCTACCAAAAAGAATGGCTCTCCACGGTGGTATCCTCCTCCAGCTTCCAAATTCCCCAGGGGCATGAAAATCCCGACGCCATGCCCTACGAAAATCAAGAATACGTCGCTCAAAACGTGTCGCTCGGAGCGTTTCGGCTTTCCGATTCCCTCATTTCCCAAATAGGGCCGTACGAAAGCTACACCCTTCCCACCGAGGAAACTCCCGTAGAAGAAAAAGCAGCTACGGATGAAGGGGCGGCTACGGAAACCCCGGCAGACACGAACGTACATCGTATGACTTCGGGATTCTACCTGGGAAACACCCCTACCATTCCGGCTATCGGCGATATACGCGTTTCGTTTGAAATCGTATCCCCCAGGGAAATCTCCATCGTTTCCGGCCAAAGGAACGACACCTTCTCTCCCTACATCACCTCGAATAAGGGGAGTATTGAAATGCTCCAGAACGGTAATGTTTCCGCAGCCGAAATGTTCACTAAAGCGCAGACCGACAACAAAATCCTGACATGGCTCCTTCGCCTGGCCGGTTTCCTGATGATGTTCTTCGGACTTTCAATGATTTTCAAACCACTTTCCGTGCTCGGCGATGTGATTCCCTTCCTCGGCAACCTCATCGGCATGGGAACCAACCTTGTTGCGTTCCTGATTGCATTGATTTGCTCGCTTGCAACCGTCGCCTGTGCGTGGCTGTTCTATCGTCCGATGTTCAGCATTCCCCTTTTGGGAGTTGCGGCCATCCTGGTGTTGTATTTATTCACGCGGAAAAAGAAGGCGAAAGCGTAGCGAACAACCCGGTACGACCGAGAGCGACTACGACTTCCAGCCTTTGCCGCAAACGTCGTATTGTGTCAAGAAAATAAACCTTTGTAGCCATCGTAAAAAGTTTTGGGAGGTGGGTCTGGAAGCGCGATAGTTAGAACTACCTCGCTTCCAACCTTTTGAGAGGAAACATTTTTGAAAAATTGTTTCCTCTCAAACTCTCCTTCAAAAAACTTTCAGTGCGCTCACTACGTTCGCTATATTGTTTATTTTCTTTTTATACTATTTATAATATGGATGCAGCACTACGCTTCGCTTCGTCCACGCCCCAAACCTCATGAGCAGCCCGAAGTGGAACCGCAGACGTGGCACAGGTAGCAGCTCCCGGCACGCACCATCACCGAACCGCAGTTGCTGCATGTCGGCGCGTCGTCCTGAAACTCCTCAAACATCCGCGACGTCGCTCGCGAAACGCTCACCTCCGGCTTCTCCATCACCGCCACATTCCCCGCCGCACGCTCGGTACGCTCCGGAGCCGTCACTCGCCGCCGACTGCCGCTTTTGTGTTCCAGAAACTCCCGCAGCTGACGCGAAAAGACACTTTCGCCCAACGGACGTTCCGGCTTTTCCACCGCAATCGGCTCCTCGCCAATCGTCTCGTACAGTCCGTCAAACTCCTCGCTTTCCGAAACCTCCACAAACGACGCCTTGGGCTGCGGCGCTGCCGGCGACGGCTCACTCTTTGGCAATTCTGGCTTCGGAAGCTCCGGGGCCGCTTTGGACACGACCGGCGTCCCCTCGTAAGGAACCTCCACCGACGCCTCGGACGACGAATCCCCCGTCCGGTTCAGGAACGTAATCCCCAACCAACGGAAAATGTAGTCCACAATGCTCTTGGCAATCCGAATGTCCGGATTCTTCGTATGTCCCTGCGGCTCAAACCGCGTGTGCGAAAACTTGTTCACGTAGACTTCCAGCGGAACGCCATACTGCAGACTCATCGAAATCGCCGTGCCGAAACAGTCCATCAGACCGCCGACCGTGCTCCCTTCCTTCGCCATCGTGATGAATACTTCCCCCGGACGCCCATCCGGATACTGCCCCACCGTCAAATACCCCTCGTGCCCCGCAATGCTGAACTTGTGCGTGATCGAATTCCGCGTGTCCGGCAATCGCTCCCGACGCGGACGATACACGATCTTCTCCTTCACCGGACGCACATCTTCCGGCGTCTCGCTCCCCTCGCCCACCTTGGAGGTCGTCAGAGGCTGCGCTCCCTTGGAACCGTCCCGGTAAACCGCCACCGCTTTCAGGCCCAACTTCCAACTCTCCAGATACGCGTCGGCAATATCCTTCTGCGTCGCATCCTTCGGAAGGTTCACCGTCTTGGAAATCGCCCCCGACAGGAACGGCTGGGCCGCCGCCATCATCTTTACATGGGCACGCCACGGAATGCTTCGGGAGCCATTACGCGGCTGAAACGCACAGTCAAAGACCTGCAAATGTTCTGGAAGCAGGTTCCCCGCACCCTCGATCGTATCCTCCGCCTCGATGTACGCGTTGATCGACTCGATATCCTCCTGCGAATACCCCAGCCGCTTGAGCGCCAACGGAACCGTTCGATTCACCAGCTTCATCAAACCTCCGCCCGCCATCTGCTTGTACTTCACCAGCGCAATGTCCGGCTCGATACCTGTCGTGTCGCAGTCCATCATGAAACTGATCGTGCCCGTCGGAGCCAGTACCGTCACCTGAGCGTTTCGGAAACCATACCGCCGCCCGTTGGAAAGTACCTCGTCCCACACGGCCCGCGCCGCCTGCCGCAAATACCGCGGAGCATTTTTGATCTCCTCCACCTTGTCCCAGTGCATCTGCATGACGCTCAGCATGGAATCCTTGTTCTTGGCGTATTCGTCGAACGCCCCCACCGCACGGGCCAACTCGACACTCGTCCGATTGGCCGCACCGTGCATGATCGCCGTGATCGCCCCGCAAATTCCGCGTCCTTCGTCCGAATCGTACGGCAACCCCAACGCCATGAGCAAACACCCCAGATTGGAATACCCCAACCCTAACGCCCGGAATTTGTGGCTGTTCTCCGCAATCCGCTTCGTCGGATAACTCGCCCGATCCACGATGATTTCCTGGGCAATCAGCATGACGCGGCAGGCATGTTCAAACCGCTCCACATCGAAAATCCCCGTCTCGTCGTCGAAGAAACGCATTAAATTGATGCTGGCCAGATTGCACGCCGAATTGTCGATAAACATATACTCCGAGCAGGGATTCGACGCGTTGATTCGCCCGGAATTGGGGCAGGTATGCCAGCGGTTGATCGTCGTGTCGAACTGCACCCCCGGATCGCCACACTCCCACGTCGCCTGCGCAATCTTGTCCAGAAGCTCGCGGGACGGATATTTCGGCCCCTCGTGGCTCGGATCCGTCACCCAGTGCGTCGTCCATTCGGCGTTCTTCTCCACCGCCTGCATGAAATCGTCCGTCAGGCGTACCGACAAATTCGCGTTCTGGAACATCGTCGAGCTGTACGCCTCGTCGTAATTGTACCCCTTTTGCATGAGGATTTTCGCCTTGCGTTCCTCCTTGATCTTGCACTCGACAAACTCCAGAATGTCCGGATGCCAGACCTTCAGCGACTGCATCTTCGCGGCACGACGTGTTTTGCCACCGCTCTTGACCACCGCCGCAATCTGATCGTAAACCCGCATGAACGACAACGGCCCCGAAGGACGCCCCCCGCCCGACAACTTTTCCCGACAACTGCGAAGCGTGGAAAGGTCCGTCCCTGTCCCCGAACCAAACTTGAACAACATCGCCTCGCTGCGGGCCAGCTCCATGATGTCCTCCATGTTGTCCTCGACACTCTGGATGAAACAGGCCGAACCCTGGGGGTACTCGTAGGAATTTTCCGGCTGCTCGATCTGCCGCGTCTTGCGATTCCACGCCCAGTTGCACGGCGCCCCATGAAGATGATACTGCGTGAAAAGCCCCACGTTAAACCAGACCGGCGAATTGAACGCCGCCATCTGGTGCAGGCAAAGATACGTCAACTCCCGATAGAAATTCTCCGAATCGGTCTTGGAAGCAAAATAACCATCCTCCTGCCCCCAGTCCGCAATCGTTCGCGTCACCCGATAGATTAAATCCCGAACGCTCTTTTCCCGCTGCGGCGTGTTGATTT
Source organism: Planctomycetia bacterium (assembly GCA_030535245.1). Taxonomy (GTDB): domain Bacteria; phylum Planctomycetota; class Planctomycetia; order Pirellulales; family Thermoguttaceae; genus RGIG3701. Next base: position 5,655 of record JAUNBJ010000132.1, on the reverse strand, counting down.
CCCCAAAAAAATATTTGCTGGCCACCACGTTCGTCGCCAACTGGCTCCAATCGGACGGCACCTCACAGTCCTTTTGCTCGAAAATAAGTTCGCCTTTGTCCCCCTTAATTTGAGCAATCCGTAAATCCCAGGTTACCGTTTCAAAGGGATCCGCCACGTCTTCCGGACAAAATACCGGAGCTACGCGTATTCCAGATACCAATTGATCCTGAATGGCCTGAACTGTTGACATTCCAAACTCCTCTCCCATATTCTATGAAACTTGCCCAACGGAAACCGACAGTTCTTCATCCCCAGTCAGAAATACAGACACCCTGAACAGTGCCAGAAATTCCTTCCGTGGATTCTACGCGGTTCCGTCCCCCAGGCTTCCTCCGAGCACTCCCAAGGAACATTGAAACCCCCTCAAGGTATCGACGCGTCCTCTTTCATACGGGAGGCAACGGTGTGGAAAACCTGTCATAAACAACAAGATGTTGTGTCTGTATCTCTTACTCACACAATATCGTGTTATTGATGGGACAAGTTTAACATGACTTTCTCTTTCCGTCAAGGACGTCCACCTCAAGGCGTCCAGACCCCGTAAAACAAAGGACTTTCGACATTTTCCCTCCCCTTACGGAAAATCCCGAAATCACGGCTTCTGGCAATGTAAACCATTATATATCAACAGGTTGCGACAATTACAAATTGTTTACAAGACCTGCTCGAACTTTTCAAAAAAGGCCAAAATTTTCAGGAAATTTTTCCAAATTTTTTATTTGACCGGCAGAATGGGAATAAATGGCATATTTTGGAAGAAAAGACGCATTGACGTATACTTCTTGAAAAACACAATATCTTGTGTTTGGAGGGCGATTTTTGATATTTGGAGATTCTTTTTGCCGCAAAAATAACAACGGCAATTTTCAAAAATGCGTTACGGCAACCTTTTGCCGCAAACAAAATGCCACGTTCTATGTCCCTGGTAAATGCAGGGTACGCACTAAAAAATGGGGTGAGACGGTTTCCCCCAGAGGTTGGAAGTGCAATAGAACAATAGAAGAAGTGCAATAGAACGATAGAATAAGGGAGGCCAGAAGCGTAAGCGCCTGCCTCCCGATGATGTAGCAACCGGCGGTAGCCGTAGCGTGCCGCCCCGCACCCGGGGCAGGAAGGCCAGAAGCGAAAGCGCCTGCCTCCCGATGATGTAGCAACCGGCGAAAAGCCGTAGTCGCTCCCGGTCGTACCGGGCCGGGGTAACACTAAAAACGTCGCATGGAGCTGCTTGTCGGGCGTCTTTTCTTCAGTTCCAGGCCGCTTTTGTCCATTTGGAGCAAATCGTAAAGCAGTCCCAGCTCTTTTTCCATATCCATCTGAAGTTTCTCGAAGGAAAGTTCCTGATCGGTTGGAGTGTAACGTTCCATCATATCCCCTTCTGGATTCCGCTCCCGTTCCCGATCTTTTTCCTTCTGGGTTTTTTCTTTCGTTTCGCCCACTTTGTCGAATTTATCTCGAATATCCCGTAATTTCCGGGCGATCTTCTGGGCTTTTGTTTTTTCGGAGGTCGAAAGCATGGCGAAAAGCTGGGACCGGGTCGGGTTCAACACGTCGTAAAAGACCACCGCGACCGCTTTGGTTCGCTGGCGAAGGGATCGAATTTGCATGGCGTTTTCTTCGGGGGACATGGTTTCTGCGTATCGGGCCGTAGCGCGGCTTTCGAAGCCTTCCATCACACCGCTTCGCAAGCGATATTTCCGGTGGTTTTCCGCCGTCAGCGCTTCGGCTGCCAGTTGTGCGACCATTTCGTACACCTGCATTGGCTTGCGGGCTTTCCCCAGCATGGCGGGGGTCAGTTTCGTCATTCGTCCCAGTGCCTGTGCCGCCCGCGTTCGCGTGTCCAAATCATATAAATCCTGCGTACTCACGATGGTGAGGAGTTTTTCCACTCGTTCCCCTTTGGCTCCGGAGGCTCCGGCGGCGGCCAATCCTTGAAGGGCCAAATCCCGCATCCAGATCACCTCTGGCGGGTCCACTCCGGTTTCCGGCGGTTTCACGAACGCATACGTATCGAAAACCCCGGCCAGGCGTTCTTTTTCCGCATCCGGAATATTCGCCCCTGCATGACGCACCAGGCCGCGAAGGGCCGCCACCCGGATTGCCGGTTCCGTATCCTTCCCTTTTAAAAGCGTATCCAGCGTTTTTCGTGCGTCGGCCAGTGGAACCGGCTTGCCGCCGGACACCTGTTTCTCGTTCAAATCCCCCAAAAGGATCACCGCATTGTAGCGAACGATCATTTCCTGTTCCGGACTGTTGATGTATTTTTTCAGGATGGGAACCACCTGACCGTTGGCCAGTGCAAGCGACTTGTCGTCCTCTCCCAACTGGCGATAAATTTTCAGAAGCTCGTCCCGATAATAGGGAATCTCGATGTCTTTGTCATCTTGTGTCCAACGGGTGATCTGCCAGTCAAAATATGCTTTTGCGACTTTCTCCTCTTCGGGATCCACCTTGGTTCCCGCTTTGGCCTGACTGCCGTAGGCCTGAGTCAAAAATTCCACAACTCGGGTCCGTTGCCCGCTCAAGTCCCTCTGCCCCCACGCCGGCACGAAAGAACCCAGGATTCCTAAAACGACGACGCTAAAAAGGATTTTTTTCATAGGTTTTGCCACTGCTTTGCCTGGATACCCATGGACATAAACCGCCCAAACGGGTATGATATTCCAATAAAGAAACACTTTACCTTATAGAGTACACTTTCCCGGAACAAACGTCAAGCACCGGGAAGCGTTCCATGCAAAAAAGTCAGGAATTTTCGGAGAAATTTTATGGATAAACCCGTTTCCAACGTCCGAACGCCCGGATGGACCCTGCTGTTGCCCTTTCTTCTTTTCATGATTATCGGTGGATGGGAACCCACCTCCGCCGTTCACGATGCGGAAGCCATGGTTCCCTACCGGCTCTACCCGCTGGTGTATTCCCTGAAAATCGCCGTCACGACGCTCGCCGTGCTCGTCTGCTTCGTGTGGTGGAGGAAAGAGTTCCCCCTCCGATTCACCCGCCAAACCTGGCTGGCCGTGCTGGCCGGCGCCGTCGGTTTCATGGTCTGGGTCGGCGTCTGCCACCTGAATCTCGAAAAGCAGATTTTGGCCTTTGCCGGGCAAAACGTCGCCCTGGGAGTCCGAAGCGGGTACAACCCGTTTGTCAACCTCTCCCCCGATCAGGCCAACCTGTTCTGGATCGTTCGGCTCATCGGTCTGGCTCTCGTCGTCCCCATCATGGAGGAATTCTTCCTGCGAGGATTCCTCCTGCGGTACGTGCTGGGAGATCACTGGCAAACCGTTCCGTTTGGTACCCTTACCCCCATGGTCTGGGGAACCACCCTCGTGTATGCTGCCGCCACACACCCCGGCGAAGCGGTCGCCGCCATCCTCTGGTTCAGCGCCGTTACCTGGTTTTCCGCCCGTACCCGCAATATCTGGGACGCCGTGGTCTTTCATGCCGTAACCAACCTGCTCCTGGGACTTTACGTGTTCCAGAGCGGAGAATGGATGTTCCTGTAATCCCCGGCATGTTATTAAATTGATAATTGATAATTGGTGATTGATAATTATTTTGTTCAAACCGCGTTTGCACCGCAAAATAACTTTGTGCAAACGCGATTTCTTCTTTTTTCGGGTCGCCGTTCTGCGCAATCAGATAACAGGCATAACGCGTGAGCATATAATCCTTGACGGATCGCTGGGCACCGCTGCCGAGTTCGAGTTCGACCATTTTCGTGACCTCACGAAAATGATCGGAGACCGCTACTCCAGATGTTTCACACGACTCCATAGCACGGCACACGACCCTGTCAAAATTTTCCCAGCGGTCATAACCGAGCAACGGCATAAGCTCACGAGCATACCAAAACTCTATATCCGCATTTTCGGCATTATGAATTACCAAATCGTATTGCTGCCGAATTTGTCCGATCTTCTTTTTATCCATGGAGGCTGGCGGTTCAATACCCGCTGCTGGAGGGTTGGGCCGGTGCCTTGGCCGCTTCCGCCGCCTGACGTGCCATCTGAACCAACATCAATCCCTGCTGCACTTCCTGAGGAGTAAAATTCGGAACCCGCTGCCCGTTGCCACGCAGCACCGTTTCGCTCGCCAGATATTCCGCCGCCACGCCGCTGTTCATGTGCCATGCCGCAAACTGGGCCGCACGCAAGTCGAACCGATTCATGTTCTCGCACAGAATCTTCACTTCCGGCTTGTCCGTTACCTCGTCGATCGGGGCCAGTTCGTAGGCACTCGACGCGTTGGGAACCGGCTTGCCATATTCCAGGCAGACCGACCGATACGCCACCGCCGTGACTTTTTCCGGAGGGATGTTCATGAAGCGGGGGCCCTGGCCGGCGCCGGCCGGGGCGGGGGGGCGCCCATGCCGCCGCCCCCCATGCCGTTGCCGCCGAACATCTGCTGCTGGTTGCCCCCCCCGCCGCCATCCATCTGGGCCAGAATCGGACGCGTCCCGAACGCCGCCGGAACCTTCACGCTAAGCGGCTTGTCCGTCTTGTTCTGGATAAAGAGTTTTCCCCCCTTCATGTCGTTCTGCATGACGCCCGCAGCGATCTGGTCGTCCTCAATGGCCTTGAAGAGATCCACTTCCACGGCCCCGTCCGCAGCCTGTGCGTCGAGTTTCACCGTTTTCGCCCCCTGAGCCATCGCCTTCACCGCAGCACGGTTCGCCGCTCTGGCTTCCTGAAGTTCCTTATCTGCGGCCAACAAAACGCTTACGCCACCACACGCCAGCAAAACAAGCCCAAGTCGAATTTTTGAAAACATGACTTTCTCCCAAAGTTTTTAGTGAGGAAATACCTTTTCCTCCATTATACCTCCACCCTTCTCTTTTTTCAAGAGAATGCCCCCCAAAAGGATAAAAATATTTCCACCGAAAAGGCTTTTTGAGCCACGTCCGCAAAGGCTGTATGGATTGTACGGAATACGTAAAGTCACCCGCCGCCGTAGTCGCTCCCGGTCGTACCGGGCGCACCTGGGGCAGGGAGGCCAGAAGCGAAAGCGCCTGCCTCCCGGTGATGTTGCAATCGGCGGCAGCCGTAGTCGCTCCCGGTCGTACCGGGTCCGTTAGCGTCGGCCTTTAGGCCGCTTGCGTAGATTTTCGTAGTGCATGGCGGTTCGAATCAATCCCTTCGTACACCGCGAACGGCCTAAAGGCCGACGCTAACAAATCAGTATTGTGAATCTTATCGCGATTCCAGCCTACTGTTCCGTCACGAAAATAAATCCTTAGTAAAAAGTTTTGGGAGGTGGGGTCTGGGGAGGAACCTCTTTTTCAAAAGGGTTCCTCCTCAGAGGCGGGATGCGCGATAGTTAAAACGATTGCGCTTCCAACCTCTTGAGAGGAAACATTTTTGAAAAATTGTTTCCTCTCAAACTCTCCTTCAAAAAACTTTCAGTGCGCTCACTGCGTTCGCTCTTATTAATTTATTTTTTTACACAGCACTATTCTACCCCCCCCCCGTATTTGTCAATACCCGCAGGTTGAAAAGAGAGATTTTTTCAGAAAATTTTTCAGAAAAATATTAATTTATATAGCGAACGCAGTGAGCGCACTGAAAAGTTTTGGGAGGAGAGGTTTGGAGAGGAACCTCTTTTTCAAAAGGGTTCCTC
>JAUNBJ010000131.1 GCA_030535245.1 Planctomycetia bacterium | reverse complement strand
GGTTGCTTGCCCCCCACAAAAAAGATGGAATCGAAATAATTAACCATTAACCATTAACCATTTACCATTATTATCAATCATCAATTTCACTAAAAGACGACCTGAACGCGTGCTTCCCAGACCTGTTCGCGTCCATGTTTTCCGGCGTAGCGGCCTTCGTAGTCCGTGTTGGCCAGCACGTAGTTGAACATCCAGCGGCAGTTTTTGTTCCAGTACCAGTTCACTCCCCAGACGTGGTTGACGGTTTTCCCCATTTGAACGCTTGCCGTGTCGTAATGCGTGCAGACCAGTTCGCCGGAATCGATCCACGCACATCGGTATGCGATTTCCCACGCTCCCGGCCCGGAGAAGAATCCAACCCCCTCCTTGCACGTCCGGACGAACGGGTTGTTCGGCTCCACCAGTCCGAAATAACCCCCCTTTTTCTGGTAGTTCCGGCTCTCTCCGGTCAGGAAGTACGAAACCTGTGCGTACCCCGATTGCACCGTCGCATCCCCTGCGTACACGTCGTCCATCCAGAAAAACGCCTGCTCGAAATCGACGCTTAAGGGGCCGCGAATCCAGGTCGATTCCACCAGAAACGCGTTGAGGGAATCCAGACCATCCAGCACCCCGCTGTCCATCATGGACTGGGCGATTGCAGAATCGGCTCCCGTCCGGAACGAGGTTTTATACGCCGCGGCATTCTCTCGATTGTAGCAGCGTGTCGAATAGCTGGCCCCCAGGTGCCACAGGTAGCGGCTTCCGTTGGGACACTCCGTGTAAAAGGGGAGGAACGTCACGCGGGCAGTCGCCGCCAGATGGTGCCGCATGTCCACCGACGTAAACGCCTCCGGCATACTCGCCGCGAACCCTCCCACGGCCCACGTCCAGCGGTCGGCCGTATGCCAGTTGTGCAGCATCAGCCCGTTGTTCCGCCCGCCACAAATATCCTTCGTACCGTTCAGCACCGAACGCTCGATCATCACCGAACGGGTACTGGACGAAAGATTTTCCAGACTCCACGGTTCCTTAAAATGCCCCAAACGGACGTCCACACCGCACGGCAGATTTTTCAATCCCGCAAAAACGTTTTTAGCCCCCAGGCTGGAACCGGTAAAATCGACCTCCAACTCGTACTCGATCATGTCGTAAAGTGACCCCTTCACCCCAAGCCGGGCGGTACGGAAACGCGTTCCGTTCGTTTCGTCCCCCAGAATCGCCTCGCCGTCGTCGTTCAAATGTGACGCCGCCCCGTCGAAATAGAACCGCCCGCTCCATGTCGTCTTTGGGGAAGTCCGTTTCTTTTCTTCCTCCGCCTTCTTTTTGGCATCCGCCTTTTCTTTTTCCGTTTTCAGAGATTCCTGAATGGCTGCCAGGTCTGCCCGTACCTGCTCCCACTCCTTTTCGGGAACGGAAATCATCGTCTCCTCAGCGTACACAAATCCACAGAGGAAACGCAGCATCGCTATTCCGAGTATTGCGGTAGAGACGTATTTCATATCGAATCCTTTCGTCGAGTTTCTTTCCGGCTTTTTCCGTGAGCCGTTTCGTTCCCTGAACAGTGGATTTTATCGAGAGAATCGTGAAAAGAATCCAGTAGAAAAGGGTTCACGAAGCCATTCTAACAGAAAACTAACCGGAACGACATAAAATATTGATTAATGAGTTAAATATCATTTCCTGAGGAGGGGCGGGGGAATCTGCCGGGACGAAGTTTTTCTCTTGACTTTTTCTGGAAACTTCGCTATGCTTCCGGCATGAAACACCTACTCCCCAATGTCCGGTCGCTGGTTTTTCCACTGGCGGTACTGGCGTCGATTTTGATTATTCTCGTCCCGCTGTCGCCGATGGTGATGGATGTGCTGCTGGCGTTCAACATTACGCTTTCAGTGCTGATTTTGCTGACGACAATTTACATCCGCACGCCGTTGGAATTTAGTGTTTTCCCGTCGGTTTTGCTGGCCGTGACGCTGTTTCGACTCGGCCTGAATATCGCGACGACCCGACTGATCCTGTCCCATGCCCAAGAGCAGGGGACGCTGGCTGCCGGGCAGGTGGTTAATGCGTTCAGCAATTTCGTCACCAACGGCAACGTGGTGGTGGGGTTTGTGATTTTCCTGATTATTGTGCTGATCCAGTTCATCGTGATTACGAAAGGGGCGACGCGTATCAGCGAGGTTTCCGCCCGATTCATCCTCGACGGTTTACCCGGCAAGCAGATGGCTATCGACGCCGACGTACAGGCAGGCACCATCACCCCCGACGAGGCGGTACGACGCCGTGCGGAGCTTTCCGATCAGGTCGATTTCTACGGGGCGATGGACGGGGCGAGTAAATTCGTCCGGGGCGACGCAGTGGCGGGAATCTGCATTACGATCGTGAACATCACAGGCGGCATGTGCATCGGGCTTTTCTCAGGGAAAATGTCGCTACCGGAAATTGCGAACCTGTACACCCGGCTGACCATTGGCGACGGGCTGGTAAGCCAGATTCCGGCGTTCCTGGTGGCGATCTCCGCAGGGCTTCTGGTGACGCGAAGCAATCGGAAAAACGACCTGCCGGGGGATGTGGTGGATCAGGTTTTCTCCCGTCCGCAGGCACTGCTGATGACGGCGGCTTTTTTGGCACTGCTGGCGTTTACCGAGCTGCCACGGATTCCGCTGTTGCTGCTGGGAGCCGTCTGCGTCGCCGTGGCGTGGTTCCTCGATGCGGAAAAGAAAGAGCAGGCTCGGAAGGATGCCGCCCGCCAGGAAAACGACGCCGCGAAAGAGCGGAAACAGGTACGTATGGGCGATCTGCTCATTCTCGATTCGGTGGAGCTGGAACTGGGCGACGCGTTGGTTTCGTGGGCGGACGGGGAGCTGCTCGACCGGATTGCCGACGTGCGTGCCGAATTGGCGCGGGAATTGGGTTTTTTGCTCCCCAACGTTCGGGTTTGTGATGGGAAAAATCTGGGCGGGTCGGAATACCGGATTCGTGTCAACGGCAGCCCCGTAGCGGAAGGGGGAGTGCGGCTGGGGAAATGGCTGGCGGTGGAGGATGTTTTCATCACCGGGACGCCCCAGGGATTGGCCACGAAAGCCCCCGTTCACGGAACGCCCGCGTACTGGGTCGCTCCCGAAGCCACGGAGGAGGCGAAGGAGTACGGTTTTCGTATTTTCTCCCCGCAGGATGTGCTGGTGGAACATCTGTCGGAATCGGCCCGAAAATACGCCCCGGAGCTTCTTTCCAGGGACGCGACCCAACGGCTTCTGGACGCATTGGCCCAGCGTTCCCCGGTCGTGGTGCGGGAGCTGATTCCCGACAAAATGACGGTTGGCGAAGTGCAGCGTGTGCTCCAGCTTTTGTTGGCGGAGCGGGTTTCCATCCGTTCCCTCGGCACGATTCTGGAAGCGCTTGGCGAGCATATTTCGCAGACCCGGAACCCGGTGCGGCTTGCCGATTTTGCCCGACAAAAACTGGGACGCTGGATCGCTTCCCGGCATCTGGACCCGGACGGCAGCCTCCATGTTTTGTCGGTGCCGCAGGAATTTGAGGAAAAAATCCGCGACGGTTTCGATTATACGGACGACGATCTGGTAACGCACCTGGAACCGACCGACTGCGACGCGTTTTGCAAGACTCTTTCCGTTCGGTACACCGCATGCGCGATGTCCGGGACGCCGGCCGTGTTGCTGGTTTCGCCGCAGATTCGTGCCGCAGTACGTCGCCTGACCGAAGCCGTGCTCCCTGCCATGCCCGTACTGAGCTACACCGAAGTTCCCCGCGACCTGCCAATCCGCAGCCTTTAACCCCTGAAAAGCCCTCTCTTATTTTAATGGTTAATGGTTAATGTTCCGTGTGGAGCCGTGAACGGAGGGCTTTAGCCCGTAGTTCCGGAAAAGCAAGGGTGAACGCATTCCAGTGCTCCGGGACTACGCTTCGCTTCGTCCACGGCTCCAATCATTAACCATTAACCATTGACCATTAATCCATTAATCATTGAGCCGCCTCCCACCTTGAAACAATCAGGGGGCGTGTTACAATATCTTGAGTAGGTATTTATTTTTTTCTCTTAAAACCCAAGAGGGGATCATGTCCGATAACGTTTTCCAGAAATGTATCGCTCCCGACTGTGGAGCCACCTATTCCGTCGATGAAGTGCTGGTCGCCTGTCCAAAGTGCGGCAACCTGCTGGATGTTCAGTACGATTGGGACCACATGGAGGTGCCAAAGAATCTTCAGCATTTTGAGAAATATTGGTCCGAGCGGCACGTTCCGCAACGTTTTTCCGGGGTCTGGCGATTTCACGACCTGCTTCCATTTACGAAGCTGGAGAAGTGCGTGACGGTGGGCGAAGGGCAGACGATCCTGCGAGCGTCGGACGGCGTGGCGGAATTCATCGGCATGAATCCGGGCAGGGTCTCTTTGGAATACGAGGGGATGAACCCGTCCGGCAGCTTCAAGGACAACGGCATGGTCGCCGCCACGACGCACGCCAGCCTGGTCGGGGCGAAGTCGGCCGCATGTGCTTCGACGGGGAACACGTCGGCATCGTTGGCGTTGTACTGTTCGTGCCTGCAAACGATGAAGGCGATCATTTTCATCGGTTCCGGAAAGATCGCTTACGGCAAACTGTCGCAGGCGTTGGACTACGGGGCGTTGACGCTCCAAATCCATGGCGACTTCGACGATGCCATGGCTCGGGTGAAGGAAGTCTCCAAAGACCTTGGAATTTACCTGGTGAACAGTGTCAACCCGTTCCGGCTGGAAGGGCAGAAAACGATCATGTTCCGGATTCTGGAAGCACTGCGGTGGCAGGTTCCGGACTGGATTGTGGTTCCGGGCGGGAACCTGGGCAATTCCAGCTCGTTTGGCAAGGCGTTTCACGAGTTGAAAATGCTGGGGCTTATCGATCGGATCCCACGGCTGGCAGTGATTAACGCGGCAGGCGCCGACACGCTGTACCAACTTTACGAAAAGCAGGGGATTCGCTGGAACGGCGGGCAGCCCGACCGTGTGGCAATCCAGGGATATTTCGACCGGATGAACGCCGAGAACCGCCGTGCCTCGACAATTGCCAGCGCCATTGAAATCAACCGTCCGGTGAATCTGGAAAAATGCCTCCGTGCTCTGGAGTGGTGCGACGGCGTGGTGCGGCAAGTCACCGACCAACAGATTCTCGACGCCAAAGCCCGCGTGGGAGCGTGTGGATTCGGTTGCGAACCGGCCAGTGCCGCCAGTGTCGCAGGAACGAAACTGCTTCGTGAAGAAGGGGTTATCGGCAAAGACGAACGGGTCGTGTGCGTGCTGACCGGACACCAGCTCAAAGACCCCACCGCCACGGTCGCATACCACAGCGGCGACCCCAAAAAATTCGACGAAACCCTTGCCGTTCGTGGAGTAACGTCGTGCGATTTCGCAAACAACCCCATCCCCGTCGAAAACGACGTGGACCAGATCATCCGTGCGATTCAGACCCACCAGACTCACCCCTAAAATTGAGCTGAACCGTAATGAATTGATAATTGATAATTGATAATTGATAATTGCTTTGGTTCAAACCGTTTTTGGAAAGGGTGGGGTTATTCCTCCCAATCCTCTAACGGGGTAAACTTTGGCAATTGGAGGAATTGGCAATTGATAATTGATAATTTGAAGTTGTATTAAACCTGTAATTATGGGCATTGAGTACAACGCAACCACTCAAAACGCGGCTTGAACAGAAATAATTATCAATTATCAATTGTCAATTCAAAGCGTTTCCAGGAGAGGAACCCATGACAGCGAACCGACTTGAATTTGCGGTTGGCCTTGCGAAGCACGCGGGGCAAAACACGCTTCAATATTTCCAGAAAGACAACTTTCAGGTGGAAATGAAGGAGGATTCCACTCCGGTTACGATTGCCGACCGGAGTACCGAGCTGCTTTTGCGAAAGCGTATCGAGACGGCGTTTGAGGACGACGGGATTCTGGGCGAGGAGTTTCCAGAGAAAAGGGGGAAGTCCGGCTACCGTTGGATTCTCGACCCGATTGACGGAACGAAGGCGTTCATCCATGGGGTGCCGTTGTACGGGACGCTCATCGGAATCGAATACAACGGCAAACCGTTGATCGGCGTGATTCGGATGCCGGCACTCGACGAAACGGTTTACGCCCAGATTGGCAAGGGGGCGTGGTACGTGAAGGGGGAAAAACCTCCCGTGGCGGCGAAGGTTTCCGCAACGCAAACGCTTTCGGAGGCGTTGGTGCTGACCAGCGAGCAGATGACGTTTTACCAGACGAACCGGCATGACCGTTGGGAGCGGCTCCTGAAGGCGTCGCAACAGGCCCGGACGTGGGGGGATTGTTACGGGTATCTGCTGGTGGCGACAGGGCGGGCCGACGTGATGGTCGATCCGGAAATGAGTCTCTGGGATGCTGCCGCGTTGCTTCCGATCATCCAGGAGGCGGGGGGGCTGTTTACCGACTGGACGGACAAAATCACCCCTGCCGGCGGCGACGGGATCGCGACGAACGGGGTTTTGCACGACCAGGTGATGGATATTTTGTTGGCCCCTTAATGGCGGTTGCCAGCCGGTTTCTGGAGGTTTTATGCGAACGTTTTTATTCCTGCTGCTTTTTTCGATCGTGGCGATGGGCGAGGAGGTTCCGGTTTCCGTAGCGTCGCCCGAACCGACGGAGGTTCCAGAGACGAACGAAACCACCCAGCCGCTTCCGCCGCCGCTGGAAAGTATGCGGGACTACTGGGACATGTACGACGTCAGTCCATCCACGCGTACTTCGTTTACCGATGGGACGGCGTGGAACGAGGCGGAAGAAAACATCCTCTTTTTTCAGTACCAGATGAAGGTTTTTCGTCTGGAGCTGCTCGACCGGTGGTGCCAGCCGGAAAGTGCGTTGGCGTCGCTCGATGCGCTATCCGGCGAGGAACTGGCGCAGCGGCGGTTCGACGCGTACCGTGTGGATGGAACGCTTGAAAAGGTCGCGTTCACCCCATTTCCGGAGGATGTGGCAGGTCGATATCAGCTGCGGGGATATTATCTTTGCGAACTACGGTTGACGGACGGGCGGGAAATCCACCTGATTTGCAACCGTGTTCCACGAGCGTTTGCCGATGGAATCGACGTGGCGAAAGGGCCATATTCGGTTGGGGCGCAGGCGATTTTCATTAAAAAGGGGGAAGGAAACCGGTTGTATCTGTTGGCGGATCGGCTGGCATGGTATCCGGACACGGTGCTGGGCCGGCTGGGGATGGATTACGGGCGGTTCGACGATCTGGACAGCAAACCGCTGGCCCCGACCGACACACGTTCCAGGAGCCGGGATTTGAAACTGACGCTCCAGAATCGGGAATGTTTTTACCAGCTTATGTACACGGTGGGGCGGGTGCCGCCGGAGGAGTGGAAGAAAATCCTCTCTGACGCTCGGAAAAACGACCCTAAAGAACGTTTTGAGAAGGGGACGGGATACCACACCGTAGCCCCCTTGTTTACCCGTCCGGTGGGGGAGCGGGGGAATTTTTTCTTCCTTCGCGGCACGGCACGACAGATTGTACCGATTCATGTGGAGGACGACGACGTGATTTCGCGGCTGGGGATTTCGCAGTATTACGAGATTTTCCTCTACACCCAGGATTCGCAGGACAACCCGATTGTGGTGCTGACGCGGCAGCTTCCCAAGGAGATCAAGCCGGGCAGCGGGCCGGGGTATCGGGTGGATATTACGGTTCCGGCGTTCTTTTTCAACACGTGGGGGTATCGTGGGGTGGACGACAAGGGGAAACCGGTCGTTCGGCTCGCGCCGCTTTTGATGGGGGGGCGCCCCAGCCTGCTCCCGCCCCCCAAGCCGTTGGATTTATTCTGGTTCAACCTGCTGGCCTGCGTGGTGTTTACGTTTTTGTTCGTGTTGGGCATTTCGTCGTACTTCCTGTTTACGCGGGAGGACAGGGCGTTTCGCAAAATCCGGCTGGAGAGGCAGACGGCAGGCGTTTCGCTGGATGCCACGTCGCTTGAGAACGTGGAAACGGATGCCGTGGAAACCGATTTTACACACTGGGGCGAGGATTCCATTCCCGACCCACAGGAAAATGAGGATAAGAAAGGAAAGGGATAACAGATGTTTTTGCAGGGCTGTTTGCTTTCGCTGCTGTTGGGTTTGGCGGGGGATACGCTGGTCGTGTACCCGGAGTACCCGGAGGAAATTCGTCGGGATTACGCATATGGCGTGACCGTTACGCAAAACGAAACCACGCGGGATTTGGTGGTCTACAACCATACCGAGCGATCCATCCTATCGGGGCGTAGCCATGGTGGGGATTGTTACCGCAGGTTCTGCGAGTTCGCGTTTTCCGGTTCGCCAGTGCGGGTGGACATTACGGTGCGGCAGGATATTTCGTGCTACAAGGTTTTCCCGGCCAGCCGGCGGCTGAAAAGTACGTTCCGAGACGGGGTGCTTTCGGTCTGGCTCGATCGGCCGGTTTATTTTGGCGTCCAGTTCAACGACGATAACAACACCATCCTTTCGCTGTTTGCCGACGCTCCGGAAGACCCCGAATCGATTCCGAAGAAGGGGGAACCGGGGGTTTTGTACGTGGATTCCTGGCTCGACGCTCCGGAACGGGATGGACGGATCACGACCGGCCCGGAAATTCACGAAATTTACATCGCGCCCGGCGCCGTGCTGAATGCCAGGCTTACCATTAAAGGGGAAAACACGCTCGTTCATGGACGCGGCATGATTTTAGACCCGCTGAGCAATATCTTCCGATACGATCAGACGAAAAGCTCCCTCGGTTTCCTCTGTACTGCCGCCAGGAACGTGACGGTTCGCGACGTGAAACTGATCGATGCCCGAACGTTTAATTACATTGCCGGCTCTCCGGAAACGAAACTGTTCAACATCAAGGCCATGTCGTCGATGATGTGTACCGACGGAATCAGCTTCTGGGGTGGGCCGGGAACCGTCGTGGAGAACGCGTGGCTGTACGTTGGCGACAATGCACTGGTGCTGAGCGGTTCGCAGCCACTGACCATCCGCAACGTGGCCATCGGCACGTCGTGCGCGGCGATTTTCCCGCAGTCGTCTTTCAAAACCCCGGTGGAGCTGGAAAACATCGACGTCTTTCGGTGCGACGAGGGGTTGATCAACAACTACTACAACGGCAAGGAAACCCCCGCGACAAAACCACAGACGATCGCCCTGCATTTCCGGAATTTTACGGCGGTGGATGCGACGCTGTTCCCATGGATTTTTCAGGGACGTAACATGGGCGAGCTGCCGAAAACGTTCGTTTTTGAGAACGCCTCCTTCCCCGAATCGACCGGGGCGTCGCACTACCTGTCGATCGGAAAGATTGGCTCCATGTTCCGCGTAACGAACGGCCCCAAATCCCTGTTCACCAAGAACTACACGCTCGATTTTACGAACCTGTACGTCGCCGGCAAGCGGCTGACTTCCCTCCCCGACAACCGAATTACCGGACGGGAATGGATCACCATCCATCTCCATGAGGCGGAAACGACCGACCAGATTCCCCTTTTCCCCGACCGTCACGAGGTGGATTACCGCTGCCCGAACAAGCTGTTTATTGGGGATTCCCAGCAATTCCCGGCTCCGGGCGACGCTCCTTTTTCCGGGATTGTCCGGCGAAAGGAAACCCGTCAAAACGAAAACCTGGTCGCGGAAACGAACCCGATCCAGAGCGTCTGGCAACGGGTTCCGTCGTGGATGGTAAAGCTGGAAACCCTAAAAGATGGGGACACGGTGATTTACTCCCTACGGAAAATCCAACGCCACAGTGGAATGCACTGCAACATCACCGACGGTCTCTTGCGTCATGGAAACGGAACCTACGTGCTGACGTTCGACGCCCGCTGCGACGCTCCCGACCCGGTTCCGCTGGAAGCACTGCTGCTGTCAAACGAAAAAAGTGTGACGCAAAAAGTGCCTCTGGGGAAAACATGGCAGTCGTACCGCATGACGTTCGACACCAATTTCGACCCCGCCGTCACACGCATGGTATCGCTCTGGCTCCGCTTCAGCCAACCGCTTGACGACGTGCAGTTCCGAAACATCGTTTTCACCAAATTGCCGTAACACACGGCGTGAATTGATAATTGATAATT
>JAUNBJ010000130.1 GCA_030535245.1 Planctomycetia bacterium | reverse complement strand
GGTTCCTCCCCAGAGGTTGGAAGCGGCCCGGGTGCGGGCGACACACTACGGCTTTTCGCCGGTTGCAACATCACCGGGAGGCAGTCGCTTACGCTTCCAACCCTTCTTTTTTCAGCGCTTCGGCCCAGAGGGAAATTCGCGAGGCGGTTTTTTCGGGCTGGTTGGTGTCATCGAGTGCCAGGCCGCAGAATTTTCCATCCTGAATGGCGTCGCAGGAAGTGCAGGAATACCCTTTTGCCGAGGTTTCGCCCACCCGAATGGCACCACATTCGGCGAGTTTGTCGGCAAGGATTTTCATTCCTGCGACGAAGGTATCCGCGAAACCTTCCTGATCACCCAGTCCGAAAACGGCCACCTTTTTTCCGTTCAGGTCGAGCGCATCGAGTTTGTTGATACCGCTCAGCCAATCGTCCTGGAGTTCGCCCCATCCCCAGGTGGAGGTGCCGAGGATTAGCAGGTCGGCCTGAAAATCTTCCGGTTGGGCGTCGGAGATGTTGATGGCCGTGCCGTTCAGGGCAAGGGCGATGGCGAGGGCAGCGTTTTGGGTGCTGCCGGTACTACTTCCATAGATAACTTTTACGCTTTGCATGAGCAAGCCTCCTTCCATTTCTCCGGAGTGATTCCGGCAATTCTTTCCAAACAGAGATTAAGGTCGTCGAAAAGCGTCAGGATGGTTTCCGTTCGCGTCTCGATTTCCCGATACATTTCCATTATACGCAGGGATTCACGTGGGTCTCCGAACACTTGCCACATTCCACGAACGGGGACCCTGGGGGCATTCTGGATAAACCCCACGACATCCTTGAGTGGGTAGCCGAGAAAAATTCCCACTTCATGTGGGATGGTGACTTTGGAAAAGCGTTCCTGAAGTCTTTCCAACTGCCGTGCCGGGGTTCCGTTCATGGGGAAACCGAAGCGTTCCAAAAAGCGGGCGTTTTGGGGGTTCCGAAGGGTTTTCGTCATGGTTTCCGGGTGATAAAAGAGGATGAGCACTCCGTCGTCCTCCTTGCGCAGAATGTGGTAGGGGAGGTCCAGAAGTTCGAGGATACGTCGGAGGGGGAGGCGTTTTATTTGGTTTCTTTCGTTGCGATAGGTGAAGTACCAGCGGAATCGGAGGAGTTCTCCGGGTTTCCAGCCGCAGCGAACGGCAGCCGTTTTGGTCAACCAAAAATGCAGGAATTCCTTTTCCTGAACCGAGGCGTCGAGTGTGATCATTTTTTAAAGTTAGTGTTCTCTAACTCTCCATGTAAAAAATAAGGGGTTGAAAGCGAGATTATTTCAACGACGCGAGTTATTATAACCGAAAAGTTGCGTTTGTCAATTAGAGGCCTCTAACTTTTTTAAAGAAAATCCGGGGGATTCGTAAAAACGTTATGGGGTTTGCGCAAAATGAATCCGTGGGAAACTTGCGGTTTATGGTAGCAGGTTTTATAATGGGGGGGTGGAATATCTTTCATGGGCGTGGTTGGGGGAGAGAAAAAGATGCGAATGGGAAAAAACGCGGGAAATTCGGCACGAAGCAAGCGTCAGCCTCCCGGCGATGTTATCACGGTCGGAAGCGGGCCGGAGGCCGTTCGTACCGGCTCAATAATCGTAGGCGTAGCCGGGCCGGAGGCCGTTCTGAAAGTAAGGGAGGCCAGGAGCGCAGCGACTGCCTCCCGGAGCGATTGTAACCGGCGGCAGCCGTTATGTGCCGCCCCGCACCCGGGGCCGGCCTTTACGCTGGTGGAGTTGTTGGTGGTGATAGCGATTATAGGGATGTTGGTGGGGTTATTGTTGCCGGCGGTGCAGCAGGCGCGGGAGGCGGCGCGGCGGATGTCGTGTTCGAACAACATGCGTCAGATAGGGTTAGCGTGTCATACGTATGCGGCGGGGCACAATGAGAAGCTTCCGCCGGGGAGTGACAAGATCAACGATGGGAATGGTCGGTTTAGTTTTTTGGCGTACATTCTTCCCAATGTGGAGCAGTTGGCGTTGTATCAGCAGATTGATTTTCAGGCGACGGGGACGGCGGCGTGGAATTATATGAGTTCGCAGAGTGAGATAGCGGCGACGCTTATTCCGACGTATGTGTGTCCGAGTTTTGGGGAGAATCCGGTATCGACGAAGGCGTCGCATGAGTTTGGGGCATTATCGACGTACAATGGGAATGCGGGGGCGATACGGAAGGCGTCGGAGGGTCGAACGGAGACGGTATTGGTGCGAAAGTGTGTGGTGGGGGACGTGCCGCACAATGGGTTATTTGACTGGGGGGTGGAGGACATACGGTTTGCGTCGGTTCGGGACGGGTTGAGCAACACGTTGATGTTAGGGGAGATTCCGGCGCCGAAGATACGGGAGTGTGTTTCGTTGAACACGTATCCGTATTATGCGCGGTGTTGGATATGTGGGTCGTACAACAGCAACACGCAGCCGTTTTATTGTGCGAAGGTGTGTGAGAATCCGATCAATCGTCCGGAGAACAAGGCGAATCGAATGAACCATCAGTCTTTTGGGAGTCAGCATCCGGGGGGGTGTAATTTTGCATTTGGGGATGGGAGTGTTCATTTTGTAACGGAGGGGATTGACTTTACGTTGTATCGGGACCTGGCCACGCGCAATGGTGGCGAGGTCGCGGTATACACGGAGTGAGGGGGGGGGATGGTGATGGTAAGATCAACGAAGGAACAGGGAGAAAGAGGAGTCGTACGCATGGCAAGAAGGGTGGAGAAGCTGGAAAAAGGTCTGGTAGGCATCCCGGTGGAAGTTGGAGTCGCCTCAATCATCGTAGGCGTAGGCGTAGCCGGGCCGGAGGCCGTTCTTCATGAGAGGGAGGCCAGAAGCGCAGCGCCTGCCTCCCGGAGCGATTGCAACCGGCGGCAGCCGTTATGTGCCGCCCCGCACCCGGGGCCGGGCTTTACGCTGGTGGAGTTGTTGGTGGTGATAGCGATTATAGGGATGTTGGTGGGGTTATTGTTACCGGCGGTGCAGCAGGCGCGGGAGGCGGCGCGGAAGATGCAGTGTGCGAACAATCTGAAGCAGCAGGGGTTAGCGTGTCATAATTACGCATCGGCGCAGAAGGATGTTTTTCCGGAGAGTGTTTTGAAGAAGGAGCCGATGGGGAAGGGGAAGTTGGGGCTGAACACGTTTGGTTTTTACACGTTGCTTTTACCGTATTTGGAGCAGGGGGCGTTGTATCAGCAGATTGATCAGGACATGTCGTTTAGTGCGTTTTGTTCGACCACGGAGGGGAAGAACGTTCGGAACACGTTGATAACGTCATTTATTTGTCCGAGTTGGGGGGAGGAGCCGGTTTGTACGCGGAGTGAATCGTACCTTTACGGGGCATTATTGACGTACAGTGGTGTGGGGGGTGTAGTTCGCAAGTCGGGCGAGAAGGATGAGAATGGGAGGGCGTATCCTGTGGCATGTTATCCGACGAATGCGGACTATTCGGATCATGGCGAGGAGGGGTATCCGCGTAATGGGATGTTCCAGTGGGCGTACAGTGTTCCGATAGCCACGGTTCGGGACGGGTTGAGCAACACTTTTATGATAGGGGAGTTCATGCAGCGGGACAACGATTCGTCGTCTCCGTACTATGCTTATCCTGGCAACGTGCGGGCGTGGTTATTTGGGAGCAACTCGGACGGCAAGACGGGGATTTACATTTTTAATGTCGTAACCAAGGAATGCGGGCAATTCAATGCGCATGTGGAGCGGAACAAGTTTGCATTTTTTCGCAACCGACTTCCGTTTAACAGTGAGCATCCGGGGGGAGCGCATTTTGCGAGGGCGGACGGGAGCGTAACGTTTCTTGCGACGGGAATCGATTATACCCCTTATGCGAATCTTTGCACGCGTAATGGCGGAGAGCACCATACTGATGGGAATTGATAATTGATAATTGATATTTATTTCTGTTCAAGCCGCGTTTTGAAGGGTTGCGTTGTACGCAATGACCATAATTACAAGTTTAACACAGTTCACAATTATCAATTATCAATTATCAATTCCTCCAATACATTGACTTTCTTTTTATTCCTGTTATAATGCGGTGAATATTTGTTGAGTCGTAAGACGCGGGAAGGAGAAGATCAATGCCTAAACTTCCGGAAGATGTCAAACTGAAAGAATCTGGTGGATTCAAAGATAAAATGTGGGTGCCGCGTATCTGGAACGGAATGCGGTTTTCCACGTTCCTGAAACTCCTGGCGAAAAACCGGTTTTTGGTGGATCCCTACCGTTGGCCGATGGCGGCCATTAATCTGTTTGCCGGGTGTGTTACGTCGTCGCTGAAAACGTATGAACGGCTGTTTCTGGACTCCAAAATTCAGGCCGTGGAGCTGAAACATGACCCCGTGTTCATCATCGGGCATTGGCGAAGCGGCACTACCATGCTGCACGAAATCCTCATTCGCGACCCGCAGTTCAGCTACCCGGACACCTTCGCGTGCTTTGCCGCAGAGCACTTCCTCATTTCGCGGAAATTCCTCACGTCGATCCTCATGCTCCCCGACAAACGCCCCATGGACAACGTTGCGTTTGGCTGGACGACGCCGCAGGAGGACGAATTCGCACTCTGCTCGATGGGGATTCCGTCGCCGTATTACCATCTGGCATTTCCGCGGAATATGAAATGGGAGGGGCGTTACGAGGAACTCCAAAAATACCTTGATCTCTCCAACCTGACCGATGCCGAAATGAAACGCTGGCAGGACGGAATGCGTTGGTTCCTGAAAGAGCTGACCTACCGCGACGACCGGCGGTTGGTGTTGAAATCTCCGACCCACACGGCCCGCGTCGGGGTTCTGCGGAAGATGTTCCCCAACGCCAAATTCATTCACATCTCGCGAAATCCCTACACCCTTTACGCTTCGACCGTGAATCTCTGGAAACGGTTCCTGGAAAGCGAAGCATTTCAGAGTACCGACGGTGCGTATCTGGAAGAACTTGTGTTCGAGTCGCTCACCCGGATGTACACTGCGTATTTCCGGGATTCCGCCGACATGGAGCCATCCCAGCTCATCGAAATCCGCTACGAAGACCTCTGTGCCGACAAGGTGGGAACGATGGAAAAAGTCTATCAGCAGCTCGATTTAGGGGATTTTGAATCGGTTCGCGGCTCGTTGGAAAAGTATGCCGAGGAGCATAAAAACTACAAGAAAAACAAGTTTGAAATCGCTCCGGCACTGGAAGAAAAAATCTCCCAGCGCTGGAAAATATACATCGACCGTTATGGTGCGGATCGATAGTGTTAATTAATGGTTAATGGTTAATGGCTAATGGCTAATGGCTAATGGCTGCTATTCGTACCGTTTTCTTGGTGTAAGAGACGGCTTACCTCTCCACAAAAAAGGTGGAATCGAAATAATTAACCATTAACCATTAATCAATTAAATTCACGCTCTTCCGAGGAATTCGCCGGTGCGGGAATCGACTTTGATGACGGTTCCTTCTTCGATGTATTCAGGAACCATCACGACCAGTCCGGTTTCCAGGGTTGCGGGTTTGGCCCGCGAGGTGGCGGAGTTCCCCTTCACGCCGGGGTCGCACTGGGTGATTTTCAGCACGACGGTGAACGGCAGGGAGATTCCGACGGGGGCGTCGTTGTAGATCATGACGTAAAGTCCTTCCAGGTCCTCTTTCAGGTAGAATTTATCGTCGCCGATGTCGTCCACGGGGATTTCGTACTGTTCGTAGTTTTCGTTGTCCATGAAGTAGAATTTTTCCGGATCGTTGTAGAGGTATTTGACTTCGCGTTTGCTGAAGTCGGCCTCATTCATGGATTCCGTTCCCTTCAGGGTGAAATCGACTTTTTGTTTGTTCAGCAGGTTCCGGGCGCGAAATTTGTAGAGTGTTGCCGCGCCGCGTGCGGAGGGGGTTTGGACGTTGACGCCCTCGATCATGCACGGTTCGCCGTTGCTGACCACGATCATGCCACGTTTGATTTCTTTTGCAATCATGATAACCTCGTTAAAAAGACGTTGTGTTTTGGGTTGTTTTGGGAAGTGTGAGGTTCCCGAAATGCCAACTGGGGGTATTGTAGCAAAATTTTAGAAAAATCCCACCCCCGGTGAAGGCGTAAAAAAACCCCGGAGGTGGAGAACCAGATCCGGGGCTGAGAAGGAATCCTTGTTTTTAACAGTTAGAACTCGAACCGCAGGGTCGCCGCACCGCCGTGGGTCACGATCGATTCGTTGAAGAAGCAATCGTAATCGATCAGGGCTTTCAGGCGACGGCAGATGTTGAAGTCCAAACCGAACCCGATGTTGGCCCAGTCACGACCGGCGCTGTTGCCGCTGACGTGCCAGATCGGATAGTCGGTGTAACCCTGGTGTGCCGTATCGACGACCGGGGTCGTGTGGTCCAGCAGTTCGTGAATCCAGGCACCGTCCAAACGCAGGGTCAACATGTGGTCCTGATTGGCTCCGATGTAGAAGTCGCGGCTCAGCCGCAACCCCATGGAGGTCCGGAGCGAGTGCAGGGTGATGTCGCCCACATTGAGGGCCAGGTTGCTCTTATCACCGATGGCGTCGTAACCGGTTTCGCTGAAGGCTTCGGCGTTGTAGTAGGCGTACTGCAGGGCCACGAACGGGTTGATCGTGCAGTTTTTGCCTGGGAAGAACACCCAGCCTTTTTCGTAGTACAGGGTCGGCAGGATACTGTTGTAGTCCCCATTCATGGAATGGATACCGTAGTCGCTGCCGGGATTGTACCAACGATCCGATTCGTAGTTACTCCAGGTGATGTTTCCGATCAACGTGCCGTAGCCACCGCCGACGAATCCGAGCCACTTGGCATACAGACCGAACGAGTAATCATCCGATTCGATGCAGGTTCCGCCGTAGCGGGAGTCGAAGTTGGCATTGGTCTGGCCGTAGTTGAAGTAACCGCCGATATGCTGTCCGACACAATCGTTCCATTCTATGGCGAACATGGCTCCGTAGTATTCCGTGTCGTAGCCGGTGTAGCCGTTACGGGATTCCACGTTGGAGTTGTCGCCGTAGAAGTTGGCCCAGGCCGACCACGGATGGCACTCACGGGTTTGGTAGCAGCTTTCTCCCGTTCCGCAGCCACCGCAGCCGCCGCAGCCGTCGTCCGGGCAGCAGGTCGTCTGGCAGGGGCGACGCGAAACGTCGTTGGAGGACATCTGGTTGGCCAACATGTTGTTCATGCTGGTCAGGCGTCGGATTTTGTCGTTCGCCATGGAGGAGTACGGGGCACCGATCAGCTCGTCGAATCCACGGTGGGCTTCGTCGTCGGTGTGGGCCGTACTGAGGATGTTGTCAATCGCGTCGGAGATTTCTTCCGGGCCATTGTCCAGCACATCCTGTACCGTTTCCTGATTGTCTTTCAGGTTTCCTTCTTTGAAAATCTCACTCGGGTCTTTCACCACGATATGCAGGCGGGCCTGGTTGCTGTCCACCGACAGGTCACGATTGGCGTCGGAAGCCTCATCCGAGTCCTCGATGGTCAGGGTGTAGGCAAAGTAATCGTACTTCGTCTTAGCCACATTCACCTCGTCGCCTTTACGACTGTTTGCAAGCGCTTCGCCCAGTTCGACACTGGTATTGTTCTCGTCGTATATTACGCTATTGTTTTTCTCGGTCGTGTCGGCCAGGGCGGTGTTCGTGAAGAACTCCTGCTCGCCGCCATTCCAGTCGATATTACCATTCTGGAACAGGGAGGACACATTCACGTCCACGCCACTTCCCAGGTTGATCTCGTCGAACGCGAGCAAACCGGTCATCAACACGTTTACATCACGCGTGGTTCCATCGGTGTTCGTAATGACCACCTTGTCGCCGTTCATGGTGAATCCGTTGTTCTCCGCAAGGTCGTTGAAGAAACTGTCATTGAGGAGTTCCGAACCATCACGCAGGGTGCTTGTCGAACCCTCTTTAGCGTTTTCCTGGCTGTAACGGGACACCTTGAACGTCAGTTGTCCACCAGTGGCGTCGAACGTCGCGTTTTTACCGATCAGGCGAACCTGCTCGTAACGGTTACGCTGGTAGTTGTACATGTAATCATAACTGTATTCTTCCGTGCTGGGATCCGAACCCAACACTGCGTACGTGTTGACGTTCCCGATCTTCAACGTACCGCTGGACAACGTCATGGCTCCCACGCCCTTGTCCTGACGAATCGCGGAAGTTCCAGCACGCGTCGTACCGGTCGTGTTGTGCGCGTCCGCCGAATCTCCCCAGACAAAACGGGCTTTTTTGGTACCGTCCGCTTGAATGATATACTGATCGCCCGCAAGCCACCGTTCGTCTGCACCGCCGACAAACGCCGAGGTGTAAAGGTTCATCGAAGCACCATCCGAAATGGTTACTTTGCTGACAGCTGCTCCTCCTACGGCATCGTAGGAATACAGGGCGTCCCGCATGACGGCGTCATCCTCCTGACCGTAGTAGAAGGTTTCCTGGTCTTCCGTAGTCAACGTTTTTCCGCCAAAGTACACGAACGGCAGGTCGTTGCCACGATACGTGTTCACTCCATCACCCGCAAAACTCGGATTCTTGGCCAGAGCTTCGCTCACGTGGTAGAGCAGGTATCCCTGATTCCAATCTTGATCATCCACCGCACCCGTCACCCAGAACTGCTCGCCGTTCTGGTGACGATCCGCAAACGTCGTGACGCTGTTTCCGGAGAAATTGACCGTCGTATCGCTGTTCCCGGCACCAAAAAAGGTACGGGCATTGAAGGTGGTCTGGCTGGAACCGGTGAAGTCCACGATGTTGGTTCCGCCGAATAAAACATCGTTGTCATCACTGCTGGTATTGATGATACCGTAAGTCGTCAAATCGTAACCACCACCAAAGTACGCCATCACGTCAAACGTTGTGGAGGCACGGTCTTCAAACGTAACCGTCGTTCCTTCCGTCCTGGTTGTAACTGCAACGTAGCAATCCTCCTCCTTGTTCGTCGCACCCTCGCCTTTATCATTCATGAATGTCACGCCTTTGACTCGGACGTAACCACTTGCGTCATTATAACGATCGCCAACTTTGAGATCTTCATAGTCCGCCAACGTCTTTCCGGTATCTTCCGTGGAAAGTGTTTCCGAGTTGCCCAGAGCCGCAAAAAAGGCACCGTTGTAACACAGGTGATAGTTGTAATTTTCGAGACTTCCGAGCCCTCCCTGATACTTGTCGGTAGGCCAGTTCAGCCAATTGTGCGTGAACGTGGTTCGCGAATTTCCACAAAACCACACGACTGCACGACCGCTTGTGTACGAGCCATCGTATGAGTTGCCATTATCACGGTCCCTTCCGCCAACTCCACCGAATATCGCACGCTGGGTGAACGAATTCACTCCCCCGGAGATATTCACAAAGACATCGCTGGAATTCCCATCCACGAAGGTGTTGTAATTGGCGCCGAACTTGATGTTCTGGTGGTCGAACAGATTCACGCCGCCAACGATATCAACGTAGAGCGATTGTCTGTTGTCCTCATTGAAGCTCGTATCTCCTTCAACAACCTCTTTGCCTCCAAAAACCGTACCCCAGTTAAAATTGGTTTGACCACCGTACGAACCAATACAGAGATAGTTGTTGCCAAGGCCGACAAAATTAGCGTACTCGCCAAGCCCGCAGGTTTTGCCGTAGTTGTTACCACTTGGAATAGAATCCCAATTATACCACTCCGAGTCTCCAAATGCACTCGCCACGAACACCCCGACTATCAGTATCGATAGCCATCCAATCCTTTGTCCAAATTTCTTTTCCATGAGCAGAATCCCTTCTCAACGTGATTCAAAAAATTAGGAAATTTAGTCCTTGATTTCCACCATACCGTATGCCTCCTGGACAGGGCTGCACTTGGTATCCATTTTTACATCGGACAAAAGGGGCAATAATTCCAGTATTTCCCAAAAAAACGCTCGTAATGAAGAAAATTATTTTTCCGAACCGGTAAACTTTGCGGGTTAGAAAGAATGTGTGGTGAAAATAGAAAAAATAGGCGGTTTAGGAGTTCCGATATGCGTGCTTGACGATGTTCTTTTACGATTTAATCGGGTGCAGCATAACCACTCGAAAACGGCTTGAACAAAAATAATTATCAATTGGCATCTTCTAAAAACCATCCTTTTCCCGCAGGACATTTCGCACGGAATTGA
>JAUNBJ010000012.1 GCA_030535245.1 Planctomycetia bacterium | reverse complement strand
TACCCCTTCAAAGAAGGGGAATTTGTACGGCGCGCAGAAAATTTGATCGCACCCGGCCACCCTCTTTTCCGGGGCTTGCCCTGTACAAACCGCACGGGATGTGTTACAATGGGGGCCGTTTTGCTGAGTATTTCCAATTTCAATCGGGAAAAGCCATGTTTACGGTGGAACATATTTCGGATGCCGGCGTCGTGGGCGCGGGTGGAGCGGGTTTTCCGACCCATGTCAAACTAAATTCCAAAGCCGATACGGTGGTCGTCAACGCCGCCGAGTGCGAGCCGCTCTTGCACAAAGACAAAGAGATTCTGCGGCATTATACGCAAGATGTGATTCTGGGCTTGGAAAACGCCCGGCAGCTGGTCGGGGCCGAGCGGGTCGTGATCGGACTGAAACGGAAATATGGCGACCTGATCGACGGGGTACAGTCCCAGCTTCCGGAGAACATGGAAATCTGCCCGCTGGACGACGTGTATCCCAGCGGCGACGAGTTCCTTTTGGTCTATCAGACCCTGGGGCGGGTCATTCCACCGGGAGGCATTCCGATTCAGGTGGGGGCCGTGGTGCTGAACGTGGAGACGTCGTACAATCTGGGGAACGTCATGCGGAATTTGCCGGTGACGGAAAAGTTTCTAACCGTCGGCGGTTGCATCGACCATCCGGTTTCGTTGCGGGTTCCGCTGGGGGTGACGCTGGAGGAGGTCGTGCGTGCGGCGGGGGGGGCGAATATTGCCGATCCTGTGTATCTTGTCGGCGGCCCGATGATGGGATACCTCGAAAATGCCCCGCAAACGGCCCGCGTCACGAAAACGACCGGCGGGATTCTTTTGCTGCCGCAGAATCATTCGCTCGTGTTGAAAATCCGTCGGGACTGGCGGGAAATTGCCAAAATTGCCAAAAGCGCATGCGACCAGTGCAGTTTTTGCACGCAGCTTTGCCCACGGAACCTGCTGGGGCACCCGATAGAACCGCATAAAGCGATGC
Organism: Planctomycetia bacterium; assembly: GCA_030535245.1. Taxonomy (GTDB): domain Bacteria; phylum Planctomycetota; class Planctomycetia; order Pirellulales; family Thermoguttaceae; genus RGIG3701. The sequence goes on along the minus strand of JAUNBJ010000012.1, from coordinate 48,898 downwards.
GAAGCCTGATGTTCGGGGCCGACGTGCTCGTTCCGGGAACGCAGTTTTGCAGCGGTTGCAATCTTTGTTCCCGCTGTTCGTGTCCGGAGGGGCTGGATCCGCGAAACGTTTGCCAGCACAATCGTCAACAGTGGGCCGCTTCGGGGCAAAAGTGGGAACATCCCACGTTCCGGAAACATCGTGCCGACCAGCATATGCAAAACCGCCAGACGCCGATCCCGAAGCTGATTCGCCGCCTGGGGTTGATCGATTACGAGAATCACGGCCCCCTCGATCTGGCACGTTCCGACCGCGTGCAGCCGAGCGTGGTGGCGATTGCGTTGAAGCAGCACATCGGCAAGCCGTGCGAACCGGTCGTTTCGGTGGGCGACACGGTGGAACGCGGCATGATGATTGGCAAACCGGTGGGGCTGGGGGCGGCCGTTCACGCGTCCATTTCCGGCACCGTCACCCAAATCGACGCAGAGTGTATCTGGATTCAGCGATAAAACGACCGCTCTTTTTCTGGAGGAAACAACGGATGGACCGATGGAACGAACCGACGCCGCTGGCGGAACTGGACGCACGAAAAGAGCGTTTTTTCGCTGCCATGGAACGTGCCGTGCCCGATTGGGAAACGGCGATTCTGGTGCACCGCGTTCATCACCTTTACTTTGCCGGAACGATGCAGGACGGACTGCTGGTGTTTCGGCGAGACGGCCTGCGACGGTATTTCGCACGGCGGAGTTTTGAGCGTGCCTGTGATGAATCGTCCCTTCCTGCCGGGGAGGTGGTGCCGATGGAAAGTTATCGGGACGCGGCGGCGGAATTGGGGAAACCGTTGGGAAAAACGTGTGTCGAGCGGGAGGTTCTTCCGCTGGCCATGCTCGAACGGATGCAGAAACACCTGTCGATGTCCTGCGTGGTGGGATTGGACGGCGTGGTGGCACGGGTGCGGAGCGTCAAATCGGCATGGGAGCTGGGGTGGATGCAAACGTCGGGGTCGCTTCACCGCCAGCTTTTGGAGGAGATCGTTCCCACGTTCCTTCGAGAGGGGATGTCGGAAACCGATTTTGTCGCGGAGCTTTTTGAAGCGGCCGTGAAACTTGGGTATCAGGGGGTTTCGCGCTTCGCCATGTTCCAAAACGAAGTGGGGATCGGGCAGTATGCGTTCGGCACCAATGCGCTGTATCCCACCAATTTCGACGGCCCCGGCGGTTCACGCGGCATGTCGGCGGCCATTCCGTTTGTGGGCGACCGGTCATGTTTTTTGTCCCCCGGAACAAGCGTGTTTGCGGATATGGGGTTTGGGGTCAACGGCTACCATACGGACAAAACGCAGGTCTATTTTTTCCGTGGTTCCGGAAAAGCGACGATCCCCGCCGACGCGTTGGCCGCCCATGAAAAGTGCCGCGAAATCCAATCCCGAATTGCCGAACTTCTGGTTCCGGGGAACACGCCCGACGCGATTTATCGACAGATCATGGAATCGTTACCCGACGATTTTCTACCGAATTTTCAAGGGTTTGGAGCGCGAAAGGTCAAATTTCTGGGGCATGGAGTGGGGCTGCATATCGACGAATATCCGGTGCTGGCACGGGGATTTTGCGAGCCGCTGGAAGAAAACATGGTGTTGGCCGTCGAGCCGAAAAAGGGGATTCCCGGATTCGGCACGGTCGGCGTAGAGGATACGTACCGCGTCACCCCATCGGGCGGCGAATGCCTCACCGGAGGAGGACGAGAAATCCAGCTGCTTTAAACGCCTGAAACCGCACCATTCGCGAACTTTCCCCCGCACGCAGTTCTCTTTTCACCCGAACAACATCAATTATCACTTATCAATTATCAATTCCCCTCGGGTGTTCCGGAAAGGGCGTCGCGTAAAACGTCCGCCGTTTCGTTGGAAATTACGTAAAGTAGAAATCCATGGTATTCCATGGGGAATGTTAGCGGATTGCCATACAAATCTTCCCCTTTCGCGTGGGCAAGGGAGCAGTGGATTTTCGCCCAAGCCTGTCGCTTACCGGTGATTACGGCAAAGGAGGAACCGTCGTTTTTCTGGAACAGGGCGGCGTAAACGTGCGGGCAGAGTTCCTTGTACGCGACGAAACGGCTATCCTCGGCATGGTATGTGAACGTTGACATGGCGGCCAGTGTGGGGTGCGGGTAGCCATCGGCCCCCAAAAGCACCTGGAACGCACTTCGCGTCAGGTTTTGATGCCCGTGGGCAGTGTAGAGAAACACCCGCTTGACATTGTTGCCAAGCAGCGACATGACGTATCGTACCACGTCGTCGGCCTGCGTATTGTACCGGTCGTTGTTGTCCCACGGGAGCACGTGTCGGTACATCCCCTGCAAGGGTGCTCCCTGGTTGGAACCGTTACTCAACGGACTCCCTTCCGACATGATGATCGCCTTGTCGATTTTCCCGTATTTCTGCACGATCGGGCCGAACGCCGATTCCAGAATTTCCCGATTCCCGTCATCCGGAAAGCCGAACGTCCGGGGAACGTATTCGTGATAATCGATTTCGTCGCAGGCCTCGTATCCCCCCGCATCCACGATCTGGGAAGTGAACTGCGTCCCGTTTCCAAACGTGCTGAATCCGGTGACGCGGACGTTCGGGTTGGCACGTTTTGCCCCGCGGTACGCCGCCTTCATGACTTTGGCATACGCTTCGCCCTGGTTCTCGAACCCGATGTAGGCTTTTTTCTCTTTGTCGTAATCACGATGAAAAAAGCCGCCGCCCCACGGCTCGTTCCAGACGAACCAGTCGTGAATATCGTTTTCGTAATGTTTCACCACCGTGTAGGCATAGTGCTCGAAATCGGGAAGATGTTCGTCGGTCGGAACGCTGAAATATTTGCGATACCCGTCCGGCTGAAATTCCGTATTGGCGTAATAACTGGCCCACAGGGGTGCCCCGCCCAGCTGCCCGTACAGCATCATGCCGCTTTTACGATAAGTTTGAATGGCCGAATCGAAGAACGTCCATTTCCCTTTTTCCGGTTCCAGGCCTGTCCACATGCAGTAAATAAATCCGCCGTCGTGCAGCCGAATCCAGTTCATCCCCCCCGCCTTCAGGCCGGTTAAAAGCTGCGGAATCGCCTCCTCGTGAATCCCGAACGGCGAATGGGGAGCATCTTTCCCCCAATACACCGGGCGACGAAAACGACTGACCACATATTCCGCCACCATCGAGCAGGGCTTTTCCCCCGCAAACGCCTGAAGATTGACCCGGAATTGCCCGAACGGTGTTTCCGGGAAAAGAAGGTAGTCCAACTTCCCCGTCGCGGCGGTCGGACGAATTTCCGGTAAATCACGCGTTTCGCCCCACAGATTCGTCACCGTGCCACGCAACACGACCCCGGAAAAATCCCCAACGAGCTGGTAAACCAACCCGGCCTGTTCGTCGTCAAACTGAATCCGAGCCTCGCTTGCTTCCGAACGGGGAACGCCCAACGCAATTTCGCATTTGCCTGCCGGAGAGTACGACGTCTCCCCTTTTTCCGAAACACGCACCGCGTCTAAAAAGAACGGCCCGTCTGCCGAAAATTCCAGCACGCAACAGGGCCTGTCCTCGGCAACCTGAATGTCCAGCTGAGCACGCTGCCACGTGTCGGAGGCCGCAAACGTTTTCCCGTTGCAGGTTGGCCGGCCCGCCCCCTTATAAGAGAACGAAACCGTGTAAACCTTCGCCGGGTCGGGCGTCTGGAACGGGGAGGAAAACAGCACCGGCCCCGGCTTCTCCCCCTCGCCCGGCTCCAACAGCAGCGCCCGCTGCCCCGATGGCCCCGTCATGTCGTCCGAAACCGTCGCCGTCCCCCGTCGGCAGTTCCACCCCGCAGGAACCCCCCACGGAAAACAACTCGACGCCAAAAAATTCCGCCACGTCGTACAGGGACGCACGATGTTCTGGAGAATCCCTCCCGATCCCTGCAACCGATACTCCGCCGCCGTCGCCTCGGTAATCGAAAATTCTCGCAAATCAAACCGCCCGTCGCTATCCAAAGTACAGAACAGCCCGTATTGATCCGACGCCGGTTTATGAAATTTCACAAAGGCCGAATGCGTTTCCCATTCCCCCGAAGGTTCGATCGAAACCGCCGCCCCCAAACTCCGATACGGGGCCGGCTTCTCGCGTAAATACAGGCTGAACCGTCCTCTCGAAAAATTCCGCACCGTGGCGGTCAGGCGGTAATATTTCCCCTCCTCCAGTTTCGGAATCGCCAGGACAAACTGCGGCCCGACCGCAAGCGCATTGCTAACGTGCATCGAGCAGAACTTCTTTCCCGCTTCCTCCCCGTACGACGTCTTTACACGGGATTTCTGCCACCCAAAATAATTCGGCCCCAGCCCGACCGGCAACGCCCCGTCCAACTGTCCGTTCGTTTTCTCCGGATGAAAAACCGGCCCCGGCGTGTCCAGCATACACCGCCAGATCGGTTCCTCCCCCCAGGTCGCCGCCGATAACCCCAGACCCACCAGTAAAATTCCCAACAGGCGTTTCATCTTTCCTCCCATGGTTTTTTCTCGACGACGACTTTCCCATCCCAACTTCCGATTCGCAGGAATCGCTACACCGTTGGCAATTCAAATCCCTTTCGCTGCGGACGGGAGAAGAACGATGCGGCCTGTTCGTCCCCCACGATTTTTTCGTTCACGGCATCCCACTGCAACGGACGCCCCAGCCGACATGCCAGGTTGGACAGGTGACAGACGTGCATCGAAAGGATATTCTCCCGCGCATCGGCAATCGGACGCCCCCCTTCCCGAACGCACGTGAAGAAATTCTGGAAATGCCCCTCCACCGGCATCCCATTCCACAACGCACGGTAATCGTCGTCGGTGAACGCCTTCCACCCCCCTTCCTCGTACGTTTTGCCGGCAATCCGGGCGCGATTCACATGAATCTTCCCCTTGGTTCCCTCCAGCAAAATCCCGTTGCCATCCTTCGCCTTGTCGCACAGGATGAAATCGGTGCCGTCGGAAAATTTCATATCGAGATGGAACGTGATGGGCGTGTTGAAAATATTCTCCTTCACCGGATACCCGTCCCTGTAATCCGTCAGGAACGTCACGTTCGACGGCGCGTACGAAACCGGCATCTGTTCGGGCGTCTGCCGATTCAGAATCCAAAGGGCCGAATCCACATGGTGCGCTCCCCAGTCCGTCACACGCCCGCCCGAATATTGGAACCACCACCGAAACATGATGTGGCAGTTGCTGTAATGCGGAATCGGCGCTTTCGTGAATGGATTTTTGTCGTCTGCGGAGGCCATGTAATCGACCCACGGCGCCTGCCCCAGCCACAGATTCCAGTCCAACGACTCCGGTACCTCCGCCCGCGAAAGCTCCGGCGAAGTACGCCCCTGATCCACGATACACGTCGTGCGGAAAACGTCGCCCAAAAGCCCCTTGCGAACCATCAACGCCGCCGTCGCGAACTGGTTCCTCTGCGAACGTTGCTGCGTCCCCACCTGAAACACCTTGCCGTACTTCTCCACCGCCCGACGAATAAGGAGGTTCTCCTCCAACGTCAGCGTCAACGGCTTCTGGCAAAACACATGCTTGCCCGACTGCATCGCTTCGATGGAAATCTTCGTGTGCCAGTGATCCGGCGTGCTGATCCCCACCGCATCGATGTCGTCACGCTCCAAAATCTTGCGATAATCGGTGTACGCGTCCGGTTCCTGCCACTTGCCATCCACTTTACGCCCGATTCGCCCCGCTATTGCACGGGCCAATCCGTACTTCTTGTCCACGTCGCAAATCGCAACGATGTCCGAAAGCCCATTAAACGCGTATGCGTCCCCCAGGCCCATCATTCCCAGCCCAATGTAGCCCGTGCGAATCCGCTCGGAAACCGATTGCCCCAGCGCCGGTCGGGCAAGGTACTGCGGCAAAAATGCGGCAAGCCCCAACGCGGAACTGGCCTTCAAAAAATGTCGGCGGGTCGTTTTCATGTTTTCTACTCCTGTGGAAGTTTCTTTCAAGGTTTCTCCATAACGTAAAATATCTTCTCATGCTAAAAACCGCTTCCCTGAACCGGAATTGGGTTTTAGAAATTTCCCTCTGCGATTCGCTGCTATTCCGGCAACGTTGCGACTTTTCCGTCCGCTTTTTTGCCAAGGTAACTATGGACCAATGCGTCGATCGAATACCCCACGCGATGTACCGAACCGTCACACAGAACCATCCCAAACGACCCCGCATGCGCACTGCCAAAAACCAGCGTGTTGCTTAATCCCACGCGATCCTGTAAAGGACGGTACTGCCCGCTCGCGTTGTAATAACACTTTCGCAATCGATCATTATCAGCACCCATCCACGCACTATGATCGTCGCCATCCTCCGTACCATCCGTGTACTTGTCGGCACGCAGGTATTTCTCGCCAATCAAATACGTGTTGCTGGTGCCATCGCGAATCTCCGAAAGCGATACAAAACTACGCGGGTAAATCGTCCCCGTCTCGTACGTCCCCGGCGTCCGATCCGTGTTGTACCCCGAACGTATCGTGGAATAATTCCCGTACCAAACATTGTACGTGTCCCCCGTGTTGCCCGCGTAATCGTTCTTGCCGCTTACCGTAGCTTCCCCACGATTGCCGTTGTGACACGTCTGCTGATTCAAAGGATACGCAATCGCCTGCCGACGCGAAGGACAATAAAACGTCGCTACCGGCATCTGCATCCGCTCCAACGCCCCCTGCTTTTGCACGTCGTTAATGTCCCATATCCCATCCTGCCCCAAAGCCCACATCGCCTGCTGCTCCACAAAAGGTAACAACGAATAGGCCCAACTCCCACACTGATAACGAAACCCTAAATCCGGATCCCCTTCCCATTGCCATAACCACCCGCTCGAAGGTAATGCCTTCTGCGACGATTCATGATTCAAACACGCCAGCCCCAATTGGCGTAAATTGTTGTTGCACTGCATCTGACGCGCCGCCTCCCGCGCCTGCTGCACCGCCGGCAATAACAACCCCACCAACATCCCTATAATCGCTATCACCACCAACAACTCCACCAACGTAAAGCCCGGCCCCGGGTGCGGGGCGGCACATAACGGCTGCCGCCGATTGCTACCGCTCCGGGAGGCAGGCACTGCGCTTCTGGCCTCCCTGCCCCGGGTGCGGGGCGGCACGCTACGGCTACCGCCGGTTGCCAGTGGTGTCGTGAGGCAGGCGCTAACGCTTCTGGCCTCCCTTACTTTCCGAACGGCCTCCGGCCCGGGTACGGGCAGCACGCTACGGCTGCCGCCGGTTGCCAGTGGCGTGCTAACGTTTCTCGCCTCCCTGCTTCGACCCCAACCTGAAAAATATCCTGCGGGATTGGAATTACGATGATTCATTTTTTCCCAAAAAAATCTCATGCCCACCATGTGAAAATCAACCCAAACGGCCCCTGACTCCATAAACTCACGAGTCATAAAATCATTGTAACCACCAGAGCAGGGAATGTCAACCTTTTTTTTCCGCAAACTTCCCTCTTTTTTCCGCAAATTCCGGAAAGAACACCACAAAAAATATTAAGGAACCGCGGATTTAGGAAGGGACGCATAAAAAACATGGGGGATGGCATTTCCGTTCTGGCGAGCCGAATCATGCCCGAAGCCCCCTTCCAGAACCCTTACCGCGAAACCGTTGAAAAAACCGCCGCCACCCTGCCGTTCAATCGCGAGGTGTGGGAATACATGATGAAGGAGTTGGGTTCGTTTCGTCGTCCATATCCATATCCACATCCACATCAGAAACCTGATTGGTCGCCTTCCAGTTTCGAGAGAAACAACGGTAATCCTCCGAAATAGCAGGAGTGTTTCGGGAGCCGCAACCATATCGACGGATTCGCTGCTCCCGGCGTTTTTTACCTTCCTCAGGTGTTTCCCCCCAAAAAGGGATTCCATACGCCTGGCTGATGAAAAACCAGATCAGAATCGCGGCGGCCAGGAAAATACACTCCACCCAACCTATAAACCAGAAGAAAAATACGAAGAAAATAGGGGTCATCAACAGGATCACCCATTTTCGGAATGTTGGCAACATAATCAAGGCCGCAAGGACCAAACCTACTCCACAGATACTCATAACCCATCTCCGCCCAAAATTACCAATTACCAATTACCAATTGTCAATTATCAATTATCTCACTCCTCGTCCGGCAGAAGCGAGCGGAACCACGTTTCCTGACGCTTGGCAAGCTGGCGGGTGTGCGCTTTGATCTCGTCTTTTAACGTTTCCAGCGAAGGGGTTTCCCCACGCCTGCGAGCTTCCAGAAACGGAAAAACCTCCCGATATCCAACCGCCTGCGACGCAGTAAATCCGAGCGTGCCGTGCCGTTCGACAAGCGACTCCACTTCTTCCAGCAATCCCGATGCGAACATGGCGTCAACCCGACGTTCGATCCGATCGTGTAATGCATGCCGTGGCAGGTCGATACGCGTGATTCGGTGCCGTATGCTGGGCGGAGCGTTCCGTTCAAACTGGGTCTGAAACGTATGGATCGGTTTGCCGGTCAGGTAAAAAACCTCCAGTGCCCGCAAAAGCCGCTTCGTGTCGTTCGGGTGCAGCCGGGAGGCCGTGGGGGGATCGACTTTTTCCAGTTCCCGGTGCAGAAATTCCGGGTCGCCGCTTGTTTCGGCTTTTTGCCGCCATGCCTGGCGTAACGTTTCGTCGGCGGGGGGGCCGTCGAACAGTCCGAACAGCAACGATTTCAGATACAGCGGCGTTCCCCCCACGAAAAGCGGCGTTTTGCCACGTTCCAGGATTTCCCGAACCGCTTTTTCTGCGGCGGCGAGGTAATCAGCAATCGAAAAATCGACGGTCGGTTCCACCAGGTCGATCAAATAGTGCGGCACGATTTGCCGTTCTTCCCATGTCGGTTTGGCCGTGCCGATATCCATGCCACGGTACACGGCATACGCGTCCATGGACAGAATCTCCGCATTCAGGGATTCCGCCATGGCCAGCGCACGGGCCGTTTTCCCGCTGGCGGTGGGGCCGGTCAGGAAGTGGCAGGTTTCGGAAAAAAGGGTCATGGATTCCTTCGATACGTATCGTGTCTGAAACTCATTTTGCGGACGCGTCGGGAAGTTTGGGGAAGGTTTTTATAAAATCGGCTTCTTCCAGACCGCATTCCCGAACGCGTTGGCCCCAACGGTCGAGGTTTTTCATCGCGTCGTTGAAATTGTTGGAGCCGAACGAGAATTTAGCCCCCCGCGCTTTCGCCATGCGGAGGAACGTTTCGTCCGGAAAGTTGGAATCGGCCTGAATCTCCAACGCGACGCCATTTTCCACCACCCGATCAATCAGCTTTTCCATCCGCGCACGCGTCCAGAAATGGTGGTATCGGTCGGCCAGTTGCGGCGGCAGGTAGGTCGGATTGGCCAAAATCGTAATCGGCTCTCCCGCCACGGTCATGCAGTGCTGGAAATACCGTTCCATCCACGCTTCCTCGTCGTCGATGGTGTAGGTATCGGTCAGCCAGAGCCGAACCGGTTTTCCCGTTTCGTCGTTCATCACCATGGTGTCGGACAGCACGTAATCGAGTTGGTCGAGGATTTTTTTGTCGAAATACGTGAACCAGTCGCGATCGTTGACTTGCATTCCGATGGGCAATGGAACTCCCGCCGCCTTTGCCACGGCACGGTTGTGGTCGAGGAACGCCTGGAGCTTCGCGTTATCGGAAAGGGGCCATTCGCGTCCTGAGTTCTCCAGCACGCCGGAGAGAATCCCGGTTCGACGCTGCCGCTTGATCGCTTTTTCCGCCGTCATGCCGCCGCGAAGGTGGATGTGCCAGTCGCGCACTTCAAAAGGTGGCAAATCACGCCCCAGTTTCACGATCTCGTCCAGCCAAAGCGGAGTCCGGACACGTACCGCCACGTCCGCACCCGATTCGCACGTGAATTTCACCGTGTGACGCCCCGGAGCCAGACGAATTTCAGGCGTCGTTTCCGCGAATTTTTTCGGCTCGGCAAGCGGCAAACCGTATTGGGTCAGCGGTTCCGTCGGCAGGGCGAAACCGTACTGCCCGTTTTCCAGCGTCATCGGCAGGGCAATGCGTTTCCCGTCGATTTCAAGTTGGGGATTCACGACGGTCTTGTCCGTTTTGTCGCCCTGGATAAACTGAATCTGGAATCCGACAAGCGCCGGTTCCGTCACGTCGAGCGTCCATTCCCGCGTCGCCGGGTCGGCAGGGTTGACTTCGTGCCAAAGCGGATATTTCACCCGTCGGAAGCAGCATTCCCCCTCCTGTTCGGTCAGGTGAAACTCGATTCGTTTGTCCAAAAGGGCGTTGCGAGCCTCGACCGTTTTGGAACCTCCCAGGACAGGGTCGATTCGGAAACGTTTTCGCAGCTCCGCCGGAACACGCCCCGACAGCCGCAGTTCCTCGTACCGCCGGATCAGGTCGAGAATCTCGTAAATAAACGGGTGCCGGAACGCCGCGACCGGCGAGACCTGAAACGACATCGACGCGTTGTAACCGATCGTGGCTCCCAGAACATACTCGTACATATCGGGCGTCGCTTTGGCGTCGTAACCGTAGTACCACCCCACGTCCAGCGGCATTTCGCTCTGCTCAAAATACGTGAACGCCGGGGAACGTTCGTCGAGATACGCCTTCAGATCGTCGTGCCCGTCGGCCGACGCGGAACGTCCGAGCAAATTCCACGAATAGGGGGAAAAACTACTCGCCTGATAGAGGATGTTTTTATTGTCCACGGCGTCGTAAAACGCGCGGTGTAATTTGGCGTTGTAGTACCAGTGGTCGCGTCCGTCGGCACGGCGCTGGAGCTTTTCGGAACCGTCGAAATACAACATGTCCAACGGAAGCTGGTTCGCCAGTTTCGCGAAGTTCGCCGCCACTTCCTCCCGCAGCGTGGAGTCCAGATCGTACATGTAATAGCCGTACGCCTTGACGACCTGCCGCACTTTCGCCCCCTGCGTGTGTGCGGCCGCTTTCGTACCCAGATAACCGCGACGGCATTCGGAAAAACCGTTTTCGTTCTTCCCGTAGAGGATCAGCTCGTCGTCAATCCGCAACACCTGTCCCTGTCCGGTGTAGGGATTTTCGAGAATCGGAAACGTGGTGGAATCGCCGGTTACGGCAAACTGCTTTGCGTCGGCGGAAAGGTCGGCGGCCAGCGTCGTTTCCAGCCCCATGACCAAACGTTCCTCCGGAATCGGTGTCAGGTAAGGATCCGGCGGATCTATCGACGCCGCGAGAAAATGCAACCCGAACCGGATTCCCTCGGCACGGAATTTTTCGATATGCTTCCGCAGGCCGTCCAGCCCCCCCTGGAAATTTTTCGTGTTGACTTCGTAATGCCCCGGCGTTTTGCACCACGAATGCTGGAGCAGCAGAATTTGCTTGAATCCGCCCCGCCTGGCAATTTTTAACGCGTCCAGATACTGGTTTTCGTTGTAGCCGGTCAGGAAAAAGTACGACTGCTTGATCCATGGCGAATCGTTGCGCCACCCTCCGGCCGGACGTGGCGACGGCAACCCCGCCGCAGCCTGAAACGCCTGAACGACCTCCTTCCACGCCGCCTCGGGCGATGCAATGACGCCGAAACTTGCCGGAGCGATTTCATGCCGGGCGTACGACGACACGGATAAAAACTTCGTGGAATCCTCCCACAAGCCGTCACGTTCGGACTCGAAAGAAACCAGCGGCACTTCCCGCTCGGTGCCGTCGTCGTTCGCAAACACCGCACGAACGTTGTCGATGCCGCAGGTGGACGTTTTCTTCGCGGGCATTCCGTTGTAATAAAAACGTATTCCCCGCACGTCGTTGTACTGCAGGTCGTTCAGGGCGGGGGAGGTCAGCGTGACGGTTTTCCACCCGGTAAAATCGATGGTAAGGTAATCGTCACGATGCCCTCCCGGCTTGCTGTAAAGCTGGATTTTCAACGCTTCCCGATTCGCATCTCCCCGCACCTCCGCACGGATTCCCTTGCAGCCGGTCAAATCCATCGGCTTGTCAAACGCTCGACCGCGAACCGCCCAACCGTCGTTGCCATCCCGGTTGCTGACTCCCACGAACTCGGCATACGTGCCCCCTCCTTCGCGCGACTTGGGGAGGAACGTGTGCGAACACCCTTCACGACTGTGCGCCTCGCGGGTTGACGACGACAGGTACGGACGAACGTTCAGGCTTGCCGTCATCACGCCGGTTTTCGTGCCGTTGTAAAGGCAGTTGTTGATCGTGGAAACGTATTTTCCCTCTTTCGGAATCCCCAGTTGGAACAGCAGGAACTCCTTTATCGGCGACTTCGGGGTGAATTTTTTCAGCGTAAACAGGGCAAACCCCTTTTCCGCCCGCGTCGCCATTTCGGCCATGGAGCCGTCGTTAAATTCCAACAACAGCGTTTCGCCCGCCGCTTTCACCGACGCGACAGGAACGCACCGGTCGTCCTCCGTCGTCAACTGAAACGCACAGGAGGAAACGTATTCCACGCCCCCTTCCGCATACACCAGCCGAGCTTTTCCCGTGGAATCCAGTTCCAGGGTCGCGTATTCCAAATCCAGCGTTTGCGTCGTTTCCGCATACGTTCCCTGCATGCAAAAAGCACAGAGCAAAAACAACATCATCCTTCTTTTCATGGCGGGTTCCTTGTTTTCAAAAAAATTTATCGATAATTTTCCGTAATCCAATCCGTTTTCCGCACGCTTCGCAGGAAATTGGACGCGTGCCAACCGTTCCAAACCTGGTCGGGATTCGGCTTGCCGTGAAAAATCACGACTTTCGTCTCCGGACCGGGATGCCGGGCCTGCTGGAAATAGCCCATGGGAAACGTCCGCATACAATGACGCTTGAAACTTTTGCACCATGCCGGATCCCAGTAGTCCAGGATTCCTTTTTCCTTCATGCACCACGACAGGTACGCCTGTTCGTTGCGGTGTGCGGCCCGCACTTCGTCGCCATGCTCCACATAATACCGCAAGATGTCCGGGTGCTGCCCCACCTCGAAACGAAACACCGACGAGTTGCCAATCGAACGGTTGCGGAGGTTCCAGTCCTCCACGATCCGAAACCGGCCCGGAACGTCGAAAAACGGGTCCAGCGAACCGAGAATCACCACGTCCAAATCAAGGAATAACGCGGTTCCCTCAATGTCGGCCAGCTTTTCCTGAAACATCGTCAGTTTCCGCCAGCCCCGCTCCGGAAGCCGGGCGTCCAGCTCCATTTCGGGCAACGGACGGATTTCCACGTCGGGAACGATCCCTTCCGGCCGCTCCGTAAAGCAGACCAGCCGATACGGACGCTCCATGTTTCGCCGCACCATCGACGCCAGCGTGTTGACATACTCCGAGGAATAGCGGGTTCCCCATTTCATGCAGAGAATATTTTCCATCAAACGGCTCCGTTTCTGTTTTTTTTCTATTATAGACGCTTTTTTCCCACGTGAGTAGGGGCGGGGGGACGCCTGCCTTACGATTTCTGCTTTTTTTCGGTACGTTTGGGGTGAAAAGGATTTCAGGCGTCTCCCGAAAATTGGGGTTGCGTAAAAACGAAATATCGGGTAAGGTCGAGGTGTCACAGGAAGGGAATCCTGTCTGGAATGTTTATCATTAAGGAAGATTTCATGAATAGTGTGTGCGCTGAACTGCTTCAAATTCATCTCCGTTGGATGAAAGGCGACGACCTGAACCGTGTCTATGAGATTGAACAGCAAACCGCTTCCAGGCCCTGGTTGCCGCTGGAATTTGCGAGGATTCTTAACCATCCGCACTGCGTCGGCATGGTGGCCGAACATGAGGGGGAAATCGTCGGGTTCATCATCTACGAGTTGACCCGGCAGGCGTTCCGACTTTGGAACATCGCCGTGCTTCCCGAATTTCAACGTCAGGGGGTGGGTTCCCAAATGCTGGCCCGCGTCGCCTGCCGGCTGGACGGTTCCTGCCGTCATGGAATCCGGCTGGAAGTCCAGGAATCCAACCTGGCGGCACAGCTTTTCTTCCGCTCGCTCGGATTTCGGGCCGTCTCCATCCAACGCAGCCCGTCCAACGACCAGGAGGAGGATGTTTACGTCATGCAGTATTGCCACCGCCGCCCCCGTCTGGTCGCCGCGTAATTCCGCCTGGGGAAAAGCCTTTACAGAAAAAACGAACCGCACGAACACCAAGGATCGCCATGCCTGCTTTTAAACGTCTGGGAACGATGAAAACACGCGAGGAATTTCTCGCATATCTGGAAGAAAAAGGATTGCGGGATTTGCCCGTGGATGAAAAAATCTTGTCGGCGGAGGAAGGTTCTCCGATGGCGCGTCCGTGGACCATTGGCGACGTCACGCTCCCGAACCGTTGGACAATCCATGCCATGGAAGGGTGGGACGCCGAGAAAGATGGACGCCCCAACGACCTGGTTTTGGGCCGTTGGAAGAAATTCGGAGCCAGCGGTGCGGCGTTGGTCTGGGGTGGGGAAGCGTTTGCCGTGCGTGACGACGGACGAGCCAACCCGCGACAGCTTTGCTACCGTCCGGAACATGCCGACACGACGTTTTCGCTGCTTTTCGATACCGTGACGCAGGCACATCGGGAAATGCTCCAACGAGAAGGGAAAAACCCCGACGAACCGTTTTTGGTCGGGCTGCAGCTCACCCATTCCGGCCGGTTCAGTAAAGCTCCGGACGACACGATGGCGCCCAAAATCGCGTGCCACCATCCGGTGCTCGACGCACGTGTGAAAGTGGACCCGAACGACGACGCGTGCGTTCTGACGGACGGCGATATTCACGACATCATCGACCGCTACGTTACGGTGGCAAAATGGGCGTGGAAGGCAGGTTTCCATTTCGTCGATGTGAAGCACTGCCACGGCTACTTCGCCCACGAACTGCTCCACGCAACGCGACGCCCCGGCCCTTACGGTGGCCCGCTGGAAAACCGAATGCGTTTTGCCCGTGAAATCATCGACGGCATTCGTACCGAGTGCCCCGGCATGAAAATCGGCGTCCGGCTTTCCCTGTTCGATTCCATTCCCGGTCACGAGGGGAACGCGGCGCCCGGTTCCGTCCAAAACGTGCTATGCGACGAGGATTTTGAGATCGTTCGGATCTTTGCCGAGGAATTGAAAATCGACGTGCTGAACCTTACCGCCGCGTCGCCGTATTACAGTGTTTATGCGCAGCGTCCCTCCATGACGCCGGCATTGGAAGCGATGCTGATCCACGGCAGGCTCCAGATTCCCGACAACATCGAGCCGCCGGAAGACCCGCTTCTGGGTTGCTGCCGCCAGATTTTCGCCGCCCGCAGCGTCAAGCAGCGTTTCCCCGCCCTGCCGATGATTGGAAGTGCGTACACCTATTTTCAGGAATTTCTGCCCCAGGTGGCTCAGGGGGTTGTACGAAACGGGTGGATCGACAGTGTGGGAATGGGACGGATGGTGCTTCCCTATTGGGACTTGATCGCCGACACGCTGGCCGGACGTCCGCTGGATCGACGCCGTATCTGCCGCACGTTCAGCGACTGCACCACCGGCCCGCGAAACGGCATGGTCAGCGGCTGTTACCCGCTCGACCCGGTTTACAAAATCAAACCCGAAGCGGCCCGAATGCGGGAGCTGAAACGGAAATAATTTCCAGACGCCTGCCATTCTTCTTCAAAAAATCTCCCCGACCCCTTGCGTTTTGGGGAGAGAAGGGCTACAAATAGAGATATTGAAACGTTCATTTTCCAATTTCCAAACTTTTACAATTTTGAGGTTTTCTTCATGAGCAGTGACAATCCGATGTATCGTTCCACTTCCGTGACGGGCGACAATGTAGCCGCCATCGCCGAACGGGCTTTCAACGCGGGAAAAGGGGTTTTCCGCATGGCTCCGAACTGGGTGCCACGCAATTTCCTTCAGCCGGGAAAGCGTATCAAGCTGGCTCCGACCGACTGGTATGCCCTGGGGCTGCACCGCGGCGGTATCGACGAACGCTGGTTCTCCTCCACCACCGACGCCATGAACGAGGGGCGTACGTGGGACGAGGGCCAAAGCTGGTGTGTTTTTGAAGGGGAACGATTCCTGCTGAAAGACGCCGTGTCCGAGCTTCAGGGACGTCTTGTCGGCAAGGCCATCTGGGACAAGTACCACCGCTGGCCCTGCTATTCCAAATTTTTCGACAACGCCGGCCCCATCCCGCACCACATGCACCAGTCCGCCGAGTTTGCCAAGCTGACCGGGCAGGACGGGAAACCCGAATCGTACTATTTCCCCCCGCAGCTGAACGCCGCTGAAAACAATTTCGACTACACGTTCTTCGGCCTGAACCCCGGCACCACGAAAGAGCAGATGATCCAATGCCTGGCCGACTGGGACAAGGGCGACAACGGCATTCTCGACCTGTCCGCCGCCTACCGGCTGAAGCGGGGTACCGGCTGGTGCGTTCCGCCGGGAGTGCTTCACGCTCCGGGGTCGCTGTGCACCTACGAACCGCAGTGGGGTTCCGACGTGTTCGGCATGTTCCAGTCCATCGTCGAGGGCCGCGAAGTGCCGTGGGAACTGCTGGTCAAAGATGTGCCGGAAGATAAGAAGTTCGATCTGGAATTCATCGTCAGCCAGCTCGACTGGGAAAAGAACGTGGATCCCTTCTTCAAACAGCACTTCTACATGGAACCGGTCGTTGACGAGGAATGCTCCGGCGAAGGGTACACCGATCGCTGGATCGACTACAAACCGTGCGACGGCTTCCAGTTCGTTACCGCCAAGGAATTGACCGTGGAACCGGGTGCAAAATGCGTCCTGAACGACCCCGGCGCGAGTGCCTGGATCAGCACGCAGGGGTGCGGTACGATCAACGGCCAGCCGCTCCAGACGCCAGTCATGATTCACTTTGGTGAGGAGACACGCGACGAGTTCTTCATCTCCGCCGAAGCAGCCGCCGCAGGTGTGGAAATCGTGAACACCGGCAGCGAACCGCTGGTGGGATTGCGCTACTTTGGCCCGGACACCCACGACCCGGCCCGCCTGCCGCAATAAAACGCGTAAACGTTTTTGAACCCGGTACGACCGGGAGGCAGTCAGTATTCGGAGGGCGGTCGTCCCCGACCGCCTGATTTCCAGAGTCCTTCGTCCGACAGACGGAACCAGACCTGCATCAGGGACATCCGCTTGGGACAAAATGCGGTAAATCCGTACCCACGCCGCTTTATTCCCTCTTGCGTGGCCCCACGTTCGACAGATCGATCGGCTGAAAACCCGCTTTCAGGCAGGGCGAATCCGGTTTCAGTCGGGCGTCATCCTCGCGAATATCGACGAACATCGGGTCGGCCACAAGGCTGTGTGCATCGAACCCCAAACGTTTCCATTGGACAAAACCAGGCAGCGTTTCCAGCCCTCCACCGTACCGCCAGTAAATATTGTGGTCGCACGTCAGCACCTCCGGCAGATTCTTCCCCTGAGAGAACCAGGCCGCTTCGGGATTGGAGAACGCCACAACGTTGTGCTCGAACACCAAATCCTCGCTGTTTTGCACGTAGTTGCTGAAATGCCCCTGCGACATCGACGCGTTCAGGAAAACGTTGTTCCGCAGAACGTTTCCCTTCCCCCCCTGAAACATGAACCCGCCACGGGTCGTGCGGTTTACGTAGTTGTTCTCCACGAGGTATCCCCCCGCAAACGAATCCAGATAAATGCCCCACGACATCGCGATCTCTTTCGGGCCGATGCAGGAATAACCGTTCGTGTCGAGAACCCGATTGTTTCGGATACGCGAACCGCTTTGGAAATTCCGATCCCCCTGCGTCACTTCGATCGCTCCGGTATCGTACGTTTCCAGGCTGGTATTCCGAACGTCGTTGAAGGAAATTTCATTATTACCTCCCGCGTTTTTCAACGAAATCCCGTAGCGGCTGGAGTTCTGAATGAAGTTGTGCGTGACGTTGTTTCCCGACGATTCCCGTTCCAGCACGACCCCGCCGATATGCTTGTATTCCAGCCCGATGTTCTCAATCACGTTATCGGAGACGTCGTTGTCGTTGGACTGAATCAAAAGCACGCCCCCCTGTCCGCTGTTGTAAATGGTGCAATAGCGAACCACGTTCCGGCCCCCACCGGACATCACGACCGCGTACCGACCGATATTCTCAAACCGGCAGTCCCGAACCGTCACCCCTTCCCCGGCAATCTCCACCACGCCACGGCTCCCCATGGAATACCCCACGCAGCCGTCGTTGTACGTGAATGCCGTTTCCGTAAACGTCAGCCCTTCCAGCAAAAGCGGCGTTTTTCGCTTGACGGAAATCAACGTGCCGCAAACGCCAAACCGGACGTTTTCCACCGAATTTTGCAGCGGATACAGGTACAGTATGCCGGTTTTCCGATCCAGATACCACTCCCCAGGAGCGTCCAGGAAATCGAGATGATTCTCCAAAAAATACCGGTCGCCAGTCGCCAGCTTCGCCACGCATTCCGGCCCGGAAAGATACACCCGCCCGCTCTTTTCGTCGATGCTCTGGATGGAAACCACCTCCATGAACGCACGGCAACTTCCGCTCTGGAAAATTTTCAACACCACGTCGCCGCCGGCCCATGCTGGTTTCAGTTCCCCTGCCGCCGCATGAAAAGCGTTTTTCACCCCATCGTAATGGACCGTAAGCTGCTTGCCAACCGACGCGGTAAAGGCATCGGCAGGAACGAGAATCTTCTGGTTCGAGCGGAGGAATTTCCACCCGCCGATGTTCATGCCGCCCCCTTTTTTATTGATCCAGCGAACGACGTTCCGCCCCTTTTTCAGCGTCACGTCGCAGCAGTGCGCCCATGCCTGCGGACTCCACGCTCCCGTGTCTTTCAGGTTCGTCAGGGGAACTTCCGGCCCCCCGTTGACCACCAACACCGTCCGACCATCCATCGTCGCGTTGTTGTAGCTGGCCATGTGCGTGCCGTAGTAAATCCACACCGCGTACGTGCCCGCTTCCGGTGCGTCGATCGCATACGTCAGCGAATCCCCCGCGTTGTGAATGCACCCGACATCGCCGCCGATCCCCTCCTCGCCGTACATGCTGCGAAACACGTAAAGGAAACCGCCCTTCACCGGATTCTGGGAATCAAAGTTGGGGTAGCGTGCCCGAAGAAGGCGTGTTCCCCCCATGAAAAGCTGACCCGGAGAAGAAAACGCTTCCCGCTGGTCGGCGGAAAGTTCCACGCGACGTATACCCCCTTTCCACGTTTCCCACGTCCCCCGCACCGGTTGGCTGCCGTAAAGCACCGGCTTCTCGCCACGATAGGCCCGAACGCTGCGCAGGGCCGCGTCCGCCTCCGTGATTTCCAACGTTTGCGTGCAGCCATATTCCCCGCCGCGTAAAATCACATCCACCGGTTCCGTCTCCGCCCGCCAGCGTTTTTGCGCCCCGGCAAGCGTCGCCATCGGCGCTTCCAGCGTCCCTTTCGCCGCGTCGTTTCCGTTCGGAGCCACGTAAATCTCCCCGGCCCCAACCGAACTGGCCAAGACCATTCCCAACAACCAAACGTACCGTTTCATCAAGGACTCCTTTCAATATTTCCGGCGGGCCATTCCATGTGTGAATCGCCCCTCCTCCCTGGAAACCGAGCCAACCTCAGGTTCCCTTAAACTATCAACCGATGAACGTCGGGCAAAATCATGCACGTTCCGGAATTCCGAAGAAGCCGCTCCAATGTCTGGGGGTCGGCAAGTGGCATGATGTTCAATTCCTCCAGCAAATCCCCATCCAGAGGCGACAGGAAAAACACCCGGTAATCCTGAAGCACCGGAAGCATGTCCAACACCATCTGGGCATCGTCGGCATCCTCGCGGCGAATCCACTTCGCAGCCTTCTCCACATCCTGCGTCCGACGGTACACTTCCAGCCCCATCGGTAATTCCCCGGCGACGTCACAACAAAGCGCAATAACCCCACCCTCCGACACAATCCGCGACGCCGTGACCAAAGCCCGCGACACGTTTCGCCAACATTGCTGCATGGGGGCGCCTGTGATCGACCCCACCACCATGTTCGGCGTCTGCCCCGATAAAAACGTCCAACGGTCGCGATAACGGGAATACCCCTCCTGAAACACATCGTGATAATTCCCAAAAACGACGTCCGCCACCCCCGTTCCCGCTGCTCCCGGAAGCCCCGGAATCACCTGCAACGACAACGCCACCCCCAACTGACGCGTCACTTCCTGCACCTCGTCCGAAAGCTGGTGCAACAAATCATGCTGGCGTTCGTGCATGTCCCGACTGAAAAAATGGAACCGACGCTGCGTCACCTCGTCGGAAAAAAGCGGATAAAGCGGCGTGTGAATGCCATAATAACCGGTCGTCATCGACGGCAGGAAACTTCCCACCGGCAGGATCACATCGGCGTCGAACAGCAGCCGATTCAACACCAGCGACTCGCTGGCCGCGTCCAGCCCCAAAAGCGCAAAGGAATCCTTATCCTTCGGATTGTGCGTGACGACCTCCACCTTTTCCGCCAGTTCGGGCGACGGCAAAATCTCCGTAAGCCGGGGATGATTCCAAACCGCATCCTCCGGAGAACGCAAAATCGTCACCCGCCCCGGCACCCGCATTGCGTCCTGCGAAAACAGGTAGTCCAACACCGCCCGAAGCACCGTTTCCCCCTCCGGAACCTGGGGAGCCAACGGAATCACCACATGATCCCCCTCCAAAAGACTCTCCGCAAGCGGCGGGTATTCCAACGGTTTTTCCAGCCCCGATTTCACCGCGTCGGCAATCTGGTCGCGTGTCCTGTCCCCTGCCCCGTCGTCATGCACATACAGCAGCTGCGCGTCGTCTGCGTGCAACGTCAACACCTTGTTTTCCCCGTAACATAACGTCGTTTCCATCATTTCCCCTCCGCATACCAGAGCATCGCCCGATCGATAAATCGCGGGCAAAAATTGTTCAGGAATCGCAACACCTTGCCCAGGAAAAACGGTGTGATTTCATGCTTTCCCCGCCGAATGGCCCGAAGTATCTGACCGGCAACGTACTGCGGCGAAACCCGCGAATGGTGCGGCCAGGTCGGTTCCCCGGTGTTTTCCAGGTAACGGGTGAAAAACTCGGTATCCGTCGAGCCGGGACAGACGCACAAAACGTCGATACCGTACCGGTGCAGCTCCGTGCGGATCGACTCGCTGAAACCTCGCACTGCGAATTTGGCCGCACAATATTCGCTATAATGTGTCACTCCGCGAAAACCTACCACCGAGCTGAGATACACGATCATCGGTGCCGTCGGCGCATCCTTCCGACGTTCGCCACACTTCAGCCACGGCAGCGCCAACCGCGTCATCTCCACCGCCGACACCAAATTCAGATTCAGCACCTTCGTCAGCCGCTCTGGAGTTCCCGTCTCAAACAGCCCCGACGCCGCTCCCCCCGCGTTGTTCAACAAAATGTCCAGCCCGCCGTACGCCTCCACGACCCGATCCACAAGCGTCTGCCGCGTCTGCGGAAGCGTTATGTCGCCGACGACAAGCTCCACAAACGTCGGTTTCCCCGCCCGGTCGTTCGCTTCCTGAATCTCCTGCCGGACTTCTTCCAAAAGCGTTCCACGGCGTGCATTGATCACCAGCTTTGCCCCGCCTGTCCCCAACTGCAACGCCAACTGCCGCCCAATGCCAGAACTGGCCCCCGTCAGAATCACGCGGCTTCCGGGAATCGTATGTCTCATAATCTCTCTGCCCTGTAAATACACAACACGTAAACAATGAAAAAGCCCCCGCGTAATGCACGCAAGGGCTTTGGCAAGTCACCCACCTGTGGCTGGCGACACCCTGTCCAACGAGCCAAAACTCATTTGGCGGCGGCGTCTTTCAGCCCCTTCAAAGGACGAATCTTGATCTTGCAGGAAGCCGGCTTCGCGGGATAATCCTTGAACGTTCCGGGATGGAACGGATCCGGCACATTTTTGCGGGCCGGCTTGGCCGGAACCTTTTTCTTTTCGATCTTCAGCAGACCGGGAAGCACGAACGCGCCGGCAGCCTTCGGACCAACACTCTTGTTGATTTCGGCAGCCAGGGCGTCCAGAACGGAACTGACCTGCTTCTTGGTCAATCCGGTCGCGGCGGCCAGATTCGCCTGAATTTCCGACTTCGTCAGCGGTTTCTTGCTGGCAGCCTTCTTCTCTGTTTTTTTCTCTGTCATGACTCTTTACCCTCCGTGGGGAAAACAAAAACAAACTACTGTTACCACTCTTTTGCATACGAAAGTTGCACCCCCCATACGCATTGACGTCTTATGATGAATTGATTAAAAATTATTTTGAGGGAAATTACAAGGAGGAATCCGGGCAAATTTTCAAAAAAAGTCGAAAAAAAGTCGATTTTTTCGGGCTTTTCTTGCCCCTGAACCCCCCAACTTCACAAAAGCACGCGATTTACCGTGAATTTTATTCCCCACGCACCGCCCGAAACCTGCGAAAATCCCCCACATCCCTGTTTTCAGGCACGTCCCAGTCCCCCTTGGTCTTTTTCGCGTTTTGTGGTTCAATAACGTTTTGGCATTCCGACATGGCAACCTCCCCATGAACCATTAACCATGAACCATGAACCATTAATTATGACGTTTTCACAAAAACTTGCGACTTCCGTTTCCTTGAAGAAATCTCCTGCCATGGTCGGTATTGATCCGCGGCTGGGATTGCTCCCCGACGTGTTTCAAAAAGAGGTGAATCCTGCCGATTTTCAGGCCGTCGCTCAGGCTTTTCAGGATTTTTCTCTTGCGATTCTCGACATTGTGGCTCCGTATGCCGCGTGTGTCAAACCGCAGCTGGCGTTTTTTGAGGCGGTTGGCCCTGCCGGGATGCACGCGCTTGGCAGGGTGATTCGGCATGCCCGCAAACTCGGCCTGCCGGTGGTGCTCGACGGCAAACGAAACGACATCGGTTCCACCGCCAAAGGTTACGCCGCCGCGTATCTTGGTGAAACTTCCGCCTGGGGGGGCGATGCGTTGACGGTTAGCCCCTATCTGGGGGACGACAGTCTCCAGCCGTTTGTCGATACCGCCGTGGAAAAAGACGCCGGCATTTTCGTGCTGGTCAAAACCTCCAATCCGGGCGGTGGAATGCTGCAAGACCTGAACGCCGACGGACGAACCCTTTTCCAGCATGTCGCCGACTGGGTGGAAAAAACGTCTGCGAACCTGGCAGGTTCCGAAAAATATGGCCCGGTCGGGGCGGTCGTCGGGGCCACGTATCCCGAACAGCTTGCGCAACTGCGGCAGCGAATGCCCCACGCGTGGCTGTTGGTGCCTGGTTACGGCGCTCAAGGGGGGACTGCCGAGGATGTTCGCAGTGCCTTCGACGCCGACGGTTTGGGGGCCGTGGTCAACAGTTCCCGTGGCATCCTGTTCGCCCATTCCAGGAAGGAATATGCCGGAATGCCCTGGGAAAAAGCGGTGGAACAGGCGATCCTCGACATGAAAAACCAGTTTGCGTTCGCGTTTGGCTGACGTACCGTAAGATATTGCGGACAGGGTTCCGCAGAAATTCCTTATTGAACCTTTTGGGAGGAAACAAACCATGCGTATTTTGGGCTATTGGATCTCTGTTTTGATGATTGTCACGGTCGTTGCGTGCCATGCGGAGGAACGTCCCATGGGGAACGCCTACCCGCCGGTCGCGATTTCCACGCCGGTGATGGTTCCCGCCGACGTTCCTGCCGATCTGCCGAACCTGTGGATGGTGTATCGGAAAACGGTATCACTTGAAAAGGTGCCGGAAAAGGCGTTGGCCCGGATCGCGGCGGATTCCAAATACTGGCTCTACGTCAATGGGGAAAACGTCGTCTGGGAAGGTGGGCTGAAACGTGGTCCGGCCCCCAACGGGTCGTATTTCGACGTGGTGGATTTGAAACCGTTCCTCAAGCCGGGCAAAAACACCGTGGCCGTGCTGGTCTGGTACTTTGGAAAAAGTGGTTTCTCGTACCTGACAAGCGGGCAGCCGGGGTTGCTGTTCGACGCCTCCAATGGCGAAAATGGGCTGAATCTGGTCGGCGACTCCACCTGGAAAGCGGCCCTCTATTCCGCCGTTCCCGCCGGGCTGAAATGCGTCAACCGGGACAAACGCCAGTTCGACACCTCCGCCGTTGCTGCCGATTGGCGTGAAAAGAGTTTCGGCCCCTACGAAATCCTGACGGCCGATCCGCAGCCCAACTACCGCCTGCCGGAATGGAACATCCGTTTCGACGCCCGCTACGACTTTGCCGGCGACTGGAAGGCGACCGATTTCGACGATTCCTCCTGGGCCGACGCGAACACCGTGCCCGCCGCTGCGTGGGGGTTCCTCTACCCGCGTCCCATACCGTTTTGGAAGGATTACGGCCTGAAAGATTTCCCCGAAAAGGAGCCCCTTCCCGCCATCTCCACCGGGCAGCCGATTGCGCTGCGTCTGCCGTACAACGCTCAGGTCGTCCCGTGGCTTTCCATCGACGCGAAAGCCGGGCTGGAAATCGACATCCGCATGGATAATTACAAAGGGGGAAGCGTCGAGAACGTCCGCACCGAATACGTCACGAAAGAGGGCGTTCAGACGTTTGAATCCACCGGCTGGATGAACGGACACGTCATGATTTTCACGATCCCCGCCGGCGTCAAAATCCTCGGTTTGAAATACCGTGAAACCGGATACGACGCGGAATTTGGCGAGCACTTCGCCTGTAGCGACCCGTTCTACACCCGTTTGTGGAACAAGGCGGTACGCACGCTCTATATCACCATGCGGGACACCTATTTCGACTGCCCCGACCGGGAACGTGCACAATGGTGGGGCGACGCGGTGAACGAACTGGGCGAAGCGTTTTACTGCATGGATCGACGTGCCGACCTGCTGCCGCGAAAAGGGTTTTACGAGCTGATTCGCCACCAGCACCCCGACGGCTCCCTGCACGCCCCGATTCCTGGCAACTACACCTCCGAACTGCCGGCCCAAATGCTGGCCACCATCGGGAAATTCGGGCTGGGAACCTATTCGTTTTATTCCGGCGACGCCGCCACGGCCGCAGACCTCTACCCTGGCGTCAAAAAGTATCTCGACCTCTGGGAATTTGAAGAAAACGGGCTGGTCAAAATCCGTCGCGGCGGCTGGAGCTGGGGCGACTGGGGGGAAAACATCGACCTTTGGCCGCTTTTGAACTGCTGGTACTACCTGGCCGCCATGGAAGCCCGCGACATCGCCCGCTCCCTGAACCTGAACGACGACGCCGACCGCTGGCAGAAACAGATGGACGGCATCGCCGCTGCGTTCAACACCACCTTCTGGACCGGGAAAGATTACCGCGACCCCAACTACAAAGGACGCAGCGACGACCGTACCAACGCCATGGCCGTGCTGTGCGGCTTTCCCAAACCCGAATGGTATCCCCTGCTCCGCGAGCATTTCCGCCATGAAAAGAACGCCAGCCCCTACATGGAAAAATACGTGCTGGAAGCGATCTGCGTTCTGGGCTACGCCGACGACGCACTTTTCCGCATGAAAGAACGCTTCTCCGAAATGGTGAACGCCCCCTACACGACCCTCTGGGAAGGTTGGGGGATCGGAGAAAAAGGCTTCGGCGGCGGAACCATCAACCACGCCTGGAGCGGCGGCGGCCTGACCTGCCTGGCTCAGTACATCGTTGGGCTAACCCCCACGCAACCCGCCTTCCAGTCCTTTGCCATCACCCCGCAGCTGGGCGGACTGGAACATGCCAGGCTCGCCGTCCCGACCCACTACGGAACGATCGCCGTGGAGCTGACCCAAACTGCCGAGTATTTCGCCGTGGAGCTGGTTGTCCCCCAGGGAACCTCCTGCCAGCTGGCCATTCCCGACGCATACGCCGTTCCCTCCGGAAAACCGTTCCACGCTTTTGGAAAAGACTACACACGCCTCTCCTTAAACGCAGGAACCCATTCCCTCCGGTTTGAGAAAAAGTAACTCGTCTCACGACGGTGCTTCCCCACCTCACGGGAAGCGCCGTCGCCACCTTTTAACCCCTCATCCAACCCAAAACCATGTCCCTCTTTGATTCCATGGAAGAAACGAATCGGGAAAGCGCACGCCCCCTCGCGGCCCGCATGCGCCCCCGCACCCTCGCCGAGTTCGTCGGACAGGAGGACTTCCTCGCTCCCGGAAAAATGCTCCGTCGCCTGCTGGCTGCCAACCGGCTCGGCTCCGTGCTCTTTTACGGCCCCCCAGGTACCGGAAAAACCACCCTCGCCCGCCTGCTCGCCATCGAAACCCATAGCCACTTCGTCCAAATCAGCGCCGTCACGCAAGGGGTCAAGGAGCTTCGCGAAGTCCTCGCCAAAGCTGCCGACGACCTGGCCGCCGAAGGACGCCGCACCCTCCTTTTCGTGGACGAAATCCACCGCTTCAACAAAGCCCAGCAAGACGTCCTCCTCCCCGACGTCGAAGATGGGGTCGTCGTCCTGGTCGGCGCCACGACCGAAAACCCCTTCTTCACCGTCAATAACGCCCTCCTGAGCCGAAGCCGCCTCTTTCAGTTTCACCCCCTCACCCAGGAAAATATCCTCACCCTCCTTCGCCGTGCCATCAACGACCCCGAACGTGGTCTGGGAACCTGGAACGTCCAAGCCGACGACGACGCCCTCGAATACCTCGCCCGCACCTGCGACGGCGACGCCCGACGCGCCCTCTCCGCCCTCGAAATCGGCGTCCTCTCCACCTTTGAAAACCCCGTCCACTTCACCCGCGAACTGGCGGCCGAGTCCGTCCAAAAACGTATCACCGGACACGACCGCGACGGCGATTCCCACTACGATATCATCAGCGCCCTGATCAAAAGCATCCGCGGAAGCGACCCCGACGCCGCCCTCTACTGGCTCGCCAAAATGCTCGAAGGCGGGGAAGAAGTCCGCTTCCTCGCCCGAAGACTCGTCATCCTGGCCAGCGAAGATGTCGGAAATGCCGACCCCCACGCCCTCCCCCTCGCCGTCGCTACCGCCCAAGCCTGCGAAATGATCGGGCTGCCCGAATGCCAACTCAACCTCGCCCAGACCGTTACCTACCTCGCCTGCGCCCCGAAATCCAACGCCGCCACCGAAGCTATCTTCGCCGCACGTCGCGACGTCCGTGACGGAAACCTCCTCCCCGTCCCCAAACACCTCCAGGACGCCCACTACCAGGGCGCTAAAAAACAGGGGATCGGAGACGACTACCGCTACGCCCACGAATTTCCCGATGCCATTGCCTCTCAAGATTACCTCGGCGTCGAAAAACGCTACTACTTCCCCTCCCCACGCGGCTTTGAAGCTGAAATCCAGGAACGCCTGGAATACATCCGCGCACGCCTCCACTCAGACGACCCAAAGAACCCCCTACGGTAATAAATACGCCTCGTTCCCCTCCCGTGTGCCCAACGCCTGAAAGATCGTCCCGTCCACCGAAAACGATACGCTATGCACCGATCCATCCGCCATCACCATCCGTAACCCTCCCGGATGCGGCCCCCCAAAATTGACCGGCGTCTCGTTGTTCATAAAACCCTGCCGATCCGCATACGGTCGCACCGACGTCATCCGACAGGTGTCCGGATCCGTCCCAAACAATATCCCATTGTCGTCACTATGACAATACACCGAATCCGTCCCCCCATCATAATTCTCCGGACTCAAATATTTCTCCCCCAACAAAAACGTGTTCGACGTGCCATCATATATCTTCTCCGGAGCAATCTCACTCCCCGCATAAATCACCCCCGTGTTGTTCCCCGTCGCCGTGTAATTGGCCGACTTCGCCTCGCGATAACTCTCCACGTTCAGCCGGTACGCATTGTCCCCCAGATTCCCCGTCCCGTAATTCGACGCATAATCCCCCTTCGAAGTCATGCTTACCAACGTACAGTTGATCGGATACACGTTCGAATTCGCATAACGCTTCGGATATAACTTCACCGTACGCCGCGACGGACAAATAAACACCGATAACGGTACCTGAATCGCCTGCTCCGCGTACGATTTGTTCCCACTCTCCGTCGTATCCGACCGCGTTCCACCAAGCTGATACAACGCATCCTGCTCCAAATACGGTAATAACGAATACGCCCAACCCCCCGGCTGCGACTTGCCCACCCCCATGGTGGCGTCCCCCGCAAATTTGTAACTCCAACCCGCCGACGGAAAATGCGTATGCTGACTGCTAAAACTCAAACTCGCTAACCCTATCTGCCGCAAATTGTTCCCGCACGATAATTGTCGCGCCGCCTCCCGCGCCTGCTGCACCGCCGGCAACAATAACCCCACCAACATCCCTATAATCGCTATCACCACCAACAACTCCACCAGTGTGAACCCGGCCCGGTGCGGCCCGGTACGACCGGGAGCGACTACGGCCTCCGGCCCGGGTGCGCCTGTGATTATCGACCCGGTACGATCCGCTGCGACTACAGGCCCAGGGGCAGACGCCTCCCCTTCATGAAGAATACTCTCCAGCCTGGAAGCGGGAAATTCCGATACCACTGCCCGCCACCGTCTCGACGATAACGCCAGCCCCAAACCCTGCCCCATC
This sequence comes from Planctomycetia bacterium, assembly GCA_030535245.1. Classification (GTDB taxonomy): domain Bacteria; phylum Planctomycetota; class Planctomycetia; order Pirellulales; family Thermoguttaceae; genus RGIG3701. The sequence continues at coordinate 20,456 of JAUNBJ010000012.1, read as the reverse complement.
TCGCGATTCCTCGTTCCTGCAATCCACTCTCTTTTCATGCGTGATCCCCAATCATACCGCCCTTGCCTTGCGACGAAACAACAACAGTAGCCCGAAAAGGAACATCCCCAACGTCCCCGGCTCCGGAACGTCGGTGTGCAAACGCAATGCCCAATTCCCCGCCGTGCCAAGCCACGACAAACTCCACGTTTCCGTCAGCGTCGTGTCGCCCACGTAAAGCGGCGTCAGTTCCGGCATGGTCGTCCCCGTGGACGTAAGAAGCGTCATGTTTTCCGTCAACCCCTCGCGACTGAGAATGTCGATCACAAACTGGGCATCGTCCGATATGGAAAATTCCCCCACAATGTTCAACACGTCCGCCCCCGTTTCGCCTAACTCCAAACGCAGCGTGCCTGCATCCAGGGTATAGTTCCCGGTAATCGTCGTGCTGCCGACCATGCCGCTGCCTCCCGGATTCAACTCCGTGTCCGCCGCGTTCTGCGTCAGGGCAAAATCCACCGCATCCACCCCCAGCACGCCGCCCGTCCAGTTAAACGTCGCGTTGCCCGCCATCGTCATCCGTTCGGCAAGCAACGCTCCACCCGCCATGTTGATCGTGCTGTGCGAAAGCGTGGAATCCTGCCCCATGGTGATCGTTCCAGCTACCGTGATCTTCGTGTCGCCAGAGAACGAAAGCGTTCCCTGCACGCTGTTTTTGTTGGTGTTTGCCGCATTGAACGTACCCAACGTTACGGATTGGGCCGTCACCGTTGCATTCTCCCCAAGTTTCAACTCGCCCGTCGTGTAACGGGTGTTTACCGCATTCGTATTCGACGTTTGATCGTTATAACCGATTGTCAACGCGTTCAGGTTCATTGTCACTTCGGAAGCATTGGAAAAATCCACCAAACCATGGCTGACGTCGCCAGTATTCGCAGCCGTATTGTACCCAATCCGCAGGTTCGCAAGCGCGCCGGTGGTTTTCCCATCAAGCGTCACCGTTCCGCCATCCTCAATCAGCAATTTCGCCGATTCTCCGGTCGCGTCCCGGTTGGTTCCGTTTGCTTTACCACCGCCGACAATAAAATTGTCAATATTCAAATCGTTCGTGCCCGCCCCCAACTGAAGCGTCACCTGCTGCCCCGACAGATTACTTCCCGAAGGAGAATCTGCCATCACCAGCCTGGTAGCCGTAATCGTATTGTTCGTTCCCAATGTCCACGTGCTGGTTGCGGTTGTCTCCCCCGAAGCCGTCGTAACCAGATAGATGTTACTGAGATTCACCGTCACATTTTCCACCGCGGAAAAATCAATGTCTCCACGAATCAATGTCAGCGACCCACTGCCGTTGCCCAAATTCACCGTACCGGAATCGACGATGAAACGCTGCGCATTCCCACTGGTGCCCAACGTCATGGCAATGTTCCCCGCACCGTTCAAATCGCCATGCACGGTGAGCGTCCCCCCCGAAAGCGTCAGCGTGCTTCTGGAGGCCCAACCGCTTCCCATCGTCATGGAACCCGGCGTTTGCGTCGTTCCAATGGTAATCGTACCGGCACCCGTCACCGTACCGTTGGAATATCCCGTTTGGCCTTTGGCGGTATCGTACGTGCCAATCGCCAGGGAATCCGCCGTAACGGTCGCGTTGTTCCCCAATCGCAAAATCCCCGTCGTTTCTCCATTCACGTTGCTTCCAAGCTGTGCGTTGTATCCGACCGCCCAATCGCTCAACGTCAGGTTCACGGAATTCGCCGCAGAAAAATCGACCGTGCCAAAACTCGGATTGCTGGTGGACGTGGCGGTATTATTGTATGCGATACGCAAAGACGCTTTGCTCCCCGCACCATTTTTGCCGGTCAGTATGACGCTGCCCCCTGCCGCAACGTCCAACGTCGCACCACCAGTTCCACCGGTTTTCATCGCCTTGCCGCCACCTATTTTCAACGCGTCGATTTGCAGCGTGGTGGTTCCCGCACCCAACGTAATCGCCGCAGTGGAACCCGCTAAATTGGCCCCCACTGCGTCGAGCATCGTCAGGCTGTCCGCCGTCACGGTACTGTTTTCACCCAATTTCCAAACCGTCGCAGCATTGACCTTCTCCTCCGAAAACATACTCGCCATGGTGATGCTTTCAACGTTCACCGTCAATGTTTTTACCCCCGAAAAATCGGCCGTTCCTTTCACAATCGTGAACGTTCCCGTACCGGCACCCACCGTCGCCGTACTGCCAGCAACAGACAACGAACCCGCATTTGCTTCCGACCCGATATTCAGGGTTCCCGTCGTCAGGCCATTACTGATGGTCAACGTTCCCGCTCCCGGACGGGTCTTGTTGCTGTACCCCACGGTAAGCGTCGTGACATCAATCGGCCCTGCCGCTGTAACCGTAGCGTTGTTTCCCACGTACGCGTTGTCCGCCGCCCCAGGAACGCCATTCGTCCAGTCGCTCGACGTAACCCAGTCCGAAGTCACCACCTGAATCTCCGTGTCCGCCGCGAAAAGCGACCCCGTCGCCAACACCACACAAAAACCAAAAATACAGATCCTTTTCATCACCACTCTCTTCTTGCAAAAGACCAGGAAACAACCCAAAAACAATAATACCATCGCCGACGGTTCCGGAACATACGCCGTCGCCGAGAGCAGCCCCACGTTCAAACCGTTCGCCGCGTTAAACTCGCTGAAATCCCACGCGAAAACCCCCGTTCCCGGAAGCAGGTCGGAAAGGGTCAATATCCCCAGTCCCGCCACGCTCGCCGAGAACGCGTCGTCCGTCCCCTCCGAAAGCCAGTCGGCCAAAAGCTGTGATTCCGTCATCGTGTCCAGCCCGGTAAATGTCAGGTTCACAAGCGTGTCCTGGCCAAAATCTGCCTCGATCCAGCCCGATTCCCGCAGCGCATCCGAAATATCCACCGTATCGCCACCGGTACGCAGCGTCCCCTCTTGCCGGAAAGCCTCATTCAACGTCGCGGTCGTCGTACGCAACGAGCCAGAGGTGGTCGTGTCCAACGTCCATACATCGCTTGCGTTCAACGTAATATTGGATGCCGTTTTCAACACTTCGTACCCGGCGTCCGTGTAATTCCGAATCATCGCAATGCCATGATCCACGCCGACACGTATCGTACTCCCCGCATACAGCGTGATTGCCGCCGCATCCACCTGCCCCAGCCCGGTTTCCGAAGCGTTGATGCTCAAAATTCCGGTCTGCACATTACTTCCCAGCGTCAAACGGCTGGTGGCCTGCAACAGGGAACCCTGGCCCGTCAACACCAACTCGGACGGTAACACCGTATCCCCCGCCCGATTCACACCCAAACGTATGCTGCTGCCGACAATCTTACCACCGTCGGTAATCGTGACGTACGCCGTACCATGATACCCCAAACAGAAGTCCGTCGCGTTAACCTGTAGCTCGCTGCCCGCTCCCGTAATATCGATATAATTCTTCCCGCCCGCCACGTCGCCCACAAGGAACCGTAACCCTTCATCGACAGTCAGCTTGCCGCCGTCATGAATCAAGAGCGTTCCCGACGCCGTTGAACCCGCCGATCCCAACCGGACAATGGTATCCACCGTCGTCTTTTTAATTTGCATCACCCCGCCTGCCCCGATGTCCAAGGTACCCAGGGAATTGGCGGCCGCCCCAACATTGCAACTGCCGGTAAGGATAACGTTCCCATTGCGAACCGTCACCACCCCATTCCCGCCGTTGCTCCCGATGTTCATCGTTCCGGTGAGGTTCAGTTCCGTACACTCCTCCGCGTTTGCCGAGCCAAGATGGGCGTATCCCGTCGTATCGGCACGGTTTCCAATATTGATAGACGACTGAGCCGTCACCGTACCGCCGACCAGATTCAACACCGCATCGGAAGCAACCTGAATTTGACTCGCCCTCAACGTCCCGTTGGTCATGTTCAGGGTGCTGGAGTTGGTCAACATCAGGAGACCGCCCAGAGAAACCGTCGGCGTGTTCTGCCCATCCGCCGAACCGATCTTCAGGGTGCTGGAGTTGGTCAACGTCATCCAGTCCGTCGTTTCGACCGTACCGCCCCAAACGTTCATCGTCCCGGCATTCGTCGTCGAACCTATCTGGATTTGCTTCGCCGTCAGCGTTCCGTTTTTCAGCGTCAGCGACCCTGTACCACTCTCCGAAATCCTTACTTGATCGGCAACCGAAACCGTTGGCACGTTCTGGCCGTCCGCCGAACCGATAACCACCTCACCGTTGGCACTGGCGTACGTTCCCACCGAGAGTAACCCCATCGCCGTAACCGTTCCCCCGGTAATGTTCATCGCCCCCTGGCTCTGATAACCGACGTAAAGACCGTTCACTTTTAGTTCGCCCCCGGAGATGTTCGCCGTGCCGCTTCCCACGCCCGCCGTATCGTAACCACCAACATAGAACGACTTATACGTGGTCGTTTGTCCCGAAACCGTGCCGACGAGAACCGTTCCAGATTTCAGGTTCAGTTCCCCAATCCCCTTGTTGCCGACCACCAGGTTTTCCTGTGCCGTGACAAAAGCGTCGTTTTCCGTACCGTTCTCGACATTCAGGGTTCCCTTGCCCGCCACATCGCCCAGAATCACCCGGACTGCGGAAACCGTGCCCCCCGTTACGTTCAGCACGCAATCCTTCTTCGCGTTGTTGGACACGCTTAAAATCCCCTTGGAAACGGCCAGCGAACCGTATTGCCCCACGTTCAAAAGGACGTCGGCCGAAACCAATTCCGTCAAATCATCCGCCGTTCCCAGGATCGCGTTCCCCGTGTTGACGGTCAGGGTTCCACGATGAATCGTCACCGTCGATGGCCCGTTGGCTCCCATGGAAAAACTGTTCGTCGTCACGCTCCCCGTATTCGTAGAGGAATCCTCCCCTCCGATAGTGAGATAACCACGTCCCAAACGATACACGCCACCCAACATGATATTGTCCGCCTCCACGGTTCCGCCGTTGGTTACATCGAGATACCCATTCCAATGGAAACCCACCCGGATTTCATTCGTGGATTTCAACGTCCCTCCGTTTACCGTCACGTGTCCCTCGGAAACCTTCGAGGAATCGGAGATGGAAAGCGTACTGGATAAACTCAGCGTGCCACCGTTCTGAATGGTCAGGTAGGCCGGATTGTTGTCCTGCCCTATGCGGGCCGCATTGCCGCAGGAAACCGTCGCGCCGTCGATTGTCAATTTCTGATTCGCACCATTCCCCGTAACATTTAAATCGTCCGTGAACGTATTCTGCGTTCCCAAAAGAACCCATTTCCCATCACGCATAGCGTCCGAACTCCACGGAGCAGCGGTTCCCGAATAGGCCCCGGAAGCGTTTTCCGTCCAGACATATCCCGCCTGAACCGTTGCCGCAGAAAACCCACAGATTCCCAGAAACAACACCCCCAGAAAAAGGGGATAGGGAACCTTCCGTCCCCTTTTGCCAAAGAATTTGATGGAACGAATCATAACGGTACTCGCAGGATATTTCATGAAACACAACTCCCAATCATCGGGGACACAGGCGGAGCAAGCTCCCTCCTGGAAAAGTGCCAAACACTTCAACTTTAACATTTCATTTACCTATCGTAATCCGTTTTTTCCCGTTGTCAAGAGAAAATCCCGATTTTTTAAAATTTTTCCGAAAACGTTTCCGCCAAACAGTAACGTAAAATCAGAGATGCGGGCCTTACTACCGTTTCATCCACGCTATAAAAATAGTACAAAAAATAAACATCCATTAACATAGCAACGGTGTGAGTGCACAAGGGGAATTCGTACAGCTCGCTGAAAATTGGATCGCACCCATTTCTTTTCGTGAAGGAACACTACCCCTTGCAAACGACTTCTTTTACTCGTATCATAAGGAAAATCAGGAATTTTACGATGATAGGAGTTTTTATGCCGACTCGTTTTTTACTGCTGCTTTTGATTTCCACGACCGTTTGGGGAGAATCCATGCTTGATCTGGCGAATCCTGATCAGCTTTCACGCAGCCAGGGGGCGGGGTATCCGTCGTTTGCGGAGGATACGGACATCGCAAGCGGTTTTGCCCAGCCGCCAGCCGGGTATGGAGAAGTTCCGTTCTGGTGGTGGACGGGCGATCCGTTGGACAAGGAGCGTCTGAAGTGGCAGTTGGAAGAACTTCATAAAAAGGGTATCTCTGGCGTGCAGGTCAATTATGCGCACCAGGACAAGGATCGTTGGCCGACGTACCCCAACACGCCGGAGATTTTCTCGGACGCGTGGTGGGATTTCTATTCCTTTACGTCGGCGGAGGCGAACCGGCTGGGGATGGGAATCGGGCTGAGTACCTATACGCTGGATTGGCCGGGGGCGAAAAACCTGTTCCGCGAGCGGGTTTACAACGCACCGGAGTTTTACGCAAAGAATCTTACCGCCACCGCGTTTCGGAACATGAAAAAAGGGGAAACCTTCACGCTTTCCAACTCCGAGGAAAACGAGATTGCGGTGGGGGCGTATCCCACGGTGGACGGAAAAATTACCGGACGGGGCAAACCGCTGGAACCGGGGAAACCGTTTACCGCGGAAACCGACTGCGTACTTTGGCGGCTTTCGTGGAGTGCACAACCGGGCACACTCAATCCCATGCACCCAGATTCGGGAAAGCGGGTGATTGAGAAATTCTTCCAGCCGTTTGTCGAGCACAACGCGGGCAAGACGCACCAGGGACTGAACTATTTTTTCAACGACGAACTGCGTCTGGGGGTTCCCGGTTACGCGTGGTGCGACGATTTTGCCAAACAGTTTCAGGCGTACAAGGGGTACTCGCTTTTCACCTGTTTTCCCGCATTATTTACAGAAATGGGGGATCTTTCGCCCAAAGTCCGGATGGATTTTCGCGACGTGCAAATGCAACTGACGGAGGAGCGGTATTTTAAGCCGATTTTCCACTGGCATTACGACCGGGGGATGATTTTCGGGTGCGACAACAACGGACGCGGGTTGAATCCGGCGGAATATCACGACTACTTCCGGGCCTGCCGCTGGTACACGGCTCCGGGACACGACACCCCCGGCGGTGGGGCGGATTTCATCAAGGGGAAGGTTTCCAGCTCGATTGCCAGCCTCTATCGCCGACCACGGGTTTGGCTGGAAGGCTACCATTCGTTGGGGTGGGGGGCGACCCCGAATCGGCTGATGGCGGCCACGAACGAGAACTACGTTTACGGCTGCACGCTTTTGAACCTGCATGGGCTGTACTACACGACGCACGGCAGCCATTGGGAATGGGCACCGCCCTGCTACCATTTCCGGATGCCGTACTGGAAGCACATGGGGACGTTTCTGAAATATTTCGAGCGGCTTTCCTACGTCATGAGCCAGGGCACGTGGGTTTCCGACATCGCGGTGATGTACCCCACCTCGCCGCACTTTGCCGGACTGGAGGAGAATCAGCAGGAGGCGACGAAGCAGGCGTTCGACGCGGCACGAAAAATTTACGCCACGGGGCGGGACATTACGTTCCTCGACGACCAGTCGTTGCTGCGGGCGGAGATTCGCGACGGGAAACTTTGCGTTTCCGGCATGGCGTTTTCGGTATACGTGCTCCCCGGCGTCGAGGCGATCCGGTGGGACGTGCTGCGTAAATTACGCGCGTTCCAGGAAGCGGGCGGGGTTGTGATCTGCCTGGGAAACAAACCGCGGGCAAGCGACCGGGCGGGGGCGAACGACCCGGAGCTGGACAAGCTGGCCGACGCCCTTTTCGCGGGGCAGAAACCGCTGGAGGCGTGCCTTGCCGCACTGCCGCAAGACGTGAAAGGGCCGCAGCCGGTGAAATACCTGCACCGTCGGGTGGGACTGCGGGAGGTTTACCTGGTGATGGGAGCGGCGAAAAACTCGGAACATACGTTTCGGGCGGTCGGGATTCCGGAGTTGTGGGACGCCATGACGGGGAAGATTTCGCCGATGGTGGTGACACGGGTGGAAAACGGTTCGACGACGGTCGTCATGCCTCGTAATGCGGGGGAAGCGACGTTGGTGGTTTTCCGGCCCGGCACGCCGACGGTTGGAGAACCTCCCCAACCGGTGGAATGGGAGGAAAAGGTGCTTTCCGGACCGTGGCAATTCCGGCTTTTGCCGACGATGGACAACCGCTGGGGCGATTTTCGCCTGCCGGTGACGGACGACAATCGGATTCTTGGCGCCGAAGCCCGCTGGGTAAAACTCGTGGAAGGCGACCGGACGCGCACCGTTTCCTGCGGTTTCGGCACGCAGTTTGTGCGGGAGGATGGCACGCCGTACGCGTTTTCGTGGCGTTGGGGGATCGAGGGCGATCCGGGACATCAGGGGTATCATGGCCTGAAAGAGAACGTGACCGGCCACTTCATTGCACTGGGGGCGAAAAAGAAGGGATTGAACGAAACGCTGTACGTGGAGGAGAATCCGCCGAAAACCTACACCCTGACGACTGCCGTTCGGTATCGTGGCACGGCGACGATTCAGTCGGGGGGGAACCTGCCGTCGGAAGTGCTTTTGGATGGCAAACCGCTGCCCGCCGATGCTCGGACGGTGGAACTGAATGGGAATCTGCAAACGCTCACCCTGAAATATTCTCAGGCGGGGCGGGGTTTCTGGTTCCTGGAAAAGGGAAACGCTCCTCGACGCGAAATCACGGGGGAAAACAGTGACCTGCCCCCTGCCGAACCGAGTGGTACGCCGTTGGCCATGCCATGGTACACGCTGGACGTGGTGCCGTTTATCGTGCCGCACGCGTCCCACGCAACGTTCCGCTTCGCAGCCCCCGCCGGGCTGAAAGGGTTCGTCCTGACGGTTCCGGAATGCTGCTCCACGCCGCCAGATGCCGACGGGTTCTCGATCGTTGAAACCCCCGCCAAGCTGCCGAAAACCCGACGTTTCGTCGCCGTGGCCGATGCGGTTCGGGAAAAAGCGTCCGAAGTTTCCCTGAACGTCGTACTCCCGGAGGAGATCGAGGGGGGAGCGTATTTTGTAGAGCCGGTGGCGTTCCAGACGGAAACGGGGACAACCGACAAGCTGTTCGACTGGTCGGCCGAGGGGACGGGACTGGAAACCTACTCCGGCGGAGCGGTTTACACCCAAACCCTGACGCTCTCAAAATCGCAGGCGGAACGGGTGTCTGCCATCGACCTGGGCCATCTGACCGCTACGGCCGAAGTCCGCGTCAATGGAAAAACGGTCGCCGTCCTGGTCGCCGCCCCGTGGAATGCCCTCTGCGAAGGCTACTTCCAGGAAGGGGAAAACCGGCTCGAAATCGAAGTTTACAACACCTTGGCCAGCCACTTCCGCACAATCCCCTCCCGTTACCGCGGCGACCCACGCTCTGCCGGACTGCTCGGCCCCGTAACGCTGAAACTCCGAAAGGAATCTGCGGAATACTCCTGCATGGAAACCCCCGACGGCGTCGTCCTGACACGCCACGGAACGCCCGTCTGGAAGCTGCACATCCCGCAAGAACCAGGCAAGCCGTACATTTCCCCCCTCTGCCTCCCCGACGGACGCGACCTGACGTGGGTACGTCCGCCCGACCATACATGGCACCTCGGCCTGTGGTTTTCCTGGAAGTACCTCAACGGCGTCAACTACTGGGAACCGTCCGACGGCATAACCCAGGTGGTGCGTCGCGACGTGCAAATAAACGGGCCGGCATGTACCGTCCGCCTCTGGCTGAAATACTTTTCCCAAAACGCCCCGGATACCACCGTTCTGACAGAAGAACGAACGCTCCTCTTTTCCGCTCCCAATGAAAAAGGGGCATATTCGCTGGAATCACACCACCTTTTCACCGCCGGAACCAACGACGTCCTCATCGACCGTACCCCCCCACACCCCCACGGCGGCGGCTACGCCGGTTGGACACTCCGAATGCCCCCCCTGTGCAGCTCCTTCCTCCAGACCTGCGAAAACGGCGGCGAAAATATGGCCTCCATCCGCGAAAAACCTGCCCAATGGATCGACCTTCGCGACCCCCAAAACGGCCAGGGAATCCGCTTCACCATACTCCAGGGTACCGAAAATACCCGCTTCTACGCCCAACATAGCCCCACATACTGCTTTTGGAATCCATGCCCCGTACTCACCGCCCCCATAACCCTCCCCGCCGGGAAAAAACTCGCCCTGAGCTATAAAATCGACGTTGGAATGTAAGGTTCTGTATCCGGAAAATTCTTTCGGAAACATCAAAAATCCCGTTCCTGTCAAAAAGGGGATCGACCACTTCTGGGCTTCCATCGCCTTGTCGAAAAACGCAATCCTCCCTTTTTACACAAGGGAGGATTTTTAGAAGATGCCTTTCTGAGGAAGTGGCAAAGTCTGGAAAAAGCAAAAAAATGGGAGATTTTCACCAAATTGCCACCCCGCCGCATTTTTTCTTAACATCGTGATCTGCCCATGTTACGGTAAGCCTCCGTGGAAATTTTCTGACGGCGACGATTTGGGGAAGGTGTCTTAAGGCAAATTTTAAAAAATTGTGGAAGAGCCGTAACACCGGAACGTTCATTTAGTAGCTTATTTGAGAAAAGGGTAAGTTTGGATGGTAACGACGTTCAGGAATTGATTTTCGCAAAGGATATTTGGGGTTGGTATTCAAGGAGATTGGCTGTGAAAAAAGCGTTGCTCTTGCCGCTGATTTTGCTGGTAGCACCAGGTTTGGTGTTCCCAGAGGAGCCTGTACGGAAATGGATATCCCAAAAGGGGAAAACCATCATGGAGGCTTCGTGGGATTCCGTGAAAGATTCGGACAGCGAAACGGTATTCCTGCTGAAAGATGGGCGACGCTTTAAATATCCCTTCAAGAAACTTTCGGAAGCAGACCAAAAATACGTAACCGAAGGCCGAGCCAGAATCGCCAGAGAGTCAAAAAAAGTCGAAGGAAACGCGGATTTGGGGGATGCTAAAGAAACACCCGATGGAAAGATTTCCGCCTTGCAAGCCAAAGCAGAACAGGGAGATGCCGACGCGCAATATGAGCTTGGGGTCTGCTACGAGAATGGTGATGGAGTGGACAAAGACCTTACCAAAGCGGTGAAATGGTATACAAACGCGGCGGAACAAGGCCATGCCGATGCCCAACGGATACTTGGGGACTACGATGTCCTTGGTATGGGTGTTGATAAAGGCTCTGACCGGATAGTGGAATGGTGCACAAAGGCGGCGGAACAAGGCAATGCCGTCGCCCAATTAACGCTCGGATTTTACTTTGTCAACGGTATAGGCGTCAACAAAGACCTTGCCAAAGCCGTGGAATGGTACACTAAATCGGCGGAGCAGGGCCATGCCGCCGCCCAATATGAGCTTGGTATTTGTTACGCCCATGGTGATGGCGTTGATAGAGACCGTGCCAAAGCCGTGGAATGGTATACCAAATCGGCAGAACAAGGCCATGCCGCCGCCCAATATGAGCTTGGTATTTGTTACGCCCATGGTGATGGCGTTGATAGAGACCGTGCCAAAGCCGTGGAATGGTATACCAAATCGGCAGAACAAGGCCATGCCGCCGCCCAATATGAGCTTGGGTTTTGCTACGCCATTGGTGATGGCGTTGATAAAGACCTTACCAAAGCGGTGGAATGGTACACGAAGGCAGCGGAGCAGGGGGATGCCAAAGCCCAAAATAATCTTGGAGTCTACTACTTCTTTGGCAATGGTGTTGATGTGGACGAAGCCAAAGCGGTGGAATGGTATACGAAGGCTGCGGAACAGGGAAATGCCGACGCTCAATATGAGCTTGGTATTTGCTACGCCAATGGTCATGGTGTTGATAAAGACCTTCCCAAAGCGGTGAAATGGTACACGAAGGCGGCGGAACAGGGGGAAGTTGACGCTCAATTTCGTCTTGGTGTTTGTTACGCCAATGGTGATGGCGTTGATAAAGACCTTGCCAAAGCGGTGGAATGGTACACTAAATCGGCGGAGCAGGGCCATGCCAAAGCCCAAAATAATCTCGGGATTTGCTATGCCAATGGTAGAGGCATTTATAGAGACCTTACCAAAGCGGTGAAATGGTATACGAAAGCTGCGGAACAGGGCCTTGCCACCGCCCAATACAATCTTGGGCTTTGCTATGAGAAAGGCACAGGGGTTGGTAAAGACCTTGCCTTGGCAGTGAAATGGTATACTAAATCGGCGGAGCAGGACCATGCCAAAGCTCAGTATGAACTTGGTGTTCGTTACGCCCATGGTGATGGCGTTGCTATAGACCGAGCCAAAGCGGTGGAATGGTATACGAAGGCTGCGGAACAGGGAAATGCCGACGCCCAGTATAAACTTGCTGTTTGTTGCGCCAATGGTGATGGCGTTGATAAAGACCTTACCAAAGCGGTAGAATGGTACACAAAGGCTGCGGAACAGGGGGATGCTAAAGCCCAATGTAATCTTGGGCTTTGCTATGAGAAAGGCACAGGGATTGATAAAAATCTTACCAAAGCGGCGAAATGGTACATGAATGCGGCGGAACAGGGCTATGCCACCGCCCAATACAATCTTGGGCTTTGCTATAAGAAAGGCACAGGGGTTGGTAAAAATCTTACCAAAGCGGTGGAATGGTACACGAAGGCGGCGGAACAGGGGGATATTGACGCTCAATTTAGTCTTGGTGTTTGCTACGCCAATGGCCATGGTGTTGATAAAGACCTTACCAAAGCGGTGGAATGGTACACGAAGGCGGCGGAACAGGGCCTTGCCACCGCCCAATATAATCTTGGGGATTGCTATGAGAAAGGCACAGGGGTTGATAAAGACCTTGCCTTGGCAGTGAAATGGTATACTAAATCGGCGGAGCAGGACCATGCCAAAGCCCAGTATGAACTTGGTGTTTGTTACGCCAATGGTGATGGCGTTGATAAAGACCTTACCAAAGCAGTGGAATGGTTTACGAAATCGGCAGAACAGGGGGATGCCAAAGCCCAAAATAATCTTGGAGTCTACTACTTCTTTGGCAATGGTGTTGATGTGGACGAAGCCAAAGCGGTGGAATGGTTTACGAAATCGGCAAAACAGGGAAATGTCGACGCTCAATATAATCTCGGTGATTGCTATGAGAATGGCACGGGGGTTGGTAATGACCTTACCCTAGCGGTGAAATGGTACACGAAGGCTGCGGAACAGGGCCATGCCGACGCTCAATATCGTCTTGGGAATTGCTACATGCTTGGCGAAGGTGTTGAGGTAAACGCAGCCAAAGCAGTGGAATGGTATACGAAGGCAGCGGAACAGGAAAATGCTGACGCCCAATATATCCTTGGGGTTTGCTACGGTTTCGGCAAAGGTGTTGAGGTAGACGAAGCCAAAGCGGTGGAATGGTACACGAAGGCTGCGGAACAGTACCTTGCCGAAGCTCAATGTCAACTTGGGGATTGCTACATGTTCGGCAAAGGTGTTGAGGTAAACAAAGCCAAAGCGGTGGAATGGTATACAAAAGCAGCGGAACAGGGGCTTGCCGAAGCCCAATGTAATCTTGGGGCTTGCTACGGTTTGAGCCATGGTGTTGATGTAGACAAAGCCAAAGCGGTGGAATGGTACACGAAGGCTGCGGAACAGGGACATGCCATCGCTCAATTTCTTCTTGGTAATTGTTACGCCAATGGTGATGGTGTTGATAAAGACCTTCCCAAAGCGGTGGAATGGTATACGAAAGCTGCGGAACAGGGCCTTGCCGAAGCTCAATGTAATCTTGCTTTTTGCTATACGAATGGCATAGTGGTTGATAAAGACCTTCCCAAAGCGGTGGAATGGTATACGAAAGCTGCGGAACAGGGCCTTGCCGAAGCCCAATGTAATCTTGCTTTTTGCTATACGAATGGCATAGTGGTTGATAAAGACCTTACCAAAGCGGTGGAATGGTTTACGAAGGCGGCAGAACAGGGACATGCCGTCGCTCAATGTTGGCTTGGGATTTGTTATCGAGATGGCTTGGGAGTGGTACAAAATAACGACGAAGCGATTAAATGGTTCACAAAAGCCAAAGAAAATGGAGATGAACAAGCACCTGAATTGCTGCGGCTCATGGAGCAGTACAAGGCGGATCAGGAAATTGCTGATATCCTCATGTAGGATGTCGCATTTCGAGAATCATGACGGTATTTTTACCAGAAGGAGATTGTATGAAAACAAGAATCAGGAACGCGTCCGTAACCCTTTTGTTGGTTTTACTGACGATGGAGGGAAATATGAAGCCTGTTTGTGGGCAGAATTTCAGTGAAGGTTCAGGGGTTCATTCTGAAATTCCTCAAGAGCAGGTTCCCCAAGACGGGAAGAACGGCTCTGAATCTGTGGAAGCGGTAACGCATCCGGCGGCTTCCGTTTTCAGACAATGGCCCCTGCCGAACAAACCCGAGGAGGCCGTGTATTCTCCGCAAAAAAGCACCCGGGGCGTCCTGTTGAAAGTTTTCAAAATTTCCGGCTCCATGAGATACACGTTGGAGCCTGCCACGTCCCCCGGTACTTGGCGTTTGACCGTGAAACCGGAAAATTTTATGGCAGGTGAAAAATACGATTTTTACCACACAATAGATTCCGTAGCCTCTCTTTTGTCTGAAAGTACGGTAAAAACGGAAAAGAATATGGTAAAAAGAGGAGAATCCATAGAAAAAAGAATCCGTGTTGAACGAAAAGAAGACATGGAATTACTGGGAACCAATAAGTACGTAACCATACAAAAGGATGAAAAAGACGGTCGCTCGAATACCTCCACCAATGAATGGATTGTTGGGCCAAACGACCCAATCGTCACCACCTCGCAAATGCTGATTTGGATCAGTACCTTGCGATCGCTTCCACCCGAGGGCGTTTTGGTACGGTGGATCGCGGAAGATCGTCCGTTGCCTGTGATCGTGCGAAGCGTTCGCGAAGGGGAAAACTGGATATTCGTAGCCTATGCAGCTCCAGACCTTAAAATCAGGGAAGCTAATGGGGAATATCTGTTCAAGTTTGTTTACGACCAGGATCGTGGCAATACTCCGGGTTTTATGTTCCCCAAGAGGATATTGTTCTGTGCCCCTCATGGGGAGTTGGTTTTTGAAAGAACAAGATAGGAGCGATATTATGAAATGGAATAGTACACGCAAACTTCGTCAGGGGATGCTTTTGGTCGTGATGTCTCTCACGCTATGCACGTCAAGCGGCTGTGTCATGTACGATTGGCTGGTTTCATGGATTCAACGTTCTTTTGCCGAGGATCATGATTACGCAGTTTCGGTGGTCGATTGCAAACACTTCCAGGTTCCGGGAGAAGTATTTGAGATGACGTCAAGCCTTTCCCAGAAAATAAACGTCGGAATTCGCCAGGGAGTCAAGGACGTTTCCTTAAATCAAAAAACCAGAAATGTACAGCTGGTGGACAACATCCCACGAGAAGAATTTGTTAAATTTCAGGATGGTTTCTTTGGAGAAAAGGTAACCTACGACGATCGGACAACATTACTGAGAAAATACTGCGAAAATTATAATACCAATATCATCATGTGGGGCGCCACGATGGGAGACGACTTTACGGTTGCATTTGTTGGCTTCATGTATCGAAGGGACCTTGACGTTACCTCAACAACGGAGCCCATTCCGCTAGAAAAGGAAACCTCCGAACGGATTCAGGAAAAAAAGATTCAAGACGCCATGAAAAATCTATTGGAAAAATCGCTGGACAGTGATCCTATTGGTATAACCGGTGGCATTGCCAAAGATTTGAGTGACAACAAAGAATCGATACTTAGTGGGGTGACCATGCTATTGTTCTATGTACTTCAATCGTCCGCAGAAGAGTAGTCCGTTGATAATCCCACGTTTTGCCTGGGGAAGTGATTTTTAGAAGGTACCTAACTCAATTTTTACAAACAATGGAGATTCCAGTGAACCGAAACAACATACTCAAGAACAACCGATGGATAATGCTATTGCTACTGGGTTTTTCACTTCCTGTTTGTTCAGGGTGTTATTTGGAAGATTTGGTAAAAAGCATTTTGAACAACTATTATCCCGAAGCGGAGACGGTGCAAATTCTTATCCTGCCACCCTATCCCATAGCGTCTAGCGGAGCTGTGGATTCCAAGGTTGTGGGATCTTTCACTTCAGCATCGGATATTAAAAGTGGCTTGACAGCGGGTGTCCATAAATTCAACCAGGCTTCCAGCAAAACGCAAGTTCAAGCCGTGTGGCACACTAGCAAGGAGGTTAGGAGTTTTTATGAAAATCAACTTCTTGCAGCCAGCAAAGAATGCAAAAAAAACAACACACCATTCGACTTGAAAAAAGTTTGTAGAGACTATATCACCGAACTAAAAAGAGATGGGGAGCAAGACTTGAATTGTATTATTTTTGGAATCTTCACCTATACTCCCAATGCGACAGCTTACTCGGTGTCTCTTCATTATTATGACATCCAGGCGGACAATATCGCGCAAGTTAGAGGGGTTGTATCCAAGGAGGAAAGCAGGGAGCGTGGAGAAGCCCTGTCAAAATTATTGCAAACCTTGCTGGAGAAGGTTTATTAAAATGATTCGATACCTGTTCACGATATTTTTACCGCTGTATTCGTTCAAGCGTATGCTGCCCATCATGGGGGTTTTGATAACGCTTTCAACAGGAATCGGCGTATTTTGGATGATTCAATCCCTGATGGAGAATTACTTCGATGAGGTCACACGTATGGCCCTCATCTCCAAAGAAGAAATCACCATCATTAGAAATCCAAGTAAGAAGTACATGACGGAAGAAGAGATAGAGGAAGAATACTTTTCCGGCGTTCAAACGGACATCCAAGACCGAACGACGATTTCCATGGAAAAGTATGACGAAATCCGTCGTCTTTTGGATAAATTGAAGGGCCAGATCAAAATCCAGGGACTTTGCAGGGTTCCGGACGCGGATTTTATCAGCATCCGTGAAGGGATAGAGTACCATTACAAACCGTTGTTGATTGCGACGGATATTACCGCAGACTGTCGGGTGCTGCCGATACTCGATTCTCTTACGCCGCAGGAAATCACGGATTTCATGAAATCGAACGAGGAGGCGATCCCTTTCCTGGCGTCCGAATCGCTTTTCCCGTCGCTTCAAAAGGGGGACACGCTCACACTTACTTTTAATGGGAAACCAAATCCGTACAAGTGCGTTGGTATTCTCCAGAATGAAGAATTATTTGCAATTCCCCTTTTGGTTATTTCCATTCCATCCCGGGAAAGGCTGATGGGAACGGTGAAATTTGACGCGGTTGCCATAAGAACCGAGGATTATCGCTCCACCAAACTGGTCGGGGAATTGAAGAACTGCCTGGGAGACGAATTTATCGTCAGCCATTGGTCCGAAATGTTGAAAATCCTCAACGGTGTTTTTAATTCCATCAATCTTATCATCACCTTGATTGTATCGTCGTTGTTCGTCATGGCGTTCTTTTTCGCAATCACGACCTTTGACATCATGATCAAAAAACGCCGCAGGCACCTTGCGATGTTTTTAGCCATGGGCATGCCTCCTGGCCAGATACGGAATGGTTTGATTTGTGTCAGCGGCGTGATCGGAATTATTGGGATTGGCGTGGGTATGCTGTTTGCACGATGGTTCCTGTTCCTTATCCCGTTCACCCCCTTAAAGGCTGTATTTTCCCAGATGTTTATCCGTGATTTTACGCTTCGCTTCGATTCCCATATACTTCTGTTGATTGTGGCTATGACCTTTGCGGTAACGGTGTTTTCCGCGATGCTTTCAGCAAGAAGGATATTCAAGATGGACCCCGTTCAGGACTTAAGGAAATGACATTCATCACCCTTTATTCGCGGAAGATTCTTTCAACCAGACAAAAAGTCTTGTTGATTACCGCCGTTTCCGTTTGTGTGGCCGCTTTAACGTACACGTACCTGGCTGCGGAATTTATAACGAATGCTTTATTGGTAAGTATCTCGGATACCACGGCCCACGTTCGTCTTTTTATTCCTCAGGACCGAACGGACGAAATACCGGAAATATTAGCTCAAATAAAGCAAATGCCGGGGGTACTTCGAGCCGACAGAGGCTGCTATGTTGAAAAAGAATTTCTGGTGACGACGCGAAAAATACAGGTAGAGCTCGACAAACCTGGCGAAGTATTTTTTTCGGGGACAAAAAAGATATGCCTGGTGGGGTATCCCTTTGATTCTGAGATGTACGTTCCGCCGGTTTTGATGGAAAATGTCTATTCCGAATCCAACAGGGAACGGATGCTCCAAAGGCCGGAGGATGAACCCATCCGAATCATCACGGATCCCAGAGAAACCGAACAGGCAAACTGGGTCATCGTCAATAAAAATCTGACTTCGATTTTTCCACTGGGGCCGGCGTGTTTTGGGGACACTCTGGAGTTGACCCATGTTGACACAGATGGCAAGAGTCAAAAAATGGAACTCGTTACGGCAGGGTATTTGATGGACAGTCCCCTGCTGATTTCCGCGAGCGGATACGATGGCAATCAGATTTTTACCAAGATTACTTTGTTGGAACGGTTTACATCGCCGGAAGATCGGATCGATATCATCGACCTTTCTTTAAGGGAACGCACCCGTGCGGACAAAGTTGAGGAGCAATTTTCCTCACTTTTTTCACTGGAAAAGACGGAAAGTTGGATTGATCGAAATAAGACGTCCATTCCTTTTCTCCATGGATTAAAAGTAACGGCATGTATCGGAGCGTCCGCAATCGTGATCCTGTCCATCCTTGGGATTTTTATTGTAATCATGATGCTTGTTGTGGACAAAACGCGTGCGTTGGCAATTGTTTACGCCCTGGGACTCAAGGCCGTTCACCTGAGGTATATTTTTTTACTCATCGGTGTTCGCGTAGGAATATACGCGTTACTCATTGGTGGTGGCGGGGCGTTCGTGGCAGGATATTTGTCATTGGGGTATTGGAAAACAATTGTCGAGAATTTTTGTTTGGTTTCAAACGCATCCCTGAAGTATTCACCAACCGTCGTTACAATTTTTGCTTTGGGAATATTTTCGTTATGCTGCATTGCCGCCTGGTTACCAACCCGTTCGCTGGTAACTCAGGATCCGGTTCAAAATCTCAAAAACGAATGAAAGGTTATCGTTATGTCGAAAATCATCGTATCATGTGAAAAACTTTCCAAGTCCTACCCTGTTCCCAACGCACCCGATTTGGTGATTCTGAACGAGGTTGACTGGGAAATGGAAGCTGGCAAACTGGTTGCAATTACGGGACAATCGGGTTGCGGCAAAAGTACCTTCATGAATATTCTGGGGCTTCTGGATCGGCAGACCAGCGGAAAATTAGTCGTCGATGACCTGGTTTTTGAAAATAGTCGTGACAACGTTAAACTGGCGGCTTACCGATCGCAAAAAATCGGTTTTATTTTTCAGCAACACTATTTACTGCCTGAATTGACTGCGATACAGAATGTTATGTCCGCAGAACTGATTCGCGGAAAATCTTTTTCCGTGGCCAAAGCCAACGCGGAAGCCATCTTGTGCAAATTGTTTCACGAAGACGAAATCGGATCAGGAGTTTACAACCGCCTTCCCGAGGCCATGAGTGGCGGCCAGTGCCAGCGCGTTGCCATTGCGCGAGCCTTGGTGGGAAACCCTCCCTTGATACTGGCGGATGAACCGACCGGAAATTTAGACGAAGTTACGTCCCGGCAGGTTTTTGACTTATTTCTCAAGCTGCAACATGAGTTGGGTATTTCAACCATCATGGTAACGCACAATCCAACGCAGGCCCGGCAGACAGACCTTTCGTATCAGATACATCATCAGCAAATCACCGTAACGCAATAATGCTCAATGTTGGACGACGGCTCCGGAAGGTGGCGGGATACGGGGATTCCCCCCTTTGTTATCCGGCGAGTATGGCAAACAGGAAACCAAGGAAACCCAGCAGACAGATTCCGCCCCCTGTCACCACGCCGAAAATCGCCCGGCCCCAGCCCGCCTGAGCGGGATTCGCTTTCAGGTCGCGAATAGCCAAAATTCCAAAAAGTAACGCAAACGGTGCGGGAAAAATCAGAAAACTGAACAGCCCCAAATACCCCGCAATAATCGCCGTCCACGAAGTGTTCACCGGTGCGACCCACGTCAAAGCCTGCTCCTCCGTCGTCAGGTGGGTGGGAATCTCCGGAAATGCGTCGCGAATGGAAATCCACTGTGGCGTCCCTTCTTTCCAAACCATCGTTTTCGTGGACAGTGTTCTCCCCGCATACAATTCCCGAATCGCAGCTTCTTCCACTGGCCCAAATTGCTGACCATTCACGCTGTAATACCACATCCTTTTTTCTCCCACATTCTGCATAACGGACTTTTTCAATACACTTATCTTATCCCATTTCCCCGCAACACAACAGGGGGACGGGAGCCTGCAAATTTCGTGGGGGGTGTCGTTAGCGTCGGCCTTTAGGCCGTTCCCGTGGATTCTCGTGGTGCATGGCAGTGAAAATCCATCGCTTCCAGACTATTGTTTCGTCACGAAAATAAATCCTTGTAACCATAGTAAAAAGTTTTGGGAGGTGG
>JAUNBJ010000129.1 GCA_030535245.1 Planctomycetia bacterium | reverse complement strand
TTTTCCACCGATTTTGCGTCAAATTTACAAAATATTGATTTATTTTTGAAAAAATGACTTTCACGGAACCCTCCCCGACAAAATCAGAGATTTGTGCAGCGGTTCCCTAAACCTATAAAAAACAACGACCATAAGTTGCCTTTGTTGACAACCGCTTGTTCTTCTGTAAACGTCTGTAGAGGGAAGCCATGATGGAAAAATTAGGTCTCGTCCGAAATCGTACTCGTATCACGTGGTTATTTGCTGTAGGGCTTGCTTTGGTGATCGCTGTATCCCAACCTTATTGGGAACGTCATCCCGTGCTGGAAGAAGGACTCTTCTTTTTCGCATGCCTCCTGGCAGGAATCGGGGCTTTGGGACGCGCCTGGTGTGGTGTCTTTATTTCCGGTCGAAAAGACGCAACGCTGGTGCGGAAAGGCCCTTATGCGATGTGTCGCAATCCGCTCTACTTTTTTAGCATGTTGGGGGCGGTGGGCGTTGGGATGGCGACGGAAACGCTTTCGATTCCCGCCGTGGTGCTTTTGATGTACGCGATTTATTATCCGATCGTGATACGTTCCGAGGAGAAATATCTGGCCGAACGATTTGGCGAGGATTTCGATACCTATTGCCACGAAGTCCCCTGCTTTTTTCCTCGATTTTCCCTTTTACGTGGAAACGAACCAGGCGATTACCCCGTCTGTACGCGGACGTTGCGGCACAATCTGTTCGACACCCTTTGGTTTGTCTGGCTGGTGGGGCTTATCGAATTGTTGTCCGCACTTCAGGATGTCGGTTGGTTGCCGGTCTGGTGGACCCTCTATTAAAACACCTTGACAAATCTCTTTTTTTCTGCTACTTTTCATTTAACTTGCATAAATATAAATATATTGTATAGAACACCGTCCAAACGGTTTGAACCAAAACGTTATCCATTTAACAAGTTACCAGGAGTAGTCACAGAACGGTTGAACGGTTTATTATATTGCATGGCAGTAGGGGAAATTCATGAAAAGACGCTCTTTTTTAGCCACATTGCTGCTTGCGGGAACCGGGTGTCGGAGTTTTTCGCTGCAATACATATCCAAAACGGAGGATGATTTTCAAAACGTCCTGCAAATTCCGGAGGACTCGGAGGTGGAATCGCTCCATCTGGTGCTGAAACAGCCGCCGGACGAAGATCGGAATCAGTACCAAATCACGGAGTCGGAAAACCTTACTCAGGCCATGGCCGCCTTGCGTGACATGAAGGACGTCACCATTCGGCCATGGAGCCGGAGTTCACGTTGGGCGTCGGAATCGCTGTGGCCCATGGAAATCCGCTGGGATTTGAAAAAGAACGTACCATCTGAAAAATACGAAATTCACTCCATCTGGCTGGACTGGCCCTCGCAGTTCCCCGCCTCTCCCATCATGCGAGGATGTTTGTTCCTGCTCCCGGATTCCACGCTGGCACAGGAAGGATTCCCCTGGGTACGGAACCATCGGATGTTGTTCACGCTCCCCTTTGAAACCGGTCGGCAGGTTGTGGAGAGGCTCGAAAAACAGATTTAGACGAATTGATAATTGATAATTGATAATTAGTTTTGTTCAAACCGTTTCTTGGGTAGTAAAAGCGGCGTATCGACATTCTTGCAAGAACATGCAACGTTAGCGTCGGCCTTCAGGCCGTTCCCATCGTACGAAGCGATGGACTTTCACTGCCATGCACCACGAAACCCGAACAAAAGCTATTAACCATTAACCATTAATTATCAATTATCAATTCGTTGGTATGATTTAAAAACAAACGGGGGACACAAAGGTCCCCCATTCGGAAGTTCGATTTTATCGAGAGTTACGGTTTCTGGCGGAACAGTCCATTGAACGGGCCTTTGGTCGTGCCATCGTCGAAGTCGAGGTGCCAGTAACCGTCGTGCCATTGCAGGGTCACTTTACGCCATCCATCCGGAACTTGCGGATAGGGGTAGTACGGGCCGATGTGGGGCCATGCGGCGTGGGTGTGGCGTTTGGGGTACTGGATACCCGCCACGTAGGGGTACGCGGCATAGCTCGGCCAGGCTTTGTTCGGCAGATGCGGCTGATCGTAGCACATCGAGGCGCTGGTCCGGGTCTGCATGTTGTAGGCCTGCGGGTTCATGGCCAGAGGCTGTCCGGGGACACCGTACTGGACACCACCGTTTTCAGTGTAAACGCTACGGCTGGGGTAACTCTGCGGCGGAGCCGAAGTCGTCATCGGAGCCATCGGAGCCATCGGAGCGGCTGCCGCCGGAGGCACTGCCGTCGTCACGGGAGCCGTTTCTTCTTTTACCGTCGTACCGTAGGAAACTTTCCGGAGCGGCACCGGGGTGGATTTTCCCTGAAGAACCGTCTGGGAAGTGGCCCGCATGGGCGCCGGGGCCGCCGGGGTCGGGGGAAGGGCCGTCGCAATCGGAGCATCCACGCCCGCCTGTTCCGTACCCGAAACCGAGATTACCTCGTCGCTGATAATCTGGGCACCTGCCACATCTTCCAAGACTTCCGGCTGGCCTTCGTGGAAGCTCACCTTCTGAATCTCGTTATCCTGAACAACTTTCTGTTCCACTTCCAGGCGGTTCACGACTTCCGTCACCCCGTCTACGGATTTTACTGCATTGACGATCGCCTCAATTTTGGAAGCGTCGTCGACAACCCCCGAAAGCCAAACGGTTTCTTTCTGATATTTTAAACCAATATCACACCCATCCGTCAGGTTCTCGTTCTCCAGGACATTGGCGATCGACTCCGCCATCTCCTGATTGCCTCCCATAGCACTCATGGGAATCAGGGCGGCCGCCACAAGGACCGCCAGGTTCAAAAATACACGTCGCATACTGTTTTCCTCCAGTTCCGTTTCAATCGTGTAACATGGAGAAGAATGTCCCTTTCCTCGCATTCCTTCCATGGATGGTTCTGAAGTTGTGAAAATCCGTCCTCATGGAACAACTCTCACAATCCATTTATTCAGCACTAACATCGGACACAACCGAACCGAAACTTCAGTCCCTTCGATTACAACCGGTAAAATCCGACGTTTTTTCAACTTTTCCCCCCGAATAAATTTACTAACCCGCAAAGTTTAACATGTGTTTTTGTGTAATTTTCAACACGGCGATTCACTGGAAAATTTTGACCCCAATATTCCCTCCATGCCATTGACAAATGGAATTTTCTCGCTACAATAGTTTGGTATAAAGTATCATTTGTCGGTGGTTCAAACTTTTACTCAGGAGAAGAAAAATGGCTATCTCGAAGAAAATGGAAGATGCAATCAACGCCCAGATCAACGCGGAGTTTTATTCCGCTTACCTCTATCTGGCCATGTCCTGCCAGGCGGCGGATATGAAACTCAAGGGGTTGGCAAACTGGTTCAATATTCAATATCAGGAAGAAGTCGCCCACGCGATGGGATTCCTCAACTATTTGAACGAGCGTGGCGGGCGGGTGCTTTTGACCACGATCGACGCCCCCCCCACCCAGTGGGACTCCCCCGTGGCCATGTTCGAGAACACCTGCGAACACGAAGCGAAAGTCACCGCCATGATCAACGACCTGGCCGCACTGGCTTTCGAGCAGAAGGACTTTGCCGCGTCGCAGTTCCTGAACTGGTACGTCAAAGAGCAGGTGGAGGAGGAAGCTACCGCCGATGAAATTCTGGGCGAACTGCGTCTGGCGGCGGATAATCCCAGCGCCACCCTCATGCTCGACCGCGAACTGGGCGCCCGCGTGTTTGTCGCCCCAGTCATCGGCTAGCACCGGGATAATTATCAATTTAAAAACTAAACGGTTTCCGGCATGAGGAACGGGGCACGTCCGGCTTTGGAAAGCAGGGCGTTGGCACGGTCGTTTCCGGGGAAGGTTTCCGTGGCGTTGTCGAGGGTCAGCGTTTCGCCGAGCTGGAACGCCATATCTTTTTTCACGTCCAGCGTCGGGAGGAACTCCTGCATGTTTTTGCGAACCACCTCCATACGCTCCTGAAGAATGGCGTTGTCGCCCATGGCCGCGACGCACTCGTCCCATTTCGCCGGGCGTCCGAGGCGTTCCGAGATATTGGCCAGGTGGACAAGCGCCGTGGAATAATGTGCAACGGTCATCGGGGCATTCAGTTTTTCCGGAGTATTGTCCCGGACGCAGTTCAGGAAATTCCCAAACCAGCCGCCGGGGTTGGGAGGGGTGAATTCCTTGAAATCGAGGTCGATCGGCTCTTTTCCTTTTTTGGGGTAGAATTTTCCATCGGAGAGATACCCCTCATCGGTGTGGAACAGGGTGGTGCGGCAGGAGGGGAGGTTTTTACATTCGAGGCTACACGCTTCAAACAGGCAGGGGAAGCCGTCGTAGTCGTAGATAGCGAACTGGATGGTTGGGGTTTCCCCCTGGTCTTTGTAGTCTCGGCCGGGGTCTTTCACGACGCGGGCACCGAAGGAACAGACGTTGGCAGGGTGTTTTTGCGGGTCGCCCAGTCCCATGCGGCACAGGTCGAGGTAATGCACGCCGGTGTTGCCGATTTCGCCGTTTCCGGTGTTCCAGAACCAGTGCCAGTTATAGGGTTGAAGGTTGGCGTGGTAGGGGGTTTCGTTGGCCGGGCCGACCCAGAGATTCCAGTCCAGCGCCGCGGGGGGCGTCGCTTCGGGGCGGAAGCCAATTCCGGGGCGGGGACGGTAGGTGTAGGCGTGAACGGCCAGCGGTTTACCATATTTTCCAGAGCGGAACGCCGCAGCGGCCTGGTGCCAGGGGCTGAAATTTCTCCGCTGCGTACCATGCTGAACGCAGACCGGGTACTTCGCGGCGGCCTCGATGAGTTTTCGTCCTTCGGCAATCGTGTGGCTACAGGGTTTTTCGACGTAAACATGTTTTCCCGCCTGACATGCCCAGACGCCCAAAAGAGCGTGCCAATGGTTGCACGTGGCGATGGAAAGAACGTCGATATTGGGGTCGTCCATCAGGGTTCGGGCATCCTGGAGGCCGGCGACTTCGGAACCATACCGTTTGGTCAGCATTTTGGCAAGGGCCTGTGTCCGACGATTGTCCACGTCGCAAACGGCGGCGATCTCCACGCGGGAAAGGTCTCCGGTGTAACGGTGAATATGTGCGTCACGCTGCGGTAATCCCCATCCTCCTGGCTGGGCGGGGTCTTCGGTATAAGCGCGAACATGCACGGAACTTCCAAGGCCCCCCATTCCCACGATGGCGATGCGGATTTTCTCGTTGGCCCCAAGCGCGTGGGCGGGAACGTACGACGCAACCGAAACTCCGGAAGCGGCCAAAAGTTTCAAACATTGACGACGGGATATGGCACGCATACTCTTTCCTTTCTTCCCCTGAGGATTCCTGAAATACAACATCCCCTATTATAAACACGAACCCCCCATTTGGCAACCGCTTTCCCAGGGTTCCTTTGCGCAATGGGGAATACCGTTTTTGAGAAGTGCGTAAATCGTTTTCCTGTTTTAACTTACAAAAAAATCCCACACCCCTTGAAAAAACACGGCGCATTGTTTATAATGAAAATATGAGCGAAATTGCTGTAAAAAAAATCCCATCCGTATGTCTCTGCCTGAAGCTGGCATACATTACCAACGTGAAAAAGTTCGAGGGAATCATGCGTTACGAAAAGACGCACGACCCCTGGCGGATTCATATTGCGCAGGAAGGGTACACCGTTCGCGACCTGGAGCAGTACGCATCGGAGCTGACCGGCGTGATCATGTCGTTTTTGCCCTCCATGGAGGTTCTGGATTTTCTGATTTCGCACAACAAGCCCATCGTGTTTGTCGACACGCGGCAGTTGGAGCTTCCGGCGACCTATCGGCGGTACGGTTACGTTTATATGAACAACCAATCCATTGCCGATATGGCCAGCGAGCACCTGTTTGCCCGTGGGTTTGACCGTATTGCATTCGTGCACGACTATTTTTCATCCGTCTATTCGATTCAGCGGTGCGATCGGTTGAAGGAACAGACGTTGAAAAGCAATCGACAGTTCTTCGAGTTTGGGCGGCGCACCCCGTTCACCGAGCCGGAAGGGGGGCCTGACGATCGGGAGTTGGCACACTGGCTCCGTTCGCTCCCGAAACCGACGGGGATTCTGGCGGCCAACGACTTCCGTGCCCGGCAGATTCTGGACATCTGCTTCACTGAGGGGATCGACATCCCGCAGGATTTGGCCGTGCTGGGGGTGGACGACGATTCGCGAATTTGCAACATCTCCAAACCGACGCTTTCCAGCATTGGGCCGAACAGCGAATATGGCGGTTTCCTTGCGGCTCGTATGCTCGACAAACTCATGCGGGGGCATCGGCACAACCCGAAAAAATTCGTTTATTACGAACCGACCGGGATCGTCAGCCGACGTTCCACGCAGCGTATTCTCACCCCCAATCCACTCGTTCGTGCCGCGTTGGAGTACATCTGGGATACGGGCTGGAAGAATGGAAACGTGGCGTCCACCGCCCGGCACCTGCGGATTTCGGTGCGTCGGTTGGAAACGGTGTTTCGCGAAGTCGTGGGGCATACCGTCGTCGAGGAGATTCAGAACACCCGTTATCGCCAAATCGTGAAACTGTTGCGGGAAACGGACATGAGCATTGCCGAAATCACGCGGCAGTGTGGCCTGACGAATAAATCCAATCTGATTAAGAAATTCCGCGAACGGTATGGCGTCACCATGGGGCGTTTCCGCAAAGAACAGCGTGAATAACGTTCCTTCTGCGTCCCATATTTGTTGTTCCTGAGGGGCAATTTCTGCTTGAACCGCTCCATTTCGCAAAAACGGTATCCAACTTGCGCAAAACAACCCCTGCTTTTTGTTGAAATCTGGATATGTTTGGAGTATAATGGGCAGGTTAGGAGTTAGGAGCAGGTTGTAATCTGTTTTCACAAGTGGGAGAAATCACGATGAAAAAAATTGCACTGATTGCGGTGTTGGGGATATGGGGAGTTCTTTGCGGAACATCCCAAACTTGGGCGGCAGACTATTACATGACGGGAAATTACACTCCACAAACCGGTTGGAGCACCACATGGACGCCCATCGGTACCGGTACCGCCTACACGGGAGTGCCCACGGCAGGAAACAATTATTACATTGGAAACTTGCAGGGGGTTGCCGAAGAATCCGATGCGAATCAGGGGACACTCTTTGCCACGTCGGGAACCTTTGCTGGCGATGCCCTTTATATCGGGGTAAAACCCGATGGTACGTTGGGAAAATTGGGAAGCAACATGACCGACCCCAACTCCTCCATCCTCCTGAGCGGAGAGAATCCTACCTCTGGAAAAAGTTTGACCGTAGCGAATTTAGTATTGGGCAGTGGTGGAATTGCTTCCTATAGTGATTCTTATGCCCGTCTGGATGGTAAGATCACGGTTATGGAAGGTGCGAACGCTCTTTTTCGTTGTTGGGCCTCCGATGCCGCCCGAACGCTCAATATTGATTCCTCCATCACCGGGGGGGAGGACGCAACGATCAACGTTTTCACATATAATCCCGGAACGTCAAAGCAGACCTGTATCGTAAGTATCAACAACGCGAACAACACGTACACGGGAAGTTGGACGCTGACCGAGAAGTCGATTCTTACGGCCAACGCGGTGAATGCTTTGGGGGCGAATACCACGGTGGATTTGAGCGGGGAGAATTCCGTATTGAATGTAAAAGCGAATCAGTCCTTTTCCAGCCTGACGATGGACACGACGGCCAAGGTCGTGTTGCATGGTGCCGTTACCGCAACGATGAACGGAGTGACGTTGAGCAACGGAACGATTCGAAGTGAAGGGAGTGCGAGTAGTACACTCGAA
Source organism: Planctomycetia bacterium (assembly GCA_030535245.1). Classification (GTDB taxonomy): domain Bacteria; phylum Planctomycetota; class Planctomycetia; order Pirellulales; family Thermoguttaceae; genus RGIG3701. Next base: position 2,409 of record JAUNBJ010000129.1, on the reverse strand, counting down.
GGAACGCTGAAAATCGCCGATGGGGCTACGGTAACGCTGGAACGGAACAGCACCGCGTCCAGTCGCCTTTTTGTGGACGCGGCCCTTACGGATGGGAAAGATGCCGTGATTCATGTTAACACTTCGGGCACTAGTGATAACCGGGTAACGATCCTCAGCGCCAATAATACATTTACCGGGACGTGGAATGTGTCGGCAGGTTCTTTTCTCTATCTGGGCGAATGGGGCAGTATAACGGACAACCACAACGGTCTGGGGGTTGGCTCCAGTATCACCATGGCGGAAAATTCTAAAGTGGTCCTTTTTGCCAATCAGGAACTGAAGGACGTGACCATCACCGGGTCGGGAACTACCTTCACGCCAGCCAACGCCAAAGTGGGGCGAATTACCGGAACGTTGACGACCGATGGGACTAAAATTAATGCGTCCATTGATGGCGGCAAATTGAACGTGTTGGCTGGGGGAGACGGAGAGGGTACCTCCAAAACCGCCTACATCAACAGCATTCAAAAATATAGCCCGTCGGGGCAGGCTGATTTCTATCTCGGCTACGGAACCAATCAGTATGGGAATCTTTATGTCAACACGATCGGCAGCAGTGCTGAAGGCATGGGCATGAACCTGGTTCACGCGGTCGGTACTTTGGGTGCATATTCCGACACAGGGAGCCAGACGATCCAGATTTATGGGGATTACACCGCTTCCGGTACCGGGACGAAATCGTTAAACCTGGATATCGCAGGGGGGCAGAACCTTTCGGTTTCGGGAAATGTTTCGATCACCAACCTGACGCTCAACGCCACCACCACGACGGCGTTGGACCTCCGCAAACCGTATAAAGTATTCTCTGCTGGCGGAACCGCGACCGGTCTGGGTAACGTGACGCTGGGAGCCAACCTTACGTCCTACGGAACAGAAGTCGTCGGCGGTGCCCTGTACGTCGGAACGGAAGATTCCCTGCATACGTACTATACCCAAATAACAGGGATAACGAATGATGCCAGGAATGTAGCCTGGAATCGTTTTGGGATGGGGAGTGCGACGAAAACGGGGTTGGATGCTGATGGTCTCTATTATGTGACTTGGAAAAAAAATCAAAGTGGGACAACGACCGTCAATCTGGAATTAGGAAGCGGCTCTTATACCTTTGGAGGCAAGGCACTCTATGTGGGTTATGATGTGGATACCGGAGAGATGCTGGATTCCTATGGTACCCACGTCAATACCACCAATGCCACACTGCGGCTCTCTGGAAAAGTTACCATCGGTGATCTTTATCTGGGCAAAGGGGGAATCTATGTGAATGATGGTACCAACGTCCTGAGCGGCAACCTGCATGTTCTGGAAGGGGCCGATTCGGTGATTCGTTTGAACTCCTCGCTGAATGGTCAGAGAATTTTTGAAATTGCGTCGGCGATCGACGGTTCCGGTACGCTGAATCTTGCGGGACGTACCAGTTCTCAAAACAACGCCTATAAAACCAACGCCAGGGTTAATGTTTCCAATGTGAATAATACCTTTACAGGTACGTGGAACGTCCTGAACGATACGGCCCTTTTCGCTACAAAGGACAACGCGTTGGGAGATGGGGCCACCCTGATCCTGAACACCGGAACGCTGTACGATACGGGGGCAACGGTGGGGAACTCCAAAGCGTTTCTCACTGCCGACCAGAATCTGGCCCGCGTCACGGTGAAGGCGGCGGATTCGGTGCTGATGGTGGGGAGTATGACCCAGGGGAATTCCGTTACGCTGACGACGCCGAATCTGGATTTAAGCAATTCTTTCACCTTCGGGGATGTTCTGTACAACAATGAGAATGGCTCCTCCACGCAATATCGTGCCGGGGTTTTGGCTGCGGAAACGATTTCCAATCTTTCCACAGGAGAGATTACACTGACTTTGAACGAAGGTACGCTAAAGACCGAAACCATCGGTACGGCAGGCAACAAAATCAGTATCGTTCAGAATGACGGCGTTTTGGGCGGTTTCGACGAGAATACAACGGAAATCTCACTGTTCGGGGATTATGAGCAAACAGGTGGAACGCTGCGTTTGGCCCTTGGGCGGGAAAGCCTCTTGGTTTCAGGCGATTTGGATTTGAACTCCATCGAGCTTTTCGGGGATGAGGGGTTCGCCCCGCAAGAGGGGGAAACCTACAATTTACTCTCCTGGACGGGTACTTCCTCGGTCAATCTGGAAGACCTGCTGATTACGCTGGATTCCTCCTTGCAGGGGTATGCCCTCGCGTTTGGAATGGAGGGGAATACGCTGTACGCAGTGGGGACTCCCGAACCCGCTTCCTGGCTCCTCCTGTTAAGCCTGGTAGGGGGGGGGGCTTGGATAAAGCGTAGAAAATACCTCTCCCGCGTCTGCTAGCCACGGGAATAATTGATAATTGATAATTGA
>JAUNBJ010000128.1 GCA_030535245.1 Planctomycetia bacterium | reverse complement strand
AATTGTCAATTGTCAATTTGGCCCGCGTTTCTCCATTTCTTCCGGAACTACGGGCTACGGGACGCCGGTGCTAAAATTTCTTCCCCCCCTCTCCTTGTAATTTTTGGCTCTCAGGTCTATAATATGGCGATTTTTGAATACACATGTACCAACAGGAAGGGAAAACCATGCCGAAACGCGAGGATATTCAGAAGGTTCTTATTATTGGTTCCGGGCCTATTATCATCGGGCAGGCGTGCGAGTTCGACTATTCGGGAACGCAGGCCTGCAAGGCACTTCGGGCGTTGGGATATAAAATTGTCCTGGTCAATTCCAACCCCGCCACCATCATGACCGACCCGGGCATGGCAGACGCCACGTATATCGAACCTCTCACTCCGGAATCTCTGGAACGCATCATCGCCAAAGAACGCCCCGACGCACTTCTTCCCAATCTTGGCGGTCAATCGGCACTCAATCTGGCTTCGGAGCTTGCGAAGTTGGGAATCCTGGAAAAATATCATGTGCAGGTCATTGGCGTGCAGCTCGACGCCATTGAGCGGGGCGAGGATCGGCAGGCATTCAAGGATACCATGGCCAGTTTGGGGATCGAGACGCCGCGAAGCGAAATTGCAATGACGCTGGAACATGCCGAGGAAATTGCGGAAAAACTGGGGTATCCGTGCGTGGTGCGTCCGGCCTATACGATGGGCGGCACGGGCGGCGGGATCGTGTACAATCTGGAGGAGTTGCGGACGATTGCGTCGCGTGGCTTGGCGGCCAGCATGGTACATCAGGTGTTGATTGAGGAATCGGTCATTGGCTGGGAGGAGTTGGAGCTGGAAGTGGTGCGTGACGCTACCGGCAAGATGATTACGGTCTGTTTCATCGAGAATATCGATCCCATGGGGGTGCATACGGGGGATTCGTTCTGTGCGGCCCCGATGTTGACGATTTCCGAGGAGCTTCAGGCACGGCTTCAGGACTACGCGTATCGGATCGTCGAGGCGATTCAGGTCATTGGCGGCACGAACGTGCAGTTTGCGCACGACCCGGTTTCCGACCGTGTGGTGGTGATTGAAATCAATCCGCGAACGAGCCGGTCGTCGGCGCTGGCATCCAAGGCGACGGGGTTCCCGATTGCGTTGGTTTCGGCGAAGCTGGCGTCGGGAATGACGCTTTCCGATATGCCGTACTGGCGGGACGGAACGTTGGACAAATACACGCCGTCCGGGGATTATGTGGTGATCAAGTTCGCGCGGTGGGCGTTTGAGAAGTTCCATGGCGTCGAGGACAAACTGGGAACGCAGATGCGGGCCGTGGGCGAGGTGATGTCGATTGGCAAAAACTTCAAGGAGGCGTTCCAGAAGGCGATTCGTTCGTTGGAAAAGGGGCGTGCGGGGCTGGGATTCGCGAAGAATTTTAACCAGTTATCGCTGGAGGAGTTGCTGAAACAGTTGAACGTTCCGAACAGCGAGCGTTATTTCCAGATGTACGAGGCGATCCGCAAGGGGGCGACGATGGAGCAGCTTCAGGCCAGAACCGGGGTGAAGCGTTATTTCCTGGAGCAGATGGCGGAGCTGGTGGCGTTGGAAGAAGAAATCCTTGCGTGTAAAGGGGGGACGCTTCCCGACGCGTTGCTTGTGCAGGCGAAGAAGGATGGTTTTTCCGACAAATACATTGCGCAGCTTTTGGCGGTTCCGGAGCGGGAAATCCGGCACCGACGCATGGCGCTTGGTGTGGTGGAACAGTGGGATGCCGTGCCGGTCAGCGGGGTGGACGACGCCAGTTATTATTACAGCAGCTACAACATTCCGGAGGGGAAGGGGAACTGCCCCGTTTCGCCGAATAAAAAGATCATGGTGTTGGGCGGGGGGCCGAACCGGATTGGGCAGGGAATCGAGTTCGACTATTGCTGCGTTCATGCGTCGTTTGCGTTGCGGAATGCGGGCTACGAGACGATCATGGTCAACTGCAATCCGGAGACGGTTTCGACCGATTACGACACGTCGAACAAGCTCTATTTCGAGCCGTTGACGGTGGAGGATGTCCTCAGCATTTACGAGTATGAAAAGCCGGACGGGGTAGTGGTGCAGTTTGGGGGGCAGACGCCGCTGAACATTGCCGCAGAGCTGGCCAGCGAGGGGGTAAAGATTCTGGGCACGTCGCCGGAAACGATTGCGTTGGCGGAGGATCGCGACCTGTTCCGCACGATGATGAGAAAACTGGGGATTCCGCAGACCGAATCGGGAATGGCCAGCACGATCGACGAGGCGATTACAATTGCGAATCGGATAGGGTATCCGCTGATGGTGCGTCCGTCGTTTGTGCTTGGCGGGCGTGCGATGGAGGTGGTGTACGACGAGGAGCAGCTTCGCAGGTACGTTTCGGCGGCGGTGGATGTTTCTCCGGAGCGTCCGATCATGCTGGACAAGTTTTTGGAGAACGCCATTGAAACGGAAGCCGACGCGATTTCGGACGGCACCGATGCGTTTGTTCCGGCGGTGATGGAGCATATCGAGTTGGCGGGGATTCATTCGGGCGATTCGGCCTGCGTGATTCCCCCAAAGAGCATCCCGCCGCGTCATATCGACACGATTGTGGAATATACGAAGCGTATTGCGGTGGAGATGGGGGTTGTCGGGCTGATGAACATCCAGTACGCAATTGCCAGGGACACGGTATATATTTTGGAGGCGAACCCCAGGGCCAGCCGGACGGTTCCGTTGGTGTCCAAGGTTTGTGCCATTCAGATGGCGGCGTTGGCCACGCAGTGCATGTTGGGGAAGAAGCTGTCGGAGCTGGACATTCAGAAAAAGCACCTGACGCACTACGGCGTGAAGGAAGCGGTGTTTCCGTTCAACATGTTCCCGGAAGTGGATCCGATTCTCGGTCCGGAAATGCGTTCGACGGGGGAGGTGCTGGGGATTTGCGACAATTTTGGTCTGGCGTACTACAAAGCGGAGGAGGCGGCCAAATCGTGTCTTCCGAAAGAGGGGACCGTGCTGATTACGGTCAACGGGGACGATCGTCCTGCGGTTGGCAAGGCGGCCGGGATGTTCGCGAAGCTGGGCTTCAAAATTTTGGCGACGACGGGCACGTACGACTTCCTTTGCTCGCAGGGCATTTCGTGCCAGCGGGTGCTGAAGGTGCATGAAGGGCGTCCGAATATCGTGGATGCGATGAAGAACGGCGAGATACAGCTTGTCATCAACACGCCTGCCGGACGCACCAGCCAGCATGACGATTCGTACATTCGCAAAACGGCAATCCGGATGGGGATTCCATACATTACGACGTTGGCAGCTGCAGAGGCCGCCGCAGACGGGATTGAGGCGATTCGCCACGACACCATTGTGGTCAAATCGTTGCAGGAATACCACGCGGAGATATAAAACGGTAGCTATCCACGGGGTTTGTCAAATTGGTAATTGGTAATTGGTAATTACCAATTATCAATTACCAACGCCCTTGACAGGGGGAGGGAGAATTCTTACAATAGAGGGCATGAGCGACTATTGGAAAAACAAAATCGTACTGATTACCGGCGGCTCCAGTGGTCTGGGGCGGGAGCTGGCGGCGGAATTTGCCAAAAATGGGGCCAGGATTATTCTTGCCGCGTTGGAGAAGGATTTGGTGGAGTCGGCGGTGGCCGATTTTCAAAAGGAAGGGGTGGACGTAGTTGGTTTCGTGACGGACGTCACCTCGAACGACGATGTGCAGGCGCTGAAGCGGGGGATTGAGCAGCGTTTTGGGCGGTTGGACGCGTTGGTCAACGTGGCGGGGCGTACCGACCGGGGCAAGGTGGAGACGCTCACGGCGGAGCATGTCGCGAAGGTGATGGAGCTGAATTTCTTTGCGATGGTGCGGGTCACGCAGACGATGCTGCCGCTTTTACTGGAATCGCGTGGTAATATTATCAATATCGGATCTCTGGCGGCGAAGGCGGCGTCGCGGTGGACGGGGGCGTATCCGTCGAGCAAGTTTGCGGTGGCGGCGTATTCGCAGCAGCTTCGGCTGGAGCTGCGGGAGCGTGGGGTTCGGACGCTTTTGGTCTGTCCGGGGCCGATTGCGCGGGAGACGGAACGGCTGTATCCGCTGAAGGGGTTGGAGGATTTGCCGGAGGAAGCGCGTCGTCCGGGGGCCGGGGTGAAGGTAAGTCGTTTGAAGCCGGAGTATCTGGTACGGCGGATTTTGCGAGCGGCGGAGATGGGGAAACCTGATTTGGTGCTGCCGGGCAAGGCGAGGCTTTTGTTCACGATCTGCCAGCTTTTCCCAAAGTTGGGCGACTGGCTGATTTTGAGGAATACCTGAAAACCCACAAGGCGGGTTGTTGCGTATAAATGATAAACTAAAGGATAAACATCGTACGTCGGATTTTGTATCGGCGCTAAAAACATGGATCATTTTATTTTAAGGAGGATGTAAGATGAGAAAAAAGGTATTTTCCCTGTCGTTACTTGCAGTTGCGGCTTTGGTGATTGGTGCGGCTGGCATCTGCGTCCTTGCGGGAGAAAAAGCGGGAGAAGCGAATCCTGCCGCGAAGGAGACCGCAGAAAAAACGGAGGCAAGCGATTGGTGGATCGGGCTGGGATTAGGCCCGATACCGGACGAGGTTCGTGCGCAGCTTTCGGTGAAATTGGTTCCAGAGGAGCGTGGTGTTTGGGTGTCGTTTGCGGCGGAGGACGCTCCGGCGGCCAAGGCTGGGATAGAGCCTTACGACGTGCTTGTGAAGATCAACGGAGAGACGCTGAACATGGCGCAGGACGTGATCGACGCGGTGAAGGCGAGTAAGGGCAAAGCGTTGGCGTTTGAGGTGGTTCGTGCGGGGGAAGTCCTGAAATTAGGGGTAACGCCGATGGCCACGCCCGACGAGGTGAAGGCGGCCCGGCGTGCGGCGTCGCGTCGTCACCACTGGTCGATGGATTGGAACGACGACAATCCGTACAGTCTTCCGCATGGAATGTCCCTTCCGGACGACGTGCGGAAAATGCTCGACGAGATGGAAAAGCGGATGCAGGGGCGTATCCGGGTTGGCGACGAGATATTTGAGGGGAAGGTCGAAGATTTGACCGAGGAACCGGAGCAAGACGGCCCCGTCACCGAAGCGTTGCCCGCACCGGGGGAAAAGTCGCAACCGGCGGAGGGGGTAGAGGACGATGCGGCAAAAGCGGCTCGGTTGCTTCCGCAGGGAACGATGTCGTTTCAGCGTTCGCTTCGCAGCATGGTGAATGGCAAGGTGCTTTCGATTTCGGTGAATCAGCAGGGGGATGCTCCGGCGAAGGTTCTGGTGGAATGGGACGGCCAAACCTACACGACGACCAGCGACAAGCTGGAAGATATTCCGGAGGAGATTCGCGATACGGTGCGTCAGTTTAGCGAACAGGGGGTGTTCCGTACGCAGTCTGGCCCGGTGGAGGCGGCCCCTGCTCCGGCGGAAAAGAACGACGATCCGAATCAGATTGAGCTGGACCAGAGCAAGGTTCGGAATCTGAACTGACAGGACGACGCATTTCGGTAATTTTCAGCGAAAGGGAGAGCGAATCTTCCTTTCGCTTTCTTTGGTTTTTCCTCCCACCTGGTGGATGCGTTCATGAAGAAGATTTTTGCCCTGATGTTGCTGTTTCCGGTTTCGGTGTATTCTCAGTCGTGGCTGGGGCCGGAGGAGATGGCGTTTGTGGACGACACGACGTTGGCCATACTGGAAAAAGATGCGAAAAAAGTCGATTTCTTTTCGCTGGAACAGAAAAAGAGGGTTGGGGAGGTGCGGCTCGACCAAACGCCCAGTCGGATGATTCGCGTGGGGGACGACCTGTTCGTATCGTGTGGGGAATTAAACGGGGAGGTGGTGAAGATCGCGATTCCCGAAAGAAAAATAGTTCGGCGATGGACGGGAATCCACACGCCTTCGGGGTTGGCATATTCGGGGAAGTGGAATCGTCTGTTTGTGGGGCGGCGTTTTCACAACGACATTCTGGTGTTGGATGGGAATCGGGAAGGGGCGTGGGAGGACGCTCGGATTCAGATCGTGCCGGCCGTGCGGGAACCGACGGCGATGGTGCTGTTGCCGGACGAGACGAAGCTGTACGTCGCGAACCTGCTTCCGATGGTGGCTTCGGACGATTCGACGATTTCCGGCTGTGTGACGATCGTCGATGTGGAAACGCTAAAAGCAAGTCACCAGCAGCTTCCGGACGGGGTGAACAACCTGCGGGACATTACCTGTTCCCCGGACGGGCGGTATGTTTTTGTCGTCCACACGCATGGGAATCACCGGACGATCACGTCGCAGCTTTTTGGTGGCTGGACGAACCGCAACGGCATGACGATTCTCGACCGGGAAGCTCCGGACAGTGCGTGCGTTTACCTGGTTGACGACTTCCAGAACGGACTGCCGAACCCGTGGGAGGTGCGGATTTCCCCGGACGGGAAGCTCTTGGCGCTGACCATCGGAGGCAGTCGGGAAACGGTTTTCCTGGCGATGGACGAATTGATTGCCAAAATGCACCGCGACATGAACGGGGTGAGTCGGAATTACTCGTTCTTTTTCGGCGTCGGTTCGCTTTCGCAGACGATGACGCGGGTTCGTATGGAAGCGATTCAGGGGGTTCACGCGTTGGCCATGAATGATCGTTACACGGTGTCGGCGGGTTATTTTACCGATAATCTTGCGGTGTTCCGAAGGCATTATGAACCGAAAAACGAGTGTTACTCGGAATATTCCAAGCGGAGTTACCAGCGTGCGGGGGTGTTCACCGAGACGACGCCGGAGATTTTACCGCTGGGGCCGGCGCCGCAGTGGACGGCAGAACGGCGTGGCGAGGTTTATTTCCATGATGGCGATCTGTCGGTGGAGAGTTGGCATTCGTGCGTTACGTGTCACCCGGACGCCCGCGTGGACGGGATGAACTGGGATTTGCTGAACGACGGCGTGCAGAACCATAAAAATACCAAGAGTATGCTTTACTGCTACGAAACGCCGCCATGCATGATTACGGGTGTTCGGGAAAATGCGGAGGTGGCAACGCGAGCGGGCTTCATCCATATCCATTTTCTGCCGATGGACGAGGCGCGTTATCAGGATGTCGATGCGTATTTGAAGTCGCTTCGTCCGGTTCCGGGGATTCGGCGTCGTGCGGACGGTTCGCTTACGGAGTCGGCACGGCGGGGAAAGCGGTTGTTTTATGGGAATCGCACGGGGTGTTCGAGCTGTCATAGCGGGGAATACTTCACCGATTTGAAGCTGCACGACGTGGGATACCACAACGAGAGCGATATTCACGACGCGTTTGACACGCCGACGCTCATCGAGTTGTTCCGCACGATGCCCTACATGCACGACGGGCATTATTTGACGCTGGAGGATTTGCTGTTTACGGGGCGTCATGGCGATGTTTCCGGGCGGCTGGACAAACTTTCTCCTCAGGAGAAGGAGGATTTGGTGGAATATTTACTGTCGCTGTAGGAGCCTGGGAGGGGGAGTATTTCCTCCAAAGAAATGTTTTGGTTTTGCAAATGAAAAATGTTTGAAAAACTGTCGGGAAAACTGTCGGTTTCTTCATTTTTTTTGACTTTTTTGGGTTTTTTTTGGAAAAAACAGTTCAAAACTTTGCCTGTTTGTGCTATACTATCCATACTGAAATTGCAACGGGAAGGCAAACGCCTGTGTTAAGATACTTTGAAAGGTTGTAAAATGAGAAAACAGCCAATGATCAAAATGAATTTGAATCGTATTTTGGGTGTCGCTGTACTTCTGTGGGGAGTGTGCGGACTGCAACCAGGTTTTGCTGCAACCTACACCTGGCAAGGGATAGGTACTGGCGGAACGGGGAACTGGAGCCTGGGAAGCAACTGGCTTTTAGATGATAATACGGCCGCTACCAACCCTCCGTCGGAAGTCGACGATCAGGCGAATGTCGATACGGGCGTCGTAACCGCCAATGTTGTATCTTATAGCGGCAAAATCACCATCGGTTCCGGTGGTGATGGAGGAAAGGTTATCAGCAGCGGCCTTCTGGTTCAAACGTATGACAACGATTTTAATCTGAATACGGGTTCTTTCGTGTCGACAAGCCAGAATCTGGTTTTTGGAAACTCAGAGCAATCTCCGGTGAATGTCACCCTTTCGGGGGGTACGTTCCAGTGGAACGGCGGTAGTGCATTGGATCCGTCGGAATCGGGCAGTGGTTTGTCCCTGGGACCGCTTCCCTATAGTTATAGTGAAGATGGCAAGTCGATCAACGAAACGACGTCGCGTAATCCTTCGGTCAAGGACACCAAAGTGGTGATGACGATCCAGGGGAATGCGGAATTTGTCGCGGGCGTGGATTTGGTGAACGGTTCCTTGGGCACGGTATTTGTCGGGCGTGGCGGGAATGAGGCGGAATTGACCTTCAAGGGAAATTCCGTATCCCAGATTGGAAACCTGCACATCGGTGCGGAAGGTTTTGGCGTGGATTCTAATGGGGTTGGGGAATGGGGAAAAGACTCCGCCCAGGTCGCCACGGGGAGCGTAACGGTCGAAGGGAATGCCACGGTAAAGGTGCATGGAGACACGTACGTTGGACGTTATAATGGCAAAGCGACGTTGACGATAAAAGACGGTGCTGAGGTTACGGCGGGGAACGTATGGATCGCGGCGAACCAAAGTTCGGGGGAGCTTTATATTGAGGACGCCACGTTTGATGCGGAAAAATTGACTTCCACTGGGGGGGCCAAAGTCACGGTAGCGGGCGACCGTGCCAACGTCACCGTGGAAGGGATTCATTTTGAGGATGGTATCGGACAGGAAAATACCATCACGTTCGCTATTGGAACCCAAGGCCCCAGTGCTCTTGTCAGCGAAGGTAAAGGCACGGATAACGGAGACGTTATCGAGGGGAGTTATAGCACGGGATATACGGCCTCTGCGGTAGGCATTTGGTCGCAGGAAAAGTTTACGGTCTTGACGTCCCAAAAGGCATCTGTCAGTGACGTGGACGGAAACAATGACGTTCGATTTGCCGACAACAACACGGAGAACAAACTTTGGCATCTTGGGGATAATCGCCCAGAGAATGGTTCCAGTATTATCACTGATTACAAGATGGAAGCCAGGCTGAACCAGGCCCTGCGGGCGGGAGACGGCACCTATGGGGATGGCATGATCGTGTTGTCGCGGGATTCCTCGGTGAAGTTTGTGAACGGACAGGATTTGGGGCAGGCGGGCTGGATCAAGTTTACGACCAAAGAAGCGATACCGTATCAGATTACGATGATTGTTTCGGAGAATGGTCAGGCGGCGGATCCGACGGATTTGGAGGCGTTGGCCAACTGGCTGCGGTCGTCAGGCATCGGGGAGAATGAGGATTGGATCATCACGGCGGACAGAGAAACCAGCAGTTTGATCTTTTCGGGCATCGCGGCTCTGAGTGGAGACGAGGACGCCATTGTTTTTGCGTGGGACATGGCCCAGTTGAATGCGGCGGGAAAAGCGAGTTTAACTGGACTTAATATTACAGATGAGAATGGGAATCCGGTATTTAAGCTGGAGGGGTTGATCCTGTCCAACACGCCGGAGCCTGGAACGTTGGGCATGTTGCTTCTCGGTTTCCTCTGGTTATTCCGGCGCAACCGGAAGAAGTTCTAACGGCCTGGCGACGCGAACCCATTGACACCACCTTTGAGCCGTGAACGAAGGGCGTAGCCCGTAGTTCCGGAAGCAGAGAGGTTGGAATTGCGACAGAATAAGGGAGGCCAGAAGCGTAAGCGACTGCCTCCTGTATTTTTTGGCAACCGGCGGCACCCGGGCTGGTAGTTGTCGTGCTGTGTAAAAAATAAACATTAATTAATATAGCGAACGTAGTGAGCGCACTAAAAGTTTTTTGAAGGAGAGTTTGAGAGGAAACAATTTTTCAAAAATGTTTCCTCTCAAAAGGTTGGAATCGCGACAAAATAAGGGAGGCCAGAAGCGTAAGCGACTGCCTCCTGTATTTTTTGGCAACCGGCGGCACCCGGGCTGGTAGTTGTCGTGCTGTGTAAAAAATAAACATTAATTAATATAGCGAACGTAGTGAGCGCACTAAAAGTTTTTTGAAGGAGAGTTTGAGAGGAAACAATTTTTCAAAAATGTTTCCTCTCAAAAGGTTGGAATCGCGACAAAATAAGGGAGGCCAGAAGCGTCAGCGACTGCCTCCCGGTGATGTTGCAACCGGCGGTAGCCGTAGTGTGCCGCCCGCACCCGGGCCGCTTCCAGCCTCTGGGGAGGAACCCTTTTGAAAAAGCGGTTCCTCCCCAGACCC
>JAUNBJ010000127.1 GCA_030535245.1 Planctomycetia bacterium | reverse complement strand
AAAAGTTTTTTGAAGCCCGGTACGACCGGGAGCGACTACGGCTGCCGCCGGTTGCTATATCCCCGGGAGGCAGGCGCTTGCGCTTCTGGCCTCCCTTATTCTATCGCGTTTCCAACCTCTGGGGAGGAACCCGGTACGACCGGGAGCGACTACGGCTGCCGCCGGTTGCCAAAAATCCGGGAGGCAGGCGCTTACGCTTCTGGCCTCCCTTATTCTACCGAGCTTCCAACCTCTTGAGAGGAAACATTTTTGAAAAATTGTTTCCTCTCAAACTCTCCTTCAAAAAACTTTTAGTGCGCTCACTGCGTTCGCTTTTATTAATATTTATTTTCGTGACAAAGCACTAGTACCCATTAACCATTGAACAAGCCATTAGTACCGCAGTAACAGGTCGAGCATTTTCCTGTCCAGTTTGTGGCCGTGGAAATCGACGTAATCGACATCCTGCCGTCGGCTATCGAGAATCCCAATGCTGCCGCGAAGATTCCACAAAGCCCAACCCCAGCCCGCATCTTTCCAGTTGGAAAGCAAATCCTCCATCCATGCCAGTACCACGGCATGGGGGGTCTTGCAGTACGCGCCAAATTCGCCAACCATCACCCCACCCCCTGCGGCTTCCCACTTTTTCCACGGTACGATGTAGTTGTCGTAATGCCACTGTTTCCCCCGTTCCTGCAGGCCGGAAACTCCCGTGCCATCGTAGGTGAGACACAACGCCGGAATATTCCACGCCGCCGACGTTGCGACCATCGTTTCCTTCGGGGCGTTTTCCCCCTGGAACCCAAAATGCTCAAACTGAATCCAGTCGCCACGGAGCATACGGATTTCCACATGCTCCACCCCGGCGGGAATCTCGACGAAATAGTCGCGATCGTACAGGTTCTGGTAGCAGTTCCACTCCGGTTTGTGGATCGCTTCCTTCCACTCCCCCGCACCGGGGCCGGGACGGAACGATTTTTCCCACAACGTTTTTCCACGGTCGGAATCCACCACCTCAAGGTCGGCCCGCGTCGAAACGATCCCCACATGCAGCCGGAGCCGCGTTTTGCCACACTCTGGCGTGAACGTGAATCGAATCGGACGCAACGCTTCAGGGCTCAAATGCGGTTTGGTCGGCGAAAAGAGCATCCCGTTCGCCTGAGTCAGCGGCCACGTCGGGGGAATTTTCATGTTTTGGATCGCATCGCCCACCCACGACGCCTGGTAGTGGGAAATCTCCATCGGCATGTAACCGCGTGTCGCCTGAGCCACCTGCAAATCCAAAAGTTCCATGGTCGGTTGGGTTCCCCACGACATGCCGTCGCAAAGGATCAGCCGGTCGGGGGACTCCGCGCGAATCACCTCGCAGAGCCGCCGGTGCACTTTCATGAATTTGTCGATCTCCACATTCGCCGGTTCGTTGAACAGGTTGAAACTCAAATACCGATTGGAAACCCCCCGATACCGCCGGGCAAACGTCTGCCAGTGCAGGGCGCACACGTCCAGCGTTTCGTCGTCGTCCCACACCAGCCTGGGTTCCTGCGGCCGTGCCACCGTGTACCCCGGCGCCCGATGGAAATTCATCAAAATATGAATCCCATATTTCTGCCCATAATCGACCGCCTTGTCGATGTCGCAGAGTGTCTTTTCGCGGAATTTCGTCCGGTCGCCGTCAACGATCCACGTGTGGTAGCTCATCGGCAAACGGACAAAATTGAACCCCCAGTCGCGAATCCAGCGAAAATCATCCTCCACGAACGGCGGGTTGCCGTTGTTATCATGGGAAATGAACTTCTCCAACAGATTGAACCCCCGCCATCGCGGCAGCTTTTGCCACGTCGGCATGGGGAGCGTCTCCTGTGCCGAAACCACGTTGGGCAATAACGCCGCAGCCGCCAAAGTCGCAGTCTGTTTCAAAAAATCACGTCGGTGTGTCATGGTGTTGAACTCCTGTTTTAAGAATGTATCGCCAAATCGGTTTCCGCGTACCTGTTCCTCTGCGTCGCCTGCCGCACCATCCACTCCGCTGCGTCCGGCAGGCGAAATTTGTCCCGAAACCCCCAAGGGGGCTTTCGCCCCCCCGCCTGACTACAGGATACTTCTTAATGCACGACGATTTCCTTCGATTTCGTCGCACCGGATTGATCCGTCCACGTAACACGATACTTCCCCTTGAAGCCCCGGAACTTCAACGCCACGTCCGACGTTTCCGCCTTTTGCGTGAAGCTCGTTTTCCACTCGACGTTGATCAGCTGGTGGAGTGCCTCGTACGACGGCTTCGGTTCCATGTTCCGCGTGAACAGCCCCGAAGTGGTCGGCTCGCCCGGAGCGCCACAGTCGTCCACCACGTTCCACCAGGTGATTCCCATCATCTTCGGAATGCTGAACCACATGCGGTACAGATTTCGCGCGATGTTGGCCTGAATCTGGCGTCCACGATAATCGTCGTTCGGGGCGGTGATCGTGATTTCGCTCAAATGGATCGGCAGGTCGCACTGGCTGAGCGTTTCCATCGTATTCCAGATACCGTCCGGAGTAAGCGTCGCTTTGCCCTCGGCGATGTCCAGGCACTGCTTGGGGTTGAACAGGTGCATTTGCGAACCCATAATGTCGATTTTGCACCCCTTTTCCAGAAGCTGTTTCGTCTGATTGGCATAGTTCTGGTTGTTGGCGTAGTCGTTGATGTTCAGCTTCACTTCCGCCGGAAACGCCTTGCCCGCCAGCACGAACGCTTTGTACGTGTAATCGGAAGGCATCAGACCGTAAGCACTTTTGCCCATCTTCTCGCCCGTCTCCACGTTTCCATGAAAATCGACCGCGCTTTCGTTCACCACGTCCCAACTGTGCAGCCGATTGCCGTAGTATTTCGCCAAATCCGAAATACGCCCCAGCATCCGACGCTCCATCTCGTCAAAATATTTCGGACAGATGGCGTAAATCTCGTCGGCCGTCTTTTTGTAAAGCTCTTTGCGATCAATGGAGAACGCCTTCGCAGCTTCCGGGGAGCAGTAATTCTCCATCAGCCATTCCGGATGCTGCCATTTGCGATTGCCCCACACGATCGTGTGCCCATGCAGCCGAATCCCCTTCGATTCGCAGAACGCCACGACCGGGTCGGACGCAGGACGCCGCCAGTGAAATTCCTGCTTCGGTTCCTTGCTGTTGTTCCAGTATTCCTCCGTGTCGCGGTACTCCTCTTGGAAGCGGGGCTTGTCCGGCTCCGGCTCGAATTTTTTCCAGTAAAACGCGATGGAAGCCGAATTGAACAACGAGCCGTAGAGCGCCTTGTACCGTTCGTTCCGCTCGTGCGTGCCAAGCTGGTTGAAGTTGAAAATATGCGCACCAAAGATGAACTCGTGCGAAATCTGCTGAACCTGAACGTCCGTTCCTGGTTTCACGTCGGAAAGCGTGACTTCCGCGTCGGCCTTGCGGTACTGCTCGATCCGCTGGTCGATCTGCTTCTGAACGTCGTCGTTCCATATCTTCCAATACGCCTCGCTCATGACGCTCTTGTCCGGAAGTTGGGCAAAAAGCGTCGAAACAAACAACGGCAGAACCGCTACAGCCCAAAAAATGCGGCTTTTTTTCATGGGAATCCTTTCTTAATAAAACATGACAAAAGAAGTACCGCCTGTGATACTTCACAAAATCCATGGAAATCCGACCCGGCAGGCCACGTCGTTTTCTCCATCATAGCATATCGCCCCACGTTCGGCAAGCGGCAGGCGGGATATAATATCTGTCAAAAATAATAGAAAAAAAGGAAGCCCGCTTCCCTCATTGCATCGTCCCATGGTTTTTTCCATCCCCCCCATCAAAAAAGCGGGGCCTTCTTGACAATCGGAAATTCCGCGTCTATAATGAATTTCAGAAGTTGTCGTAATCCATGAAATTTTCAGAAATTGGATCCTCCCATGAAAAAATTCCTCCCATTGCTTCTGGCGATCGGTGCCGTGCTCCCCTTAAATGCGGAAATCATGCCGCCGGGTGAAAAAATCTCCCTCGACGTTCCAGGATGGGCGCCGATGTTCCCGTTCGCGATCCCGAAAGAGTCGAACGGCATTCCCACCATCACCGACGTACGTGCCTGGGGCAATTCGCCAACCGAAGCGGGGGCCGACGGTTTCATTCGCGTGGAGGGGGGCCATTTTGTCAACGACCGTGGCCGGGTGCGGTTTGTCGGCACGAACATGACCGGCCCTGCCAACATGCCCGCCACGCCGGAGGACGCTGATTTTCTTGCCCGTTCCATGGCCCGATTCGGGATCAATCTCGTGCGGTTGCATTTTCTCGACACCACATGGGGAATCTTGCAGGAAAATCCCAAGACGCTCACCCTCATCGACCCGGACAAACGCGACAAGCTCGACCGGATGATTTACGCCTTCAAAAAGCAGGGGATTTATGTGAATATCAACCTCCACGTCGGGCGAAAACTCGACGACCGCGACGGTTTCCCCAACGCCAAGGAACGTCCCAAGTACGACAAGGGGGTGGACAATTTTGATCCCCGCATGATTGCGTTTTTGAAGCAATATACCAAAGATCTGCTGACGCACGTGAATCCCTACACGAAGCTGCCGTACACCGACGACCCGTGCGTGGCGTGCATTGAGATTAACAACGAGAATTGTGTCACATCCAGTTGGCGATGGGGCAATCTGGACACGCTTCCCGAACCGTACCGCACGACGTTGCAAAACCTGTGGAACGATTGGCTCGCAAAGAAATATTCCTCCACGAAGGAGCTTCGCCGGGCGTGGGGCTGTAACGTTTATCCGTTGAGCGGCAACCTTCTGCCCGCCGACGCGTTCGAGAAAAAATCCCGTGCGTGGATGCTCGTTCACCCCTCCCAAAATGGCATTGCCACCTCGGAGTTTACGTCGGAATCCACGTGGCTTTTGAACATCACGAAAAAAGGCGATGTCTCTTGGGCACCGCAGTTTCACTGTGCTCCCTTCCGCGTGGAAAAAGGGGTTCCCTACGCGCTGACCATCCGCTACCGGGGGAAAACGAATCAGCTGATTCACCTGGGGGTTACGAAGAATCATCCCGATTGGGGGTCGCTGGGCGGCTCCACCCCACTGGAAGCGACGGAAGAATGGCAGGAAACGTCGCTGGAATTTGTCGCCACGCAGACTGACGACAACGCACGTGTTCAGTTCTGGAATTTCCAGGACGGCGACCGGTTGGAAATCGGCGGAATGACGCTCGTTTCCGGGGGGCGACTTGGGCTGGCGGACGACGAAACGCTCGAAGCCCGCACGATTCCCGTGCCGACGTGTGCCGTCGCTTCCCGCACCCAGACCGAAGGCATGTTCCACGATTTTTCCGACTTTTTGATTACGTTGGAAAACGAATATTGGCAGACGATGTACCACTACGTAAAAGACGAACTGAAAGCCAAAGCCCCGATCGCCGGGACGCAGCTTCAGTACGGTTCGTGGCACGCCCAGGCTCGGCTTGACTACTGCGACATTCACGCATACTGGAATCACCCCCGCTGGACGGACAAGCCATGGGCGAACGACAACTGGTACGTCACGAACACCTCCATGCTCAACACGGTCGGGAAGGATACCGAATCGGGAATCCGGCTGCCCGCCCTGCGTGTATTCGGAAAACCATACACCATCAGCGAATACAACAACCCGTTCCCGAACATGTACCAGTCGGAAGGGTTGCCTACCCTGTTCGCGATGGGGGCGTTTCAGGATTGGAGTGCGATTTATCAGTACACATGGCTCCACACCAACGCGTACGACCCGCAGAACGTTACCGGCTATTTCGACCTTGCGGGGAACACGATCCAACTGGCGCACCTGCCGGCGTGCTGGGCGATGTTCGTTCGTGGTGACGTAAAACAGGGGACACAGTACCGGTTTGCTCCGGAGCTTTCCGAAGCGAAAGAGCGTGCCCTTTTCCGCAATAGCCGCACCGGGTATCATCGTCAGCTGGGGGATTTGGTCAATTATGCCATGGCGTTTGCCGTCCGAACGGGGCTGGTGCTCCCTGAAACCGTGAAGCCGGAAGAAAACCCCGGCAAAACCGTAACCGGCTGGCAGGACCTTGCCGAAAAATTTGGTTCCCCTGAAAAGAAATGGATTCGCAACGAGACGGATCAGTTTTACATGAACTTCGAGCGCGACGGCAAAGCGTATTTCACGGTTCAGTCTCCCCAAACGAAGCTGTTTACCGGGTTTGTCGATGGGCGGACGTTTGAAATCGGCAACCTGACACTGAAACCGGGCAAAACGCGGCTGGACTTTCTCACCCTTTCCCTGACTCAGGCGTATCGCGGGCACCTTTTGCTGACCGCCACCGGCATGATGGCCAATACGGGCCAGCAGCTGGAAGACTGCGGCAACCACCGCCTCACGCACCGGATGCACCTGGGCGAGGCTCCCGTGCTGTTGGAGGGGATTCCGGCGGAGCTGGTGCTGAAAACGTCGGCGAAAAGCGTGAAATGCTACGCCCTTGACCCCACTGGCAAGCGGAAGATGGACGTGCCCGTGACGCTCGAAAACGGCACGGCAAAATGGAACATCGACCCGAAATATCAAACCATCTGGTATGAACTGGAGATACATTAAATGAGCGAAACAACCTCGGTAGGCGTAATAGAATTCCAGAGCATCGGCAAGGGAATGCAGGCACAGGACGAAGCGATCAAGTCGGCGACCGTCGTGCTTCTGGTGGGGCGGACGATCTGTTCGGGCAAGTACCTGCTCATTTTAGGCGGAAACGTCAGCGATGTGGAAACCGCGATTGCCCGTGGCGTGGAAATCGGCGGCGACACGGTGATCGACTGGCTGGTCTGTCCGCGGGTTCACGAGTCGGTGTTCCAGGCGTTGGGGCAGTCGGTGATCCTGCCGGATCCCAAGGTACCGGCATTGGGGATCGTGGAGTCGTTTGGAGCCTGCTCGATTCTGGCAGCCAGCGACTACGCTGCGAAAGCGGGCCGCGTGACGCTGATTCGGCTGCATGTGGCAATGGCGCTGGGGGGCAAGGGGCTTTTAATGCTGGTCGGCAACCTTTCCGACGTGCGAACCAGCGTCCGGGCCGCCGCCGACGAGTGCCGACGACGGGGGCTTTTGGCCAGCGAAACGGTCATCAGCAACCCTGCCGAGGAGCTGTTGACGGAATACCTTTAAGACCGGCTGGATGCGGTGGAACGTTTGCGTCTTGCCCCGCGTTTTATCGGTGGAACGGCTTTTTCAGGCATGCCACGCAGATTTCCTGATGGCTGTAGTGTAGCTGGCGGGCTTTGATTTTATTGAAACCCCAACCACGAATGCGGTCGAGATAATCCTGCACCTCGAAACCCATGTTCCAGTCGGGGAATTTCAGCGTCAGAATCATGCCGCGAACATTTACTTCCGGGTGCATGACGACCGATTCGATCACGTCGAGCGTGTAGTTTGGCGGAACGTTAATGTCGCACGTGAGCCAGCGGATTTTGCGAAATTCCTTCCGGCGAACCCGCGCGATTCGGGTACGGATATGACGAAAATTCGGATGCTCCATCACCACCGGATCCATCTCGGCCGGGTCGATTCCCAACACCTCGCAGCCACGCGAAAGCAACGCCTGCGTCGCACCCCCCGGAGCGCTGCCAATCTCGCAGACACGCGACCCTGCCCCCATCGGCAGGCGGGACCATCGCAACGCTTCCTCCATCTTGAGCCACGCGCGTGAAACCACCTCCGGCGGTACGTCCAAATTGAGCATTCCCCCCGGCAGCGCCGACGAAAACGAATGCACCCGATGGTATCCAATCAGCCAATTCCCCTGCCGTTCCGGGGAGAGCAACGCCGCGTTTTCCTCACGCTTTGCCAGAAATCGTGCCGAATCCTCCGGCGGAATCGGGTCGATCAGCACGCAATCCAGAACCAGGTCGCCGTAATGGGCCGGAATTTCCTGCCCGTATCGCCAGAGCGTGTCTCCCGGATATTCCTGGCAGAGCTTCCAGCAGAGCGCGTCGGCCTGCTGAGTCCGTCGGGGTTCAAATTTATAATCACCGATTTTGTGCAGGTCGCGGCCCCAGACGTGAATCCGGTCGAAGCGTCGGTCGCCGGCCAGTTTCCAGACCTGAGCCACACGTTCTTCCTCGGTTCCCTGCGTGATGGTTCCAAGCGAAAATCCCCAACTTCGGGCAAAGACGCTGCGGATGCGTATCTTTTCAAGCGATTCGGCGTCCATTTCGGGAAACTTGAACGTTAACAGGCCTGGACGCGAGAACGCCGGTTTGGATTCCGGGTACTGACGGGCGACCTCCGCCTTGATGATCGGTTCGGCTCCGACCTGCGACGTGATGAATACGAACGGACTGGGCATGTTTTTTTCCTCTCGACATTTTTCGTTCATTGTACCATCTTTCCTTTTTTTTACGAGGGCACGCGAAAAATTTTTCTTCCCGCTTGCCGAACGCATGGCAGAACGGTATAATGAAGGGGATTGTGAAGAACCTTTCCTCCCTGTTTGAAGGAGCCGCCATGCGTATGCCGTTTTGCTTTCTTGTCGTCTGGAGTGTTTTCGCCTGCGGGCTTTGCGCCGAAGATTCCCGCCCCACCGTCGCCATCATCGTCAGCGACGACCACTACCATGCCGACACGCTGCTTCCCGAATGGGGAGAAAAACTGGCCCGCGAACACCACGTTAACCTCCTGGTGATTCACGGCCATGGGTCGGGAAATTTTGAAAACATGGAAAAATTGAACGATGCCGATATCGCCCTGCTTTTTGTCCGTCGGTTGGCCCTGCCGAAAACGCAAATGGCCGCGTTCCGAACATTCCTCGAATCTGGAAAGCCGCTTCTCGCGTTTCGCACGGCCAGCCACGCGTTCCAGCTCTCCTTCGACGGTAAGAAAGAAGCCCCCGACGGCTGGGAACAGTGGAAAACGTTCGATGCCGACGTGCTTGGGGGAAACTACCACAACCACGGCCCCAACGACGTACCGACACGCGTCGTCACCCTCCCCGCCGCCAAAGAAAACCCCATTTTCCAGGGCATTTCGCTCGAACCGTGGAACTCGACAGGCTCGCTGTACTTTACCTCGCCGGTGGATGCCAAGGCGGTCGTGTTCCAAATCGGAAGCATTCCGGGCCACGCTCCGGAACCGTTGACATGGCTGCGAACCTCGCCATGGGGCGGGAAAGTGCTCTACACCGGCCTGGGACACTGGGACGATTTTCGCGACGAACGTTTCACGAAAATGGTGACGAATGCCATTTTTTACCTGATGGAAAAATAATCGCCCCGCATCTTCCGCCGAAAGCCAGCACGTTCAGATTGCGTTTTTAACCGCGCGAATGAATTCGGGGGACGTTCCACAACAACCGCCGACAAACCCCGCTCCGAACTCCAGAAGCTGCGGCAGGTACGCGGCGAATTGTTCCGGGGTCTGGCTGTAACGCGTTTCTCCATGAACCACTTCCGGAAGTCCACGATTGGCCTTGATCCAGACCTTTTCCCCCGACACGGCATTTAGGCGACGGCAAACGTTCAGGAACCCCTCGATCCCCTTCCCACAGTTGGAACCGACGATATCCGCCCCCGCTTCCAGCATTCCCGCCGCGGCATCCTCGACCGAATTGCCCATCATCGTGTGATCCAGCATTGCACCACTGTCGAACACCATGCTCCCCACCACCGGCAGACCGGTCGTTTTGGCCGCCTGAATCGCTAATTTCGCCTCCTCCAAATCGCACATCGTTTCCACGACGATTCCATCGGCCCCCCCGTCGGCCATGGCCCTGGCCTGTTCCGTAAACGCGGCCAACATCTCGTCCGGCGTCACTTCCCCC
The DNA here is from genome assembly GCA_030535245.1 of Planctomycetia bacterium. Lineage (GTDB taxonomy): Bacteria > Planctomycetota > Planctomycetia > Pirellulales > Thermoguttaceae > RGIG3701. Next base: position 533 of record JAUNBJ010000127.1, on the reverse strand, counting down.
ATCAGGAGCATGATCCCACTTGGCCCCATCGACGCGAACACTTTCGCCTGCGTGCCGGCCGCCTTTTTGGAAATCTCGACCCCTGCCCGGTTGATGGCATACACCTTGTCCTCGTTGCCACTGTTCCGCAAAATGAACACGTTTGCCCCGAACGTGTTGCTCAGGATGATCTGGCTGCCGGCATCCACGTAGCTTTTCGCCACTTCGTATACCTTTTGCGGTTCGTCGAGGTTCCAAATATCAGGATTCATCCCCAGCGGCAACCCTTTCTGCTGGAACTGGGTTCCCCACGCTCCGTCGGTAAGGACGACTTTTTCCGCCAACAACGCTTTCAGTGTTTCGTGCATATTGAGTTCCTTGTAAAATGGATGAAAAGAGCATTGTATCCGATATTTTTTTTCCGGCAAGGCCCATCTGGGCGGTGAATTTAGTGTTACATCCATGATTAATAGTGTTGCGTCCAAAAAATAAATAATATTTCGTCTAAAAGTTTTCGGAGGGGTGGGCGTCCCCGCCCACCCATTAGGGCGTAA
>JAUNBJ010000126.1 GCA_030535245.1 Planctomycetia bacterium | reverse complement strand
GATGGCAGAGCGAAAAATTTTGCAAAAAAGACTGAAAATTGCGGAACATCTCTGGGGATACGTCGATTTTTTGCGAGGTCGCAACTTGACAACGGAACAAATTGACAATATAATAAAACAGATTCATGAACAAGTTAAAAAAGGCGTTTGGGAACCTCCTACCGAACAAAACACCGGCATTGGGAAACCCTGAAGCCACGTTTTCTCCATGGGTTAAAGAATGGTGTTCCGACCATGGATTTGCACGTTGATTCATTGAGTAGATGTAATTTCCGCAACCGGAAGGTAAAGGTCTATGTGCGAGCGGAAGAAGTTTTTGACGGAAAGAACGAGGAATGGCGAAAGTAGACACAAGCAAAAGTGGCTGGTTCAACGCGCCAACAGAGTGCGACCCAGAATTTTATGAGAGCGATCGCCAGGAAATCGAATATTGGAAAGAGATATTTTCCCAAAGGGGCGGATTTTGCGAAGAACGAAAAATGCTGGAGACGGCACCGCCCCCCACTCCACCTCAAGGGCAACAACCGAGAAAGATGAGCAAGTGGGAAAAAGAAAACCGAGAGCGAATGCGAAAGACGTTGTTACGAGTGCAAAAATGGCTGACACCAGAGGAATCTCGGCGACTTTTTTCCTACCTTGACAACACCGAAGATAAGCAGTGGGAAATGCGGATTAAATACAGTCCAGAATGGTTTGTGGCAATTCATTGCCATCATTCCCATGGCAATTATTAAATAAAAGGAGTACCCCCTGTGGCGATTTTACAGAAGCGGCTTTTTTCTGTGAGTGGATGGGGCATAGCCCGGAAGTAAGTTTGAAGCATTACGCCCAAGTAACGGACGCGGATTTTCTGGCGGCGTCCACAAAAGCGTCCACACCTTGTCCACAAAAGCGTCCATGCGTGGCATTGCGTACGATAACATATATTCGCAACGAGATTCTCAAGTGTCGTATTTTTGCGGGGATAGTCCAAAAGAAAAGCCCGCTTGCGATTTCTTGCAAACGGGCGAAATACCCTGTGTAGGACTCGAACCTACGACCCGCTGATTAAGAGTCAGCTGCTCTACCGACTGAGCTAACAGGGCGTTAAGTATGAAGCCCATTATAGCCCCATTCGCTTTTTCTTCAAGAGGGGGAGATGCCACTGGAGCAAAATTTTTACCAACTCCATCCTCATCCCCACCGCAACATCGGCCTCTTTATCGCGTCTGTTCCGAGACATATTCCACCGAACGCCCATCCTCCCGCTTCAAACGGATTTCACATTTCCGTATACTATACCCCGCACTCCGAAGCACCACGATCAGCCGATTTACCCCCGGTTGGGCCGTGATTTTCAAATCTTTGGAATCCCATGGAATCGCCTTCCCGTTCAGGTAAAGCCGATGCAGCGACCGTTGTTCGCTCAACCGCAACGTGCATGGGGTCGCTTGTTTCGCGTCGGCCCGGAAAAAAATCGCATACACCGCTATCGGGTCGGAAATTCCCCAGTCCAACGACGCCTCCATCACATACGGACCGATCGTTTCCCCTCGATTCACCGGTTTCCAGACCGCATTCTCCTTGTCCCCCAGAGGAATCAGCTCCGAAGTTGCCCCCGACGACGCGATCAGTTTGGCCTCATCCAGCAGATTACCCGAACAGACGCCGATTTTCATGGCCGTATCGCGGGGGGTATTCGCTTCCCGACGCGGCTGTTCCACCGTCGCCACACTGTACACGCGACACGGTTTGCCGTCGAGCGTAAAATCACACTGATTCACCAGATACAACCCCCCTTCCGCATAGGCCGGGTTCGCGTCCCGTTCGCCCAGCGGAAATTCCACCGTCGTTTTCGCTCCCCGCAAAGCTACCGGAACGACCTGCGTCCCCTGTTTCCAATGCAGCGGCAAACGAAGCGTGCAGACCAGATTCTGAATCGCACACCCCTTCTGTTCGACGATGCACGTCAGGCAATTTTTCGACATATCCACAGTGGAACGGATCGTCAGGCCGGGGAACTTTTCACTGGTATACTGATTGGCAGCTTCCATGCGGCCGATGGCGACGGGAAGGTTATCGTCACACGGCACCATCACGCAACCGGAAGCGTCCACGGCCAGCTGTTTTCCACGGTACGTCACCGATTGGGGAAGGGGGGTGATTTTCAGTCCCAGCGGCACGGCAGCCCCCACAACTGCGGGAGAAAAGCAGGCGACGTCGCAATGAACCGACTTGCCACGAACCTGTTTCTGAATTTTGGCATTCTTAAAATTAGTCCGATACGCGACGTATTCGTTGACGTTGCAGTACCAATATTGGGGATTGTGGGACTGCGTGGCGAGGATTTTTCCGAGCCGATCGAATCCGTCCGGGCCGCTTTTGCGTTGCCACGAGTGCACCCCCAGCACGAAAAACGGACCCGGTTTCTGGAGGTGGTTGTACTTCATAATGTCGAAACCATGCTGGAATCCCTTGTCAAATTCGGCTTTATCGGGGTTGTTGTCGTTGGCCCGGAACAGGTAACAGACGGTAAACTCCTCAGGCGAAAGCCCCATCAGGTCGAGGGTGTGTATCGGTTCGGCAGCTCCGAGGATTCCAGAACGTCGGAATATTTCGCCGATTTTCTTTTCAAAATCAGGGTCGTTGAGCGTGGACGGCAGGCTGAAGGGGAAGGTGAACGTCGTCACCGACATGTCCAGAGACGATTCCAGCAGGACGCGATTGGAAACGATTTCCCGCCAGACGGCGTTGGGCACAAGCGACCCCAACCAGGGGTGCGTGTTGGTATGCGCCCCGACCGAACAGCCGTTTTCTTTCATGACACGGACGACTTTTTCCGCGTAATGGTTATCGACGGAATTGAGGTAAAACGTTCCCTTCCAACCGTTTGCGGCAAGGGTTCGGGTCATGTGCAGATGTTCGTTATTGGTATCGTCCCAGCGGGAGGAGAGGGCGATGCTTTTGCCGGCGGGGAGTTCGGTGGTTTCGACCGTCGCGTTTTGGGCGTCGGCTTCCGAAGCGAACGTCAGGGTCAGCGAGCGGGTTTCCCGAATCGGCGTGTCGGCCAGCAGGGGGGAAACGAAGCAAAGCATCCCAACCAGAAGTACGATTTTTTTCATGAGATGAATCCTTCCACAAAGAGAAACCTGTTTTTGTTCTGCGATTGATTTTATTGTAAGACCTTTCGTCCCCGTTGTCAAGGCACGGTCTAATTTAGTGAAGGGGGGTGCGACCAAATTTTCTGCGAGCCGTACGAATTCCCCTTCTTTGAAGGGGTACGCCCGTCAGGGCGGGGGGTAGTTCCGAAGTGGTGAACGCTTTCCCAGGTCAAAACACCCCGTCAGCCTTCGGCTGCCACCCCTCTGAAAAGAGGGGAATTATCCATCTTACCTAAATTCGCAAGGAAGTTTGATCGCACCCAAGGGGGGTGTTCGCGACGGCCTTTAGGCCGATCGTGTCGATTTTCGTGGTGCATGGCCGTTAAAGTCCATTCGCTTCGTACGGTGAGAACCGGCCTAAAGGCCGACGCGAACGTTGCGTGTTTCTGCGAGATTGCCAGGCGAGGATGTAAAACTTTGCCTATTTTATCAAAATTCGGTCTATTTTTTTGGTGTTTTTTCATTTTACTTCTTGACAATAGGGGGAATCTTGAGGATAATATAGGTAGATATTGTGGGGGAAGAAATACTCTGTCAAAATTTCAGGAGAAATACAATGAACACAACATGTCGGCAATGCCTTGGATTGATGGTCGCCTTTTTGGCAAGTTTAAGCTGGGGGGGGGGGGTAGAATGCGCTGCCGCGAATTGGGAGCTTACTACTGCTGGTGAGTATGAAGTTACTGCGGATACTTCGTATTCAGGTGTCTATTATAGGCAAGCGGCAGCGTCGGATGTTATTACGGTGACGGTTAAGAATAAGGCCACGCTGACCGTTACCAACTCCTTGTTGATGGGAGATAAATCGACTTCACGAGTGTGTAACCTGATTATCGACGATGGGAATCTTCGTTTAAGCGGTAGCACTTCGTCAGGAGGGGATTATATCTACGGCAAGTACAACTTGGTCGGTCATTACCCAAATTCCACGTCAACGATTCAGTTGAAAAGTGGAACCCTGGTCGTTGATAACCATCTGAATTTAGGCTGGCACAGTAAAGGAACGCTCACGATTGACGGCGGAACGGCCACGATTGAAAATATCGGTTTCAACAGTTCCGATCGTAAAAATGCGAGTGGATCCCCTTATTATGGTATCAATGCAAACTGTTGGGGGACGTTAAACTTAAACGGAGGCGTTCTGAAACTGGGGACGATTGAATCGCGTCAGCAAACCTATTATCCCAACAACTACACGATCAACCTTTCGGGGGGGACGTTGCAGCCGAAGAACACGATGTTAACGGTTGGTTTGAACGGGACGCTTACTTCCGGGAAAACCACGACGTTCCATGCGGATGCGGGGCAGACGTTGGAGTGGAGCGGGAATTTGTCCGGGGCGGGGGGGCTGACGAAAACGGGAGCCGGGACGCTGGTTTTGAGTGGTGCGAACAACTACGCCGGAAAAACGACCGTGGAAGCGGGGACGCTTCAGTTGGATGGTTCCGTGACGGGGGCGGTTGAGTTGCTGGACGATGCGATTCTCACCGGAGAAGGAACGTTTGGAAGTCTTGCATTTGCGGGAAATGGGCAGATTTTGACGTCGGTGGGGCTGGACGCGTCGAGCGTGGAGGGATTGACCATTTTGGGTGATGCGGTGCTTCAGGAAGGGATGTTCGATTTCTTGTTTGAGGATATTCATGCCGTGAAGGATCAGCCGATGCAGATTTTTTCGGCGAAAAGCTATTCCGGTTGGGACGGGGCGCTGGATGCGCTTCTGGCCGACGCGTGGCAGGGGGTGATCCACTTAAATTTGGAAAATGGTGGGATATACGCAACGGTCGATGCCGCTGCCATTCCTGAACCGGCCACCTGGTTGTTGGGTTTGTTGGGACTGGCCTTCCTCTTGGGGCGGAGGGGGAAATCCGTTAAAATCAGATAATTCCCCTTCTTTGAAGGGGTACGCCCGTAGGGCGGGGGGTAGTTCCGAAATGGTGAACGTATTCCCACGGCGAAACACCCCCAGAAAGAGGGGAATTATTAACAGGACATTATGGGGAAAATCGAAATGTTGAAAAAAGAATTTTCATCGGTCGAGTTGTGGGGCGTGTTCTTGTCATGGGGCAAAGGGAGACGCCTGTCTCTCGACGATATTGCAACCGGCGGCAGCCGTAGTGTGCCGCCCCGCACCCGGGGCAGGGAGGCCAGAAGCGAAGCGACTGCCTCCCGGCGATGTTGCAACCGGCGGCAGCCGTTATGTGCCGCCCCGCACCCGGGGCCCGGGCCGGAGGCCGTTCGGAAGGTAAGGGAGGCCAGAAGCGATAGCGCCTGTCTCCCGGAGCGGTTGCAACCGGCGGTAGCCGTAGTGTGCCGGCCGCACCCGGCCTTTACGCTGGTTGAGTTGTTGGTGGTGATAGCGATTATAGGGATGTTGGTGGGGTTGCTTTTACCGGCGGTGCAGCAGGCGCGGGAGGCGGCGCGTCAGATGCAGTGCAACAATCATTTGCGGCAAATTGGGCTGGCAGCCATGAATTTTGAGAGCAGCAATCGGAAGCTTCCCAATGCGGGTTGGTGGTGGTATTTTACTGGCGATCCGGATTGTGGGACGGGGAAGGGGCAGCCGGGGCCGTGGACGTACCAGCTTTTGCCATATTTGGAGCAGGACGCGTTGTATCAGATGGGTGCGGATGGTTATTCGGACAAGACGACGGATGAGCAGATGGCGGGAGCGAAAACCCGGTCGGAAATCCCGCTTTCGATCTGGAATTGCCCTTCCCGCCGCGCTCCCAAAGCGTACAAATCTTCGGGAGCCACGTATCCGGTCAACGCGAATAAAATTTCGGAAGGTGCCAAGCTGGATTATGTGGGGAATTGTGGAAGTGGCACGGGGGTAGGAAACCAGCCGAAAACGTGGTCGGAGGCGATGGCGTTGAATCCCAGCGGCTGGGTGGAAACGCATTCCAAATCGACCGGTGTGATTTTTTCTCGTGGTGAAGTGACGTTTGGCATGATTCGAGATGGGACCTCCAACACGTACATGTTTGGGGAAAAGTATCTGAACCCGGAGCATTATGAAGCCTATGGCGACTGGCAGGATAATGAAACGGCCTACGTCGGAGCGGATTACGACATTCTTCGTGCGGCGACTTCGTGGAGTCAGCCATGTCAGGACAGGCTTGCTTTTGATCCTCATAGTGGTCGGATGGGTTCTGCTCATGCGGGTGCGTTTGGGGTTACGTTGTGTGACGCTTCCGTCCAGCGAATCAGTTACAGTGTTGATCCTCAAGTGCATGGTTATCTGGGCTATCGTAGCGATGGCAAGGTATTTTCGTTGCCGTAGGTCGGCCTGGTGGTGGAAGCGGCATTTTCCGGGGCAGTGTGGGCGTTTTGTCTGTGGCTGTAGCGTGCGGGGAGTGACCGATAAAGCGTACGGGTTATAGGGACTGTAGGAGGGTTTTTAAAAGAATCTGGAATTCGGGGAAAAAAACCGATGAAAATACTTGACTTTCTCTATATTTGTGACTACCATATTAATCAATGGTACAGAGAAACTACGGATGTAAGGTACAAACATGTGTCTTGTAAATAAAATATTGATTGGGCTGATCATCGTTGCGACGGCGGTCTGTTTTTATTTTTCGGCCATCACGCTAAAGACGCATAGTTTTTGGCGGGGAAAAGTCAACAAAGACCGTACCCAGCTTGCCGAAGTTCAGAAGCAGGTTCATGCGTACCAGTTTGGTTCGGGGTCTCCATCGGGCGAGGATTTCAAGCCTTCGGTCCGTTATTTGCGGAAAAAGCTGTCTCGGATGCAGGCGTTTCGTGGGAATCATGCGTGGTTTAACTGTCCGGCGGCGCCATCGGCGGACGGCAGTGCGAACGTAACGTTGGAGGGGGTCAACGAATTGATTCTTCCGGCGGGGACGCGGGTTTATGCGTTTGAGGAATCGGACGATGGAATCACGGCGAAATACATGGGGATGTTTTTTGTGAAATCGTGTGATGCGGGGGATGTGGCGCTTACGCCCGACCCGGTTTTGGTGAAGAATCCGGCCCAGCTCAAGGCGATTTCCAACAGTGTGGGGAACTGGACGATCTACACGATCATGCCGGGCGATTCGCACGAGGTTTTCAAGGGGATGGAAGAAGACGAGCTGGCGGAGATGCTTCCGAAGGAGTCGTTGGAGGAATACGTTCGGGACGGTGAAAAAGACGAGAAAACGGGAACGAAGTTTGAGCGTCCGCTGCGAGCCTACGACATTCTGTTCGAGATGAACATGGTTCAGTCGATTTTGCTGAACGACCTGATCATGGTGGAGGCGTCGGACATGCTTTCCGCGCAGGACAACGAGAAGTTGGCTCAGGAGCAGGAGGAGATTCTCAAGAAGATCAACGACGCGTTGACGTTGGAGAAGGAGCGTTACACGACGGAGTTGGAAGCGATTTCCGGGCACAACGCCACGGTATCGCAGCGGCTTACCTCCCTGGAGTCGAAGAAGCAGAGTTATTTGAAGGATATCAATTCCAAGGCCGAGGCGATAGCGAAGCGGGACATTCAGTGGTACAAGAACTCCCCGCCGGTGGGGCGTTAGGGGCTGGAATTAGGGAAGGGATTCATGAATTTACCGAAAATTCAGGCGGTAGCGTTTGACATGGACGGCCTGATGTTCAACACCGAGGAGGTCTATTTCCAGACCGGCTGTCGGCTGATGGAGCGTCGAGGCGGGGTTTACACGCAGGAAATGGCCACGGCGATCATGGGGACGCCGCCGGAGGTGACGTTTGGTAAAATGTTGGAGTTCAACCATCTCGACGAGCCGTGGCAGCATTTGCAGGCGGAGTCGGAGGTGGTTTTTTTCGAGATTCTGGATACGTATCTTCAACCGATGCCGGGGCTGATGGAGCTTTTGGCATTTCTGGAAGCGCGGAACATTCCCAAGGCGATCTGTACCAGCAGCAGTCGGAAGGTGATGGAGGGGGTGTTGTCCCGATTCCAGATGCAGCCCCGGTTTGCGTTTACGATTACCGGTGATGAAATCGAGCATGGCAAACCCAATCCGGACATTTATCTGAAGGCGGCGGCCCAATTTGGGATCGCGGCGGAAAACATGCTGGTGTTGGAGGATAGCGAAAATGGTTGCCGTGCGGGGGCGGGGGCGCACGCTTTTGTGACGGCAGTTCCGGCGGAGCATAGCCGTCATATGGATTTTTCCATGGCCCAACTGGTTGCCGAGTCGTTGGCGGACGCGCGGATTTACCAGCTTCTGCTTCCGAAATAATCTTTTACCCGGTCGCCGGGTCGCCGTTTTTTGCGGGAGTATCGGGCAACCGTTTCGCAGGACGCGAGACATTGGACGTTTCCAGCGGTGGGGGTGGGGGCGGACTTTCCCTGTCGTCGGGGGGTTCGGGTTTTTCTGGTTTTTTCGGAGTTTCCTGGGGTTTCGCGGGTTCTTTGGGAGGTTCTTCTTCCAATGGCGGAAGGTCGTCGAGCGTTTTGGGGAGGTCTTTTTCGAGCGTTTCGTCCGTGGTGGCTTTCGGCTTTTCCGTATCCGGTTTTTCGGACTTCCCGGTTTTTTTCGGGGGAGCGGGGATGATTTCCTCATCGGTTTTTTCCTGGTCGGCGGGCTGTTCGGGGATGAGGTTGTAGACGTCTTCCGTCATGCGGGCACCATCGAAATACAGGTTGGTCTGCACCTGCACTTCGGGCCGATTCAGGGCAACGTGTGTCGGCACCAGACGCACCTGATTCCGGTAATACTGGGCATACAACCAGACGATTCGTGGTAAGGTTTCGTCGTTAATATCGAGGTAATACGCATTTCCGTATCCGTTGAATCCGGCGATGCTCAAGGGGAGCCGTCCCCCGCCGTTGTACCCCGCTGCGCCACCGGTATCGCCACCGGGAATGCCGGGAATTTTCAGGGTGGAGGGGATTCCCCCATCCTCGAATTGCTGGGAGGGGGAGGTGGCGGCCATGTTCCTGTCCGCAAGCCAGTCCGAAGCGCTGACCACCTGATTTACAGCGTCGGGTAAAAGTGGCGCAAAGCCCTCTCCCGTCTCCTCCGGGGAAACGGGTTCCACGGAAACCGCAGCCTCCACGGGGATTGCGGCTGGAGAAAACTCCGTTGAGGGCTTCGCGACCGTTGGAGTTTGGGGGGCGTGCCATTCCACCGGACTTGTCAACGCTTCCATTTCGGTGGTCGCGGGGATTGCCGCATCAACGACGGTGCTGAACATTTCACGGGATTCCAACGCTTCCAGTCGAAGTTCCCGAAACTTCTTCCACCGACGCTTGCGAAATGGTTTATTCCATGTATAATGGTTTGCGTAAGGATTCATGGCTTCGTGCCTCCTTTCCAATGGAATTATGGCTGTTCAGGCAAGGGTTCCCCTATGACTGTTTTTTTTGTCACCGGTTGTGCCGGATTCATCGGTTCCCGCGTTGCGGAAATGCTTTTAGAACGTGGAGATGAAGTCGTCGGCGTCGATAATCGCAACGATGCGTACGATGTTGTCCTGAAAGATTGGCGGCTTGACCGACTTCAGAGATTTTCCAGGTTTCGGTTTTTTGAGACGGACGTTGCTGATTTTGAGGCGTTGTCCCACGTCTGGAAAACGGGAGCGGCCCCCTATGCCGCCGTGTATCACCTGGCCGCGCGGGCCGGAGTGCGGTATTCCGTGACCAACCCGTGGGTTTATCTGGAGACCAACTGCCGTGGGACGCTGAATCTGCTGGAGCTTTGCCGGGCGTCGGGGGTGGCGAAGTTCGTGTTTGCGTCGTCGTCCAGCGTTTACGGCAACGTTTCGTCCAGCGGAAAGAGCGCGTTTTCCGAGGAGATGCAAACCGACGCCCCCTGCTCTCCCTACGCCGCCACGAAAAAAGCTGCGGAATCCCTGGCGTACAGCTACCACCACCTTCATGGGTTGGACATTGCCGCGTTGCGTTTTTTCACCGTTTACGGCCCCGCCGGACGCCCCGACATGAGCATCCTCCGATTCGTGCATGGAATTTACGAAGGGAAACCGTTTCGGCTTTACGGCGACGGCACACAATCCCGCGACTTCACGTTCATCGACGACATTGCCAGGGGCGTTGTGGCAGCGGCGGGGGTTTCCGGGTACAAGCTCCTGAATCTGGGGGGGGATCATCCCTTTTCCGTGAACACCCTGATCGGCATGATTTCTGAAATGATCGGTAAGGAACCGATTTTCCACCGTTTTCCCTCCCATCCTGCCGACGTGGATTCCACCTGGGCCGACATTACGCGTGCGAAAACGCTTTTAGGCTGGCAACCGGTCGTTCCGCTTCGCGAGGGGCTGGAAAAAACGGTCGAATGGTACCGTCAGAATCGCGACTGGGCAAAGGAGATGAAAACGCTTTCTGATATTTAGTGCGGTGTAAAAAAATATTAATCAAAGAGAATGTAGTGCTGTGTCCAAAAAATAAACAATATTAGCCTAAAAGTTTTCGGAGGGGTGG
>JAUNBJ010000125.1 GCA_030535245.1 Planctomycetia bacterium | reverse complement strand
TGGTGGAGTTGTTGGTGGTGATAGCGATTATAGGGATGTTGGTGGGGTTGTTGCTGCCGGCGGTGCAGCAGGCGCGGGAGGCGGCGCGGCGGATGTCATGTGGGAATCATTTGCGGCAATATGGGATAGCGATGCACAATTACGAGACGGCGCGGGGGGCGTTTCCTGGGGTCGGTTCGGGGCAATACTGTTTTTCGGTGCAGTCGAAGTTACTTCCGTATTGTGAGCAGTGGGGTTTAGAGCAGTTGATTGATTTTGAGCAGCCGTTGATTGTGGGGAAGAAGGGTGCGATGAATTTGAACAGTGTTCAGGCGGCAGCGGCATCGACGCGGGTATCGATGTTTTTGTGTCCGAGTGATGGTGGGGAGGATTTATTTACGGAGTTGCAGGTATCGGCGACGGGGGAGCCGATGGCGGGAGGGAGTTACATGGTGTGTATCGGTTCGGGGCGGGACGGGTCGTATGCGATACAGAATCGGACGGACGGGTTATTTCATTTTGATTCACGGGTGACGTTTGGGATGATTCGGGATGGGGCGAGCAACACGATGGCGATGTCGGAGGCGTTGCTGGGGAATCATGAGGTGACGGAGGCGGCGACGGACAGGGAGCGTCAGGTGGGGAAATCGTCGGGTCTTTCGGTGGATTCGGCGACGCAGACGTTTGGTGGGGTTGGCAATGCTCCGGACTGGGAGGGGTTGGCGCGTGATTGTACGGGCTGGGTGGGGAATCGGGGTTCGGCGTGGATTTTGGGGCGGGGTTTATTTACGTCGTTTGTAGCTTTTTTGGGTCCGAATCCGAGGATTCCGGATTTGACATCGGCATCGGGAGGGGGGATGCAGTTAGGTTTTTATTTTTCGCGGAGTGCGCATCCTGGGGGGGTGAACGTATTGCGGGCGGACGGGAGTGTGGCGTATGTGGCGGATGGTATTGACGTAGAGACGTACCAGGCCATGGCGACGATTGCGGGGGGGGAGGTTTTGGGGACACCATGAAGCGGTTGGGATTTTTGGCGTTGGTGAGTTTATGGGTGGGGTGTATTCCGGCCGAGGTGGGGGAGGTGCATCCAGAGGCGACGCGGATTTATGCGAGCGGGGCGGGGGCGTTACGGCTTTTGGTCTATTTGGGGGTTGCGGATCGGGTAGTCGCGGTGGAGGAAGTGGAGACGAAGCGTGGGGTGGGGGGGATTCCTCCGTATCGCGAGGCGTATCCATTTTCGGAGCTTCCGGTGGGAGGGGAGATGCATGGTCGGGATCATGTGGAGCGGCTTTTGGGGCTTCCGGAGCCTCCGACGTTGGTGGTGAAGGTGGAGACGCCAGGTTTGGGGATGTCGTCGGAGGAGTTGGAGCGTCGGACGGGGATACAGGTGTATGGGATACCGCAGCAGGACGGGACGGTGGCGCAGCTTTGCGAGATTTTAACGGATTTGGGGGAGCAGTTGGGGAAGCGGGAGCGGGCGCGAGAGGTGACGTCCTTTTTTCGCGAGCAGATAGCGGAGTTGGAGCGTCGAACGGCGGGGATTCCGTGGGAGGAGCGTCCGGTGGTTTTTTTGGGAGGGGTATCGTATCGTGGGGCGCATGGGTTCCATGCGACGGCGCCGGATTATTTACCGTTTGTGTGGACGCATACGCGAAACGTTGCAGCGGGGGAAGGGAGTTTTGCGGTGATTTCTGCCGAGCAGATATTGGCATGGGATCCGGACGTGTTGTTTTTGGACATGGGGACGTTGGCGTTGGGGACGGCGAGCGGGCGGGCGGAGTTGCAGGGGCATCCGTTGTATTCGCGGCTTTCGGCGGTACGTGCGGGGCGAGTTCACCTGCTTTTGCCACGTTCGTCGTATCAGGCGAATTGGGAGTGTCAGCTTGCCAACGCGTGGAAGATTGGGAAGGTGTTGTATCCGGAGCGTTTTTCCGATATCCATCCGGGTCAAAAGGCGAATGAGATCGTGACGTTTTTGACGGGGCGACCGTTGGAGGAGGAGACGTTGGGGCTGGTTTTTTCGGGAGAGGAGGGGCCATGAGGGGGCATGGGGAGGAGTACCGGCGATATTTGAGGCGTAAGGGGCGAACGTTGGGGATGGTGGCGGCCTGTTTGGTGCCGGCGGTGTTGCTGTCGTTATCGTGGGGTGCGGTGGAGATTCCGTGGAGCAATCTTTGGGGGGTGATTTGCGGTACGGACACGACATCGCGTTATGCGTTGATAGTGCTTCAGTCGCGGCTTCCGCAGACGCTTGCGGCGGTGTTGGCGGGGATGGGTCTGGCGGCGTCGGGGGGGGCGATGCAGGCGGTGTTGCGGAATCCGCTTTGTTCTCCGTTTACGTTGGGGATTGCCAGCGGGGCGGCGTTTGGGGCGGCGCTGGCGGTTTTTTGCGGGGGGACGGGGTATTTTGGGGTGGTGACGCTGGGGGCGTTTCTGGGGAGTTTATCGGCGGTGGGGGTGGTGTTGGGGCTTTCACGGCTGCGTAAGGTCCAGAACGAAACGGTGTTGCTGATGGGGGTTGCGATGTCGTCGTTTTATGGGGCGGGCATTTTGTTTTTGCAATATTTGGCCGACGAGCAGCAGTTGGCGGCGATGGTGTTCTGGACGTTTGGCGACACGGCGCGGGTGACGTGGCCGCAGCTGTACGGGTTGATTCCGCTGACGGTGGTTTTGTGTGGGTATTTCGCGTTTCGTGGGAAGGATTACAATGCGCTTTCGTTGGGGAGTGAGGCGGCGCGGGGGTTGGGGGTTCCGGTGGTTCGGCTTCGAGGGGAGACGATGTTCCTGGCGTCGCTTTTGACGGCGGTTTGGGTGGCGGCGATGGGGATTATCGGATTTGTGGGGCTGGTGATTCCACATCTGTCCCGAAAGCTGGTCGGTTCGGACGATCGTTTTGTGTTGCCGCTTTCGATGGTATCGGGGGCGTTGCTGTTGCTTTTGTCGGACATGGCGGCGCGGTGGGTGTTTGCGCCGAAAGTGCTTCCGGTGTCGCTTTTGACGGCATTTTTGGGCGGGCCGATTTTCCTTTCCATGCTGTTGCGAAAGGAGGACGCATGAATCTGGTGCTTTCGCGATTGTCCTGTACGCTGGGGAAAACGCCTGTTTTGCGGGACGTTTCGTGTGCGCTTGCGTCGGGGACGTTTACGGCACTTTTGGGGCCGAACGGTTCGGGAAAATCGACGCTTTTGCGGTGTATCGACGCGTTGTTGCCCTGTGGTCGGGATACGGTTTTGCTCGACGGCAAGCCGGTGTCGGGGTTTTCGGCGGAGTCGCTTTCCCGGAACATTGCGTTTTTGCCGCAGCGGTGCGAACCGTCCGGGCTGACGGTGTTCGACGCGGTGCTTTTGGGGCGTCGTCCGTGGATGGGGTGGCAGCCGTCCGAAAACGATTACGCACGGGTGGAAACGTTGCTGGAGCGGTTGGATTTGACCCGGTTGGCCCTCCGTCCGCTTTATCGGCTCAGTGGGGGGGAGCTTCAGAAAGCCGCATTGGCCCGCGTGCTGGCCCAGGACACCCCCCTGTTGCTTTTGGACGAACCGGCAAGTGCGTTGGACTGGAAGAATCAGGAGGAGATTTTCACGCTCTTGCGGCAGATGACGCGGGAAAAGAACCTGCTGGTGCTGGCAAGCCTCCACGACGTGAATCAGGCGATGCGGTATGCCGACCGGCTGCTGTTTTTGAAAGAGGGGCGTCTGTTTGCCGACACGACGCCCGAAAACGTGACGGCCGAGCCGATCACATCGGTGTATGGGCTTGCGGTGGAATCGTTTTCCGCCGGCCCGCGAAAACTTTTTTTACCCCCCTTCCAGGAGCATGAAAAATGAATATTCCTTCCGAAATCGTTGCAAAGGTCGTCGCGTTCCATGGGCACCATTGCCCTGGGCTTTCCATCGGAATCCGTGCCGGAATGTGGGCCAGAGAAACGTTTGGCACCGCGTATGACGAAGAAATTGTGTTGCTTACCGAAACCGACATGTGCGGCGTGGATGCCCTGCAAGTGCTTTTGGGAACGACGTTCGGCAAAGGGAATCTGGTCTTTCACGACTACGGCAAAGTGGCGTTCAGCATTTACCGGCGGCGGGATGGAAAAAAAGTCCGGCTCATTTATCGGACGCATCCTGCCGATAAGAATCTTACCCGGGAACAACGGGTGGAGAAAATCATGACCGCCGCGTTCGACGATCTGTTTATCGTTGGCGAGCCGTTGGAGGAAGTGCCGCCGTTGGCCCGGATTCACCAGAGCCTTCCATGTCGCATGTGCGGTGAAAACGTTATGGCGACGCGACTGGTCGAAGGCCTTTGTATTCCATGCTCCCAAAAAATCCATGACCAACATTGAACGCATCAGCATTTCCGTGGACAGGGAACTTGTCCGGCAATTCGACGAATACGCCCGGGAACAGGGGTTCCCTACCCGTTCCGAAGCGTTGAAAATCCTCATGCGGGACGCCCTGCTCAAAGACGAATGGATGCACGGCGAGCATGTCGCGGGAACCATTTCGCTGGTTTACGACCACCACAAGGCGGGAACCGTGCAGAAGCTGCTGGACGTTCAACACGATTACGAGGACCTTATCCTCTGCTCGCAGCATGTTCATCTGGATCACGACCATTGCATGGAGATCATCGTGGTGCGTGGGAAAAACGACCGAATCAAGGATATTTTGCGTCTTTTACGGAATGTCAAAGGGCTGCGGCATATCGTTCTGACGCTCAGCACCAGCGGCACCCTCCCCCATTCCCTGTAGGATGCGGTTTATTTTTCGTAAATGCGGGCCATGTTCGCAATGACGTTGCGCATTTTTTCACGCAGCAAATCGGGCGACAGAACTTCCACCTGATCGCCATATCCCAGAATCCACCAGAGGATTTCCCGAAGTCCCGCGACCGTCACGTAATACTCGACCGTTCCGTCGGGATTCTTCACGAAGCGTCCCGTCTTGTGCCACTGCACGCACGAAACGTTTCGCGCCACCAGCTTCGTAAATCGTAAATGGACGTCGTAATCCGGCTTGTCCGGGATCATGCACCACGCATTTCCCAGGAATTTCTGATACGACCACCCCAGCGGAATGACGTAGGATGCGTCGGGCAGAGGCGTCAGGCTTTTGATTCGCTCCAGATGAAACGTTCGCACGTCCTGATGCAAGATGCTTCGTCCCGTCACGTACCAGGCGTGGCGTGTAAAATGGAGGTGGTACGGCCAGACTACCGGGGTGATTTCGTGACTGTCGGAAGCCCCGTCGTATTCCAGCTTGATGGCATGCCCCTTTGCCATGGCCTGCAAAATTTGATGAAAATAGGTCGGATTGGCGGGCGGAACCGCCGTGTTGGGTTGAACGCTGACCCGTTCCAACTGCTGAAGATTCTCACGCAGCGCGGGTGGAAACAGGCAGGTTAATTTCTGCATGGCCGTTTCGACCGATTCCAGGTACGGAATCGTCCCCAGCCGACGCCCCGTCTGGCATAACAAAAACACCGCCCCGGCTTCCGCTTCCGTTAAATCCAGCGTCAGAAAATATTTCGCCTCCTCCGATAAATACCGATACCCCAATTTGTGACTTTTCTGAAGCGGACGATGGAGATATTCCTGAATGTCCATCAAATCCCGTTGCACCGTCCGTTCCGAGACGCCCGAAAGCCGCTTCGCCAAATCGGGAACCGTGTGCCAGTCCCGCTGCAAAAGCTCAATGATTTTCAGAATTCGGGCCACCTTCGACAGATTCTTTTCTTCCTCCGAAATTTCTACGCCCGCCTTGTCGTCCGTCATTTCGCACTCCTCCATGAATAAACGGAGCCGCATTCGCACGCCGCTCCGTTTGGATCCCGTCCCATTTGCCCATTTTAACGCTGGTTCAAAAGCCAGACCACCGCCCCCTTCTGCGCGTGCAGGCGATTGCCCGCCTCTTGCACGATCGCGCTGCGTGGCCCGCACATCACCTCGTCGGTCACTTCCAGCCCCCGTCGCGCCGGCAGGCAGTGCATGAAATACGCCTGCGGACAGTGCGCCATCAACGCCCCGTTCACCTGATAATCCGCAAACGCCTGCTCACGCTTTGCCTTTTCCGCCTCCTGCCCCATGCTGACCCAAACGTCCGTGTAAACCACGTCCGCCCCCGTCACCGCTTCCACCGGGTCGTGCGTTATTTCCAGCTCCCAGCCCGGCTGATTGTCGGCGATAAACTGCAAATGCTCGTCGTCAAACGTGTACCCCTCCGGCGCCGCGACCGCCATGCGGATTCCCAGCTTGCCACAGATCAATGCCAAACTCAACGCCACGTTGTTCGCATCGCCAACCCACGCCAGCTTCCGCCCCTTTTCGCTGCCCAAAAGCTCCCGCATCGTGAAAATGTCGGCCAACGCCTGGCACGGATGACAAAAATCTGTCAACCCGTTGATCACCGGAACCGTGGCATACGACGCAAATTCCTCCACATCCTCGTGATGCTTGGCACGAATCATCACTACGTCCACCATCTGGCTGAGCACCCGCGAAAAATCGCAGACCGGTTCCCGCTTTCCAAAACCCACCTCGTCCGCCAAAAAAATCGCCGAACCGCCCAAATGCGTCATTAAGGCGTCGAAACTGACCCGCGTACGAAGCGACTGCTTCTCGAAAATCATCCCCATCACGCACGCCGGAAACAACGGTTCCCGAATCCCCTGAAGATATTGATCCTTCAGCTCCCGCCCCGTTCGCAGGATATCCTCGATTTCCGCAGTAGTCAAATCTTTCAATGTTAATAAATGACGCATGACAAGTTCCTTGAAAAATTAAATGTCGTTACAAACTGGAAATGACGTCGCAAATGATGTCGCATCCCTCGTGGACCTGTTCCGCCGTCAGTATGGCCGGAGGCAACAGCCGAATGACCGAACCATGCGTGCAGTTAATCAAAAGCCCCCGTTCCATGCACTTTCGTACCACCTCGGTGCCGTTGATGTTCAACTCCATGCCGATCATCGCTCCCAATCCCCGCACATCCTCGATCAGGTCGCACGTCCCCTTCAGCTCGTTGAACCGCTTCAGGAAAATCTCGCCGTTGTCCTTCGCTTTCTGGAGCAGGTTCCCCTCCTCAATCGCCTCCAACGTCGCGATCCCCGCCGCCGCCGCAATCGGGTTGCCCCCAAACGTGGCCGCGTGCATCCCCGGACGCAGGTGCTCGGCCAACTCCGGCTTGCAAACCAACGCCCCCGCCGCGATCCCTCCTGCAACCGTCTTGGCCAGCGACATGGTGTCCGGCACAACGCCAAACGCCTGATACGCAAACCAGTTCCCCGTCCGCCCACAGCCGGTCTGCACCTCGTCGAAATGCAAAATCAAACGGTGCTCGTCGCACAGCTTCCGCAACCCTTCCAAAAATCCCGCCGCCGGGAAACGTACTCCGCCTTCCCCCTGAATCGGTTCCAGCATGATCCCCGCCAGCTCTTTATCGTTTTCGACAATTTCCGCGACCTTCTCAAGATCATTGTACGGCGCATACACAAACCCCGGCAGCATCGGACAGACGCCGTTGTGATATTTCGGCTGCGCCGTCGCCGTCAACGCCCCCATCGTCCGACCATGGAAACTGTTCTCGAACGTCAAAATCCGATAACGCTTTTCCGACTCGCCGTACATCCGAATCAGCTTGATCGCCGCTTCGTTCGCCTCCGTGCCCGAATTGCAAAAGAAGCACTTCCCCCCAAAACTACGCTCCGAAAGCATCTGCGCCCACACCCCCTGCGGACGCTGATACCAGGAGTTCGGAACATGAATCAGCGTGGCGACCTGCTTCTGCACCGCCTCCACCACCTTCGGCGGACAATGCCCCAAAAGACAACACCCCCAGCCCGGAAAAAAGTCGAGATAACGCTTCCCGTCCTCATCCCACAGGTATGCCCCTTCGCCCCGCTCCAGCGACACCGGATACCGCGTGTAATTCGGAATGACGTATTTCTCAAAAAGTTCCAGCGTTTTCATGATTCCACTTCCTTCATCTTTCTTATCTTTTGTAGGAAACGATTTCCGTTCCAATTCCAATCGTAGTGAAAATTTCCAACAACAACGAATGACGTAAACGACCGTCAACAATATGCACCTTGTGAACGCCATGATCGACCGTCTCCAGGCACGCCTGCACCTTCGGAATCATGCCGGACGCGATCACCCCCGTCTCGATCAGCCGCTCGGCAATCGGGCGAGTCAACGTCGGAATGAGCGAATCCGGATCGTCTTTATCCTGACGCACCCCGTTGACGTCGCTCAAATAGACCAGCTTTTCCGCCTGGAACGTCTTTGCCACCACCATGGCCACGGTGTCGGCATTCACGTTCAACTTCTGCCCCTCGTCGGACACACACATCGACGGGATCACCGGAATGATGCTCTGTTCCAGCAAACGCTCGATCGTTTCCCGGTCGATATGCGTCGCCTCGCCAACATAACCCAAATCCAGCGGCTTGCCGGCGTCGTCTTTCAGTTCCAGTTTTTTCCCAAAAACGACATTTTTTGTTGTAAAATTAAGCGATCGGGCACGCCCCCCAAGAATAATGATCTGCTCGACAAGCTGCTCGTTTACCTGCGTGGCCAGCACCTTTTCGACAATCTCCAGCGTTTTTTCGCAAGTATACCGACGCCCCTGCACAAATCGCGACTGCAATCCCGCTTCCACCATTGCCCGGTTGATCGCCGGCCCACCCCCGTGAACCACGATCGGACGAATCCCCACCGTCTCCATAAACACAAGGTCCTGAAGAAGATGCGACATGGCCAGAGGATCCGTCATCAGGCTCCCGCCCAGTTTTATGACAAACGTCTTGCCACGAAATTCCCGAATCCAGTAAAGGGCTTCGATTAAAATATCCGCTTTTTCAATGGCTTCCAGCATCTGCTTCTCCCGCCACACAAGATGATTCCAGGTAAAACTACATTTTACCATCCCTGTTCAGGCTGTCAAGGACGGTGGATTTTCAAGGCCATCCAATTTTTACCCGCAAAGAACACGTTGGAATAATGGTTAATGGATAAATGGTAAATGGTTAATTGTTTCGATTCCATCCTTTTTTGTGAAGGGATAAGCAACCTCTTAGCCAAAGAAAAACGCGCATCAATTAGCCATTAACCATCTTTTAGGGGCCTGTCAGCGATGGGCTTTTCCGGTCACATGGTCGATACGGCACTTCCAGACCCCAAGCGTCTCCAACATCGGACGGGGAATCTCAAAAAAACGTTTTTCGCCGTAATGCTCCAAGAGCCGGTGCAGTAACCGCGACTTTTCGGCCAGGTCGAAAACCTCTTGAGCCGTACCGGTGGCGACGGCACTTTGGTAAAAGAAACTCCAGTGCAGGCGTTCCGGTGCAAAATCCCGCACGCATTCCGAAACGCAGGAATAGACAATTTTCGGATGGCGACGCAGCAGGGCCGCTTTTTTCCCTTCCCGCGCTCCATGCCAGCAAAGGTAAGGAACCCCATCCTCCAAAAAGAACCCGACACTCATCGGCACCGCATAGGGAACTTCGCCATCGGAAAGCGACAACGTACCGTACTCGGCATGTCGAAGGAGGTCGTAAATCGCGTTGGTATCGGTAATTTCGCGGTCTTTTCGTCGCATGGGGAAACTTCCTTTCCTGTTCCAATCTCAGGTATGGTAATCCGCATTGATATGCACGTATTCCGTCGTCAGGTCACACGTCCAGAAGCGGGCGTCTGCGTTTCCTTCGGCAAATTGCAACTCAACGACGATTTCATGATTCTCGCTCATCGAGCGTGAAACCTTGTCCGCATCAAAGTCGGCCGGAGCACCCTTTTCAAACAGCAAAAAACCATTCACGTGGAGCGTCACCTTTTTCACGTCGAAATCGACTCCCGAATAGCCCGCTGCCGAGACGATCCGCCCCCAGTTCGGGTCGTTGCCGGCAAACGCACATTTCACCAATGGGCTTTCCGCGATAAGTCGGGCGATCCGGCGTGCGTGGAGTTTGGTTTTCAGACCCCGCGTGTGAATCGTTACCAGGTGCGACGCCCCCTCACCATCTGCCGGAATCGACCGGGCCAGCTCCGCACAGATTTCGTGCAGGGCGTTCTCAAAGTCCTTGTTTTTCGCGACATCCACGCTTCCCGACGCACCGTTGGCCAAAAGCAAAAGCGTGTCGTTCGTGCTGGTATGCCCATCCACGGTAATGCAGTTGAACGTATCGTCCGCCACCTTCTGGAGCAGTTTCTGCGCCGCCGCGGGAGCCAGTTTCGCGTCGGTCAGCACGCAGCCCAAAAACGTCGCCATGTTCGGCGCAATCATCCCCGCCCCTTTGCCCATCGCGGCAAGACGCACTTCCACGCCGTCCACCATGATCTGCCGGGTAAACAGTTTCCTTTTCGTGTCGGTCGTCATGATCCCGCGTGCCGCTTTTTCGAGCGACGCCGCATCGTCCCCAAGCTCCTGGGAAACCTTCGCAATCCCCTTTTCCAGAATTTCCATCGGCAGGAAGTGCCCGATGATTCCGGTCGACATGACCAACGCACCGGTTTTCGACGCCCCTGCCGCCCGGGCCGCCCATTCCGCCATCTGTTTGGCATCTTTCATGCCTTGCTGCCCCGTGCAGGCATTGGCATTGCCCGAATTCACCACCACCGCACGGATGTTTTTCGCCGGCGTCCGGGAACGGTCGAGCGTTACGGGAGCCGCACAGACCAAATTCCGCGTATACACACCCGCCGCCGCACAGTTTTTGTCCGAAACGATCAACGTCAAATCTTCCCGCGACGCATCCCGCTTGATCCCACTGTATATCGCACCAAATCGAAAACCCCTGGGAATAAACATGATTCTAAACTCCTTTAGGCAAACGCAACGGCTTTATTAATGGTTAATGGTTAATGGTTAATG
>JAUNBJ010000124.1 GCA_030535245.1 Planctomycetia bacterium | reverse complement strand
CGGGTACGGGGCGGCACACTACGGCTGCCGGCCCGGGTGCGGGCAGCACGCTACGGCTGCCGCCGGTTGCCCATGGCGTCGGGAGGCAGTCGCTTCGCTCCTGGCCCCCCTTCTCTTTCAGAACGCCCTCCGGGCCCGGGTGCGGGCAGCACGCTACGGCTGCCGCCGGTTGCCTGTGGCGTCGGGAGACAGGCGCTAGCGCTTCTGGCCTCCCTTACCTTCAATACGGCCTCCGGCCCGGGTGCGGGCAGCACGCCTCTAGCCTCCCTTACGGTTTGCTCCATTGGTGAATTTGTAAAATCATGTCCCCCTGCCAACAACGTAAAAGTACCAGCGTTTTGCATAAGTTCTCCCCCGAAATAGAATGTTTCCGAATACACATTTCCCTTATCTTACCCACAAAAGAAGCGAAAAACAACCCCCCCTGTCGTCCAGCGTGATAACGTGATAATGATTCCACCAGCCATAAACAAATCGAACCGTCGTCCCGATACCACTATCGATGATCCACTGCTCCCGGTTGACAAGACCGTTTCCCGTCGGTTAGAATACGGTAAAACTTGGAAGGAGGTTCCCGTGAAGCGATTTTTTTCTATCGTGGCAGGTGCGTTCCTGCTGGCCGGAAATGTTTTCGGTTACGTCTGCAATACCGGGTCGGAAAACGGCCTGAATGTCACCCTGAACCCGCCGCCGCAGATTACCGCGTTCGACACGCCGGTGGACGTGACGGTGACGCTCGAAAACCGCACCGAGAAGCCCCTCGACGCAGGCTTGCGTTTCTTCACGCAGCATCCCCTCTATTTCCCGGAGAGCAAAAGTACCACCCGTCGTGCCGGGTTTTGGAAAGAAAAAATCCCGGCCCAAAGTACCGTGACGAAAACCGTAAAAATCGTGGCGGGAAAGGGTGCGTACAATGCCCATTATCCCGTGTCGCTTCATGTGGGAAAAATCCATGTCGTTTATCCGGTCGAGGTGGCCATTCCCCGGCCCGACGTGAAACCGAACGTCCGCTCCACATGGACGCCGAAAATCATTCCATGGACGCCGCAAACCTTCACGTTCTCCAACGGCATGACCGCAGAGTTGGCCGCCAACGGAAAAATCACGTTCCGCACCGGCGACCGAACGCTCGTGTTCAACGGGCTGGAAATCCAAGCTAACGAAGGGTGGAGTGCCAACGTACGGCAAAACGGCGACGCGTTGGAGATCGTCGTGGCAGGCGACCCCAGCACGTTCCAGCGTGTTGCGTTTGCCCCTTGCTCGCAGCGTCTGGCGGCGTTCTGTTTCGGGAATGGATATTACGTCCGGAAGCCGGGCGCGTTTTCGCTCCCCTCGAACGGCCACCAGAATGCCACGTCGTTTGTCGGTTGGGAGTTTGCCAACGGGATATCGCTCTTGATGGCGTCGTCGTTTCCCATCGAGCAAACGTACCACGAACCGGACACGAACCGCGTTGGCATGGCGTGCATTCAGCCGACCACGTTCACCCTCCTGCCGAGTGTGAAGGGGGTGTTCGACGCGGCGGTGCGTTACCGGAGCATTTGTCCCCGTCAGGCGGCTCGTGGGGTCGCGACCAAAGCGGGCCGGTTTTGCGTCGATTTCTGGAACGGCACGTTCCCCGAACATGCCGCATTCCTGAAAACCTGTGCGGAAAAGTACGGTCTGAAAAACGACCTGATCTTGTTGTCACACAACTGGCAGCGATACCATTACGACCACCGTCTGCCGGACGTTTACCCCCCCAACCCGCTTTTCGGAACCGCCGGGGAAATGAAGGAGATCGCGCGACTGGCTCGGAAATATGGCTGGTTTTTCGGCCTGCATGTAAACGTGGTGGATTACTACCCCGATTCCTCGACGTTCACGTTTAACAACGTTTCGTTCCTCCCCGACGGCCAGCCGCAGAAGGCGTATAAAAACGTCTTTCTCGACGCGCAAAGCTACCGTCTGGCACCGCACCGCGCCGCAGGAGTAATGAAGGAAACGCTCGATCTGATGAATGCCGACGGCCTGAAACTCGATACGCTTTTTGTCGATGTTATCGGTTCTTTCCCCGCCCGGCCCTATTATGGATACGACGGGAAATATTTTTCCCAGACCGAAGCCCGCGACGGAATCCGCTCCGTGTTCGACACCATTCGCAATACGCAGGACCAGGCGTGCCAGCGTCCAACGTTCACCAACAGCGAGGCGACCCACGATTACCTCATCGGGCATCTCGACGGCGGCGACTGCCAGTTCATGTACCTGTCACGGGAAGGTGGGGAGTACCGCTGGTTGCGTATTCCTGAATTCGAGGATTGTGAAAAAGTCCCGTGGTTCGATCTGGTGAATCACCGCAAAATCTCGCTCCATGGCGTCGGGTACAGCATCCGTTACGAAGGGGGCCGGGGACGCGACTTCCACGGAATCGACAGCGACGATTATCTCTCCGCCGAAATCCTGACCGGGCATGCCCTGATGACCGACGGCGGCTCGCGTGATGTGAAGGAGGTTCTGTCCGGATACGTGCGGAACATGGACGTGACGGCGGCGGTGTGGCAGACGGTACGGAAATACTGGCTGGCCCAGTGTGTCGTCCGGGAGACGGCTCACGACGACATCGCGTCGGTGGAGTTCATCGGGGGAGATATTCACCGGTTGAAAATCGTCTGGCAAAAAGGGACGACGATTCACGTCAATCGGGGGAAAACGGACTGGACGGTAGAGGGGGTGGTTCTTCCATCGTACGGCTATCTGGCCCGGAATCCGAAAACCGGCATGGAGTCGATGATTTATCGCCTGAACGGGCGGGTGGTGGAGCAGTCGTCCTACCGGGACGGCGACCAAATCGTCCGCTACGCCAACCCACGCCACCACGACGAACCGCGTCGTTTGCCCGTTTCGCCCGCTGCGGCGGTTACGTTCCGGGAAAATGGCAAAATCCACCTCCATACCGACTGGAACATCCTCCAGGGACAACCTACCCCTTCGGATACGTATCAGCTTTCCTTCTGGCTCGTTCGTCGTAAGGGGGCCGAGACGAATACGTCGGAGGACTTTTTATTGAAAACCGTGGAGGCAGATTTCACGAAACCGCTGGATTTGACGCTCGCGTTACCCCCGGAAGCGAAAGGGAAGTGGGATATTCTGGTCTCCGTCGCACCGTTGGGAACCGATATAACCCACGTTGACAACCGTCAGTTCCTGCTGGCCACGCCATCCTTCTTCCACCGGTATCATCTGGGCGTTTTAGAGGTCGGAAAAGCCTTTACACCATTTGAAGAAACCGACACGGAACTGTATCCCCGAATGTTCCAACCCAAAGAAATCGTCGATTTCGGCTGGTGCCAAACCGATCGCCCGGTACGACAGGTTTTTAATTGATAATTGATAATTGATAACCATTAACCATTAACCATTAATTATCAATTATCAGTTATCAATCAAGCAGCCTTGTGCGTTTGCGCTCTTAAAAACTTCAAAGGGGGTACTTGAAAAAAATGGAAATTTTACCATAATGGCGATTTCCGTAGATTGTCAGGGCAGAGAGAATGGGAAGAATGTACTTTCCGGCATGTCCGCCGATGGTTTAGGATAGTGAATTCCTTTTTAGAGTAGAGGTACCTCGATGGCAGAATTGGAAGTTTTGGATGTAAAAGTACGGGATACTTTTGGAAAACGTCGCGTACGTCGTCTGCGAGCGGCGGGGTTTGTGCCGGTGAATCTGTATGGGCACGGGAAAGACCCGATGAGTCTTCAGGTTGCGGTGAAGGAGATTCATCGTTTGATTCGTCATGGGCATCATATTGTGAAGCTGGCGGGGGATGCCGACGGCGACGCGATGGTGAAGGAAGTCCAGTGGGACGTTTGGGGCAAAGAGATTCTTCATGTGGACTTTGCCCGGATTGACGCGAACGAGAAGATTCAGGTGGTGGTGCCTGTGGTTCTGAAGGGGGATGCGCCGGGCCTGCGAGAAGGTGGCGTGGTGGATCAGTTGATTCATGAAGTGGAAGTCGAGTGTCCTGCGGTGAACACGCCGGACGCGGTGATTATTCGCATTGGCGGTTTGAAGTTAAACGAGGCGATTTTGGCGTCTCAGGTGGCGTTGCCGCAGGATGTGGTATTGATGATTCCGGCGGACACGATGATGGTTCACTGCCACGAGAAGATCGAGGAAGTGGAAGCGACGGCGGCAGCGGAAGGTGCGGAGCCGGAGGTTATCACGCGGAAGAAGGAAGAGAGTACCGAGGAAGAGAAGTAGTCTTGGGTACGCATGTTCGCGTGGTTGGGAAAACTGGCGTTTTGGAAGCGGGCGGGCCGTGCGGGTTCTTCGGAGAGAGGGGTTCGTGCGGCGACCGTGGACAGCGTTTTTGCGGACGATAGCTGGCGGGAGGAACGGGAACTGCCGGCGGACACGGTTTTCGGTCAGGAGTACGAGCGATCGCTTCCGGACGGGAAACGGGTAGAAAAGCTGCTGGGGTCGAAGCGTGTGGTGGACGGGCTTTTGACGGAGGCGGGAAAGGGAACATCCCGGATGAAGCTGATCGTTGGATTAGGCAATCCTGGAGCGAAGTATGTCGGAACCCGGCACAACATGGGTTACGAGGTACTTGCAGAGCTTGGCAGGCGTTATGGCACGGGTCGTCCGAAGATGAAATTTCAGGGCGAGGTGTTGGAGGCGGAGATTCATGGGGAGCGGGTGATATTATTGAGTCCGACGACCTATATGAATTTAAGCGGCCAGAGCGTGCGGCCCTGTGTGGATTTTTACAAGATTGCGGTTTCCGACGTGTTGGTAATTTGCGACGATGTGAGTTTACCGACGGGGAAATTACGGATTCGGGCGAAGGGTTCGAGCGGCGGTCAGAAGGGGCTTGCGGATGTGATTCGGGTGATGGGCGGTGCGGACGTAGCGCGGCTTCGGATTGGCATTGGCGAGAAACCGGCGGGATGGGATTTAGCGGATTATGTGTTGTCGAAATTCAGCAAGGCGGAAGCGGAGTTGATATCGGCAGCGGTGCAGCGTGCTGCGGATGCGGCGGCGATGTGGGTGGTACAGGGCCTGTCGCGTTGTATGGACGCATACAACGGTCAGGAGTAACGGACATTTTTAGGTAGTTGTTTTTTAGAAACATTTGAATCAGGAGTAGTAACTTTGGCTCTCAACGTTTACGAAGGATTGTTTATTCTGGACTCCAGTCGTTTTTCGCGTGACCCGGACAATGTTTCGGGGCAGGTGACGAAGCTGATCCAGGATGCTGGTGGTGAGATCCTTGTCAGTCGTCTTTGGGAGGAGCGTCGTTTGGCGTATCCGATCGAGGGGCAGCGCAAGGGTGTGTATTGGCTGACGTATTTTCGGCTGGACAGTTTGAAGCTGGCCGAGTTGAATCGTCAGTTTGGGTTGTACGATGCGAATCTTCGCAATTTGTTCATCAAGATTGATGCGCGGATTGTGGACGCGATGGTGGAGCATGCGTTGGCGGGTCCGGCGGCGATGCAGGACCGTTCGCTTCCCGAGGTGGAAGAAGACGTGGAAGAAAGTGATTTTGAGTCCGAGGAAACGGAGCAGGCCTGATTTCCCATGTGGGAGCAGGTTTGCGTTTTGCACAGGAGCAGGTTATGGCGAGCTACAACCGAGTAGTCCTAGTGGGGAATTTGACACGTGATCCGGATTTACGTTACACGCCGACGGGGACGCCGGTTTGTGAAATCGGGCTGGCGGTCAACGAGCGTCGGAAGAGTCCGGATGGAGAGTGGGTGGACGAAACGACGTTCATCGACATAACATTGTGGCAAAAGACGGCGGAGACGTGTAGTCAGTACATGCAGAAGGGGAGTCAGGTACTGATTGAGGGGCGATTGAAGCTGGACACCTGGGAGCAGGAAGGGCAGAAGCGATCCAAGCTCCGTGTGATTGGAGATCGGATGGTAATGCTGGGCAGTCGTGGCGATCGAGCTGCGGGTGGCGTGCGTTCTGGCCGAGAGGAATCGGAAGCCTATGGTGGCGGCGGATATGGAGATTATTCGCAGGCCCCGTCTCGTCCTGCATCGGCGCAGCAGTCGCAGCCGCCGGTGGACGATATCCCTTTTTGAGCGGGGCGTAATACCCTGTTCTTTCAACGACCCGAGTCCTTTCAAGCGGACGTTGGCTGTCGTTGAAGAAGCTGGTTCCCGTAGGGGGGCCTAACCTGCGTTTTGCGGGGACACCTCGCCGTAGATTTGCGTTCGTTGTTTTCGGGGCGACCGGAAAGAGGACGAAAAAACCGTTTACGGCGTTCACGACTTGTTTGAAACGTCAAGAAGAAAGGAAAAATACAATGCCGAATACGAAAAAAATGAAGAAAGTGAAGCGGAACTCCTTCAAGATGAAGCGGCTTCCCAAAGGCCCGAACGGTGGTATCCAGCTCCTGCTGATTCAGAGCGTGGACAACCTGGGCAAGCAGGGGGACGTGGTGGAGGTGAAGCCTGGCTTTGCGAACAACTACCTGATTCCTCAGGGTCTTGCGACGATTGCCAGCGAGCACCACAAGCGTATGGTGGAGAAGCACAAGGCGCGTCTGGCGGAGATTCACAAGCAGAAGACGGCGGCGATGCAGGCGTTGGCCGAGCAGCTTCGTTCGGTGAGTTTGTCGATTGAGGCGAACGCGAACGACACGGGGCACCTGTATGGATCGATTGGTGCTGCGGAGATTGTGGCGGCGTTGAAGAACCTGGGGCATCATCTGGCGGAAGATCAGGTGCGGTTGGAAGGCCCGCTGCGTGAGTTGGGGCTTTACACGGTGAAGGTACACCTTGCGAATGAGATTGATTCGGAGTTGCACGTCTGGGTGGTTCCGACGGTTGCCACGACGTTGGTGAAATAGCATAAGCGGGTTGAATGGCGACTGCGTGGGGGCGATTTCTGCCTGACGTGAAAGTCGTTGAATTCCCCTCTTTTCAGAGGGGTGGCAGCCGTAGGCTGACGGGGTGTTTTGGGGAGGGAGAGCACTCTTGCTCTCCAGAACTACCCCCGCCCTAGTGCTGCCGCCCTCCGTTCACGGCTCTTGATGGGGTTTATTTGGAGCCGAGGACGAAGCGAAGCGTAGTCCCGGAAAACTGCCGGACGATTTCGCACTTCATCCGGAACTACGGGCTGCCGCCCTCCGTTCACGGCTCCTGATGGGGTTTATTTGGAGCCGAGGACGAAGCGAAGCGTAGTCCCGGAGAACTGCCGGACGGTTTCGCACTTCTTCCGGAACTACGGGCTATCGCCCTCCGTTCACGGCTCGCGGTGGGGAATACGGTAGTTTAAACTACCGCGCTTCCAGCCTCTGGGGAGGAACCCTTTTGAAAAAGAGGTTCCTCCCCAGACCCCACCTCCCAAAACTTTTTACTACGCTCACTGCGTTCGCTTTTATTAATATTTATTTTCGTGACAAAGCACTAGCGGGCGTACCCCTTCAAAGAAGGGAATTCGTCCGGCTCGTAGAAAATTTGATCACACCCAAGGAATGGGCCTTCGATGGAAACGTCGGAGATTCTATTTTTAGGGGTTGTGATGAATTTTCATGCCATTTAATCGTTGAAATCCGTTTTTTTTTGAGTTTTTCAGACTTTTTTCCTAAAAATGCGATAAAGCGAATGGCAAAATGAACCTTTTCCAGGTATAATGTGTATACATGGGTAATATGTTATTGTAGCATCATCATTGTAGGAATAAAAAATGCTTTCGTTATATTGCGTTGATAAAGAAATCAGGAAGATTTCGTTCGTGCGGACTGCTTTTCATCTCGGAACATTTGCGGCAATCGTCGTGGTTTTGTTCCTCTCAAACACCGCATTTGCACAGATGACAACGCCCCAGAAGATTGAAACCAATAGCAGCAGCACCGGTACGCTTACGGTTTCGAATACGGGAGTTATGGAGATTGTTACGGGTGTAACGTTTACGCAAACGCATACCACTACCGGCTCAGTGACGCTTGTAAAACAAGGGGAGGGTACACTCTTTTTCAACGGAACTTCGTCGTTTTACGCAGGGGCGTACGACATTCAAGAAGGAACCCTGAAATTCCAGACGGACACAAGCTATGCGTTCAATAGCAAAACCGTCACAGGTGCAGGGACACTTTCGCTTGTAGGGGGATACACGAGCTATACGAACATGCAATCCTGGAATCTGTCTGGTTTTACTGGGGAGGTAGAGCTTACGAAGGTTCGACTTTGGAATCCGACGCTGGCAAGCGGGACGACCATAACGGTCAACTCCGGTGCGCAGTACGTTGTTGAAAAAAACAGCACCTCTGCTACGGGTCTGATCTTCAATATCGCAGGCGATGGTGTTGCGGAAGGAAGTGATTACTACGGTGCGATTCGAGTGGTAGGAACGCTTGAAAATGGAACCATTAACCTCACGGACGATGCGTTGATTACCAATGCCGCTGCCGATTCTGGTGAGGAGAAAATTAAGGGGAGTACGATCAATCTGGAGCGCACGCTGGCGGACAATAGCGTGGAAAGTCACACCCTCACACTTCAGAGGATAACCATTAGTGATAGCTCCACGATCAACGTGGGCGAAGGAACCCTGAAACTTACCTCCAGCAACGTTACCGATTCCACCATCAACGTAGCGAGGGGTATTCTGGAACTTAGCTCCAGTACCATCACAAACTCCGACGTTAATATGGACGGCGGTACTCTGAATCTCACCGGCAGTACGGTTGAAACCCTCGACCCCACCTCAGCGTCTCTTTCCGTCAATGTGACAGGTACAAATACACTGGCTGCCACTGCGAGTGAAACGGGAATCACGGACGTAACGTACAACAATGTTTACGACGCGACCAATCAGCAGTGGACTTTTGCGAGTGGTGCGATTTTGAACCTCGACGTGGATGCTCCCGACAACAATACGAAAAATACTCCGTGATTCTGGATGTCGAGAAATTGAACACTACCAGCGGTGGAACGATTACGTCGAGTGAGACGAATCACGACACGGAAATCATTCTGGGCTGGTTGAGCTATAAAACGCAGATGCCCAACCCTGACGGAGTGACTTATAGTGGTTCCATTGATGGCACACTCTCGGTCAATAAAGTCGGTGAAAATAAGGTGACTTTAGAGGGGGGGACGTTGACGTACACGGGAAAAACGACCGTGACGAAAGGAACGCTGGAACTAAGGGATATCAGTCTTAACAACACGAGCAGTGTTGATATTAAGAAAGACGCAGTATTCGAACTGTACCATAGTAAGAGTGCTATCCGTACTTTTGGGTCCGACGATGCGGATAATGTGATGGAAATCGGGGGGGAAGGTACGTTCCTTTTCAAGGGGACTGGGACGATAGGCAAGACTAGTAGTGGAATAACTTTGCAGAACGTTGATTTTGACCCACTTGTCAATGATGGTGGAAATGCCATCATTGACGGCGCTCGCGTTATAGTAGCTACGGGATCCGTGACGGATAAGCCCTTGAAAGCGACAATTGTGAATAACGGGCAACTGTATGTGTATCCGTGGTCAAATGAAGGATGGCAGCCCACTTCAGTCAATGTGGATATCACCGTTGAAGGAAATGGGGTATATGATGAGTATAACGAGGGTTATTTTGGAGCCATTCGTCTTCAGAGTGCTAACTCAGACGTCATTAATGTGACACCTTCCCACATTTTCGGAAATGTTACACTTGCTGGTGATGCTTCCATCTCGGCATATCGTTCCATTGGAGATTTTGCTGCGGATTTCGATTTAGATGGAAATACACTTACGGTTGGAACACTGAATGCTGATAGAACCACTGTCAAGTCGGCGGTTAGCGTTATCGAGATTTCTGGAAAGGTTACATCGACCGAAGATGGATATGAAGATCCAAACCATATATTTACAGCATGTGTAAAGGTTCTGGCGGATGCTGAGCTTGGTAATACCACGTTACGGGACGGCACGGTTACTTCGTTCCATGACGGAAGTGACGCAACCTGGATGATTACAAATAACATTACCAGTGGTAGAATAACGAATCTCAAACTTACGACGCTTTCACCTGTCGTCGAACTGGGTTCCCTGGACGGTAACGGTACGATTACAGCATATCCGTACCTTACGGATGGCGTGAACAGGAATATTAAGTTGAAACTGGGCGGTACGAACCGTGATAATCCGTTGGCATTCAATGGCCAATTTGTGGAAGATAACGGCACGGAAATTTCCGTTACGAAAGTTGGTATTGGGACGCAGAATCTTGAAAATGGCGATGATACATACACCTACATGTATTCCGGCGTTACAACGCTTGAGGAAGGAATTTTGAACGTTCAGGGACATCTCAAAAACAGCCTGATTCTGGCAGGGGGAACGTACTCCGCAGGTGCCGCCACAGGTGCGATCGGAACGACAGAGGTCGCAATACTTGATGGGGCGGTGAACACTGCAACGCTGACGATCGGCGGGGAGTCCGCGGTCAGTCATCTGGTCGTGGATATTCAGACAGGAGTAATAGAGGAAGATTATCCAAACAACATCAATGCGACATCCGACCTGATTGAAACGAAGGATTTGGTATTTACGGAATATGGCAAAAAGAATTTCTCGATTTCGTTGAACGAATTGAGCGGATTTGCGGTGAGTGAGGAATACAAGGCCGCCGTTCTTACGGTGGAAAGTGGTTTGACAGGAGAGTACGCCGAGAGTTCGTTTTGGGATAATTTTCTGAGTGCTTCGGACAAGCCGTTCTGGTACATGCTGGTAGAGGGCAATACGGTCTATGCCGTGCATGATCGGAACGTGGCATGGATTCCGGAGCCGAGTTCGTTTTCGCTTTTGGGACTTTGCGTCGTGTTCCTGATCTTCCGCCGAAAGCGTGTAAAATAAGTGAAATTTATTTGGATATTTGGATATTTTGCTATTTGGAGCCGAGGACGAAGCGAAGCGTAGTCCCGGAAAACTGC
>JAUNBJ010000123.1 GCA_030535245.1 Planctomycetia bacterium | reverse complement strand
GCCTCCCTGGTGTTTTATCGATGAATAAATATTTAGCGAACGCAGTGAGCGTAGTGAAAGTTTTTTGAAGGAGAGTTTGAGAGGAAACAATTTTTCAAAAATGTTTCCTCTCAAAAGGCTGGAAGCGCATGGCCATTCCCCTATTCCCCTAGGGCGTTGCCCCAGGCTATTGAATTTGCCCCGTTGGGGCATGGGTGGAATAACGTCTTTTCCTATCCCATCGTTCTCGGCTCAAAAGACGGGTGACGGTTTCCTTATTTTTTCTCCTTCGCGATGATTTTTTCAAGCGTGTCGGAAACGTTCAGCAAAGCACGTACTTCGTGATACGCCGTTTTCCAGAGATGCGCCTTCTCCAGACCACGCGTCACCTGCGAAAAGCGACTGTCCAGACCACGCGGATTGGCACCGTCAGCGTCCGTTACCGGATACCAGCCGCCATACTCCGCATCGAGAATATGCTTGCTCAAAAAATCCCACTGCAAAACGAAATCACGATAATAACGCGTCTCCCCATAACGCAAATACATGCGGGACAACGTGTTCAGCCCCTCGGCCTGCACCCACCAGAACTTGGTCGTGTCGGCCGGGGCGCCAAACGTGGCACCATCGTAGAAAAATCCGCCGTACTTGTAGTCAAAACCGAACTCCAGCGAATGATCCACCATATCCTTACACACCTTCAACGTCGCGGCATCCTCCGGACGACCCAAAACCTCCAGCGCTTCCTCCATCAGGTACGCACACTCAATATCATGACCGAACGAGACAAACGTCGCGGCAGGCGTCCAGTCCGCTCGGAAAAACTGCCGCATGGCGCCGGGCCACGTCGTCACCTTGTCCCGCATGATAACCAGCAATTCCTCCAGACGCGCCCGCAGCGTGTCGTCTTTCCAGACCTTGTACAACTCGGTATACGCCTCCAGAAGGTGCAGGTGCGTGTTCATCGATTTGCAACCCAACAGCTCCCGCGTCTTGCCCTTCACCACGTCCGGGCGGTCGGCAGGCGACGCGAGCATGGGGGTGCCATCCCGATAAAACGCCTCGATATAACCGCCGTTTTTCCGGTCATAACCATGCTTGTCGAGCCAGCGGAACGTCTCCACCGCAAGATTCAAAGCGTCTTTGTCGCCAGTCAGACGATACACATTGGCCAGCCCGTAAATCGCAAACGAAATGCCATACGCATGCTTCATTTCCGAATTGGAATCGGTCAGCGGCGTTCCGTCGGCTTTCACTTCCCAATAGAACCCGCCGTATTTTTTGTCCCACATCGAGTCTTTCAAAAACCGCAGTCCATTCAAGGCGACCGGGGTCAACTCCGCCCGCCATTCCGGACGCCGAAGCGCCACTTCCGCCGCCACCCACGCCATGCGTGCCTGCTGGACGATCCCCTTGGTTTCGTAGGGCTGAAGCGTCCAGTCCCGGTCGATGATGGAATGGTACCCCCCATGCTGCGTGTCGACCGAAAGCGGATACCAGAGCCGTAAATCCCGGTCCAGCTCCGCATCGATCCATTTTTTCATCTCCTGGGGCGTTGGTAGTTTCGCGTTTTCGTCTGCGTGGGTTCGGGTCGTCCATCCTTGAGCCAAAAGGGCCAAAAGAATCAATGGAAGCGTTCGTGTCATTCTGTTTCCTCCTGAAAAAACGGTCTCGGGTACGATCGTACCATGTTCATGGACATGGAATAATTTCTTTTATCGTATCATCCCCGCCGCAAAATTTCAACCCCCGCCCCCCCTGTAAAATTGGACAAAAAAGCTATGGCAACTTCTAAAAACCCAATTCCGGCCCAAAACGGTGATTTATCGCTTCCAGACTGCGTTAACATAAGTCTCACCTATTTAGCAATAGGCTACGACTTATGTCGCCTTGCTGGAAAGCGTAAATCCCTCGTTTTGTCTACGGAAGCGGTTTTTAGAAGGTGCCCTAAAAAAAGATACCCTTTACAACCGATGGGGAAAATGCTAAACTGATCTGCATGAGTACCTTGAAAAAGAAGAAACGTCGTATCGTCGTCATCATGGAAACCACGCGGGCCTACGCGCGGGAGGTGATCCGGGGAATCGCCCGTTTCAATCGAGAACATGGGGGTTGGCTGGTGGAATTCAGCCCCCGTGGTGCCGAGGATCAGCCCCCCGAATGGCTCCGGGGTTCCGGGGCGGACGGCATTTTTGCCCGGATTCACAACGAACAGTTCCTCTCCACCATCCTCGAATCGGGCATCCCCACGCTCGACCTCCGACGAACGCTCCAGCATCCCGAAATTCCCCAAATCGGGCCGGACGACACCGCCGTCATGCGGGAACTGTTCACCCATTTCCGCGAATTGGGATTTCACTCGTTCGCGTTTTTGGGAATGAAAGCCGACAAACATACCTCCATGTCGCTGCGTCGCAGGGCGTTTGGGGAGTTGGTGCGTCGGGCCAAATTCCAGTACACGTCGCTGGTCGTTTCCGAAACCGCCCTTTTCTCGCGTAAACATGCCGCCAAACGCGCCATCGCCACGCAAAAAATCCGGGAATGGCTCCAGAAACTCCCGCCACGTACCGCCGTTATCGGAAGCAACGACGATATGGCGTTCCGCATTCTGGAAGAATGTCGTTTTTTAGGCATTTCCATCCCCGACACGCTGGCCGTCGCGGGGATCGGCAACGACGAATGTTTTTGCGACCTGGGCGATCCCCCCCTGACCAGCGTCGATTTGAATCCCCAACGTATCGGCTACGAGGCGGCCATGCTGATGGAACAGATGATGCGTGGAAAAACGATCCCGCACTCGACGCTCATCGCCCCCGCCGGAGTCGTCCCGCGTCTTTCCAGCGACACCATCGCCATGGACGACGAATTCATGGCCTCCGCTCTGAAATATATCCGCGACCATGCCTGCGACGAAATCGGTATCCGCGACGTGCTCGATCAGGTTCACCTTTCGCGTGTATCGCTCGAAAAACGATTCAAGAAATTCCTGGGACGGACGATCTATCAGGAAATCCTGCGTATTCGGCTCGAAAAAGTCCGAAAATTGCTCGTCACAACGCAGCTTTCGCACAAACAGATCGCACGGGAAGCTGGCTTCCGGTATCAGGAATACATGATGCGGGTTTTCCGCCAGGCTACCGGCATGACGCTGAAAAAGTACCGCGACTCGAACAAGTCGTTTTGAGTCCGTTTTTCCGTCCCGATTCCGCTCCGTAGTGTCTGGGAGGGGATATCCTTTCTTATTTTATATATTTTTTATCCAATGTTATATATACAGGATACTTGCGTCACGGGAAAATTTGTGGTAGGATAGAGGGATTCCTTAAGATTTGTTCGTGATGTTTGTTCAAAAAGGAGAAACCGTATGCGTCGATGGTTGCTGTTTTTCGAAATGTTGCTGTGCGTTGGAACGGCGTTTGGGCAGGACGCATCGGTGATGGGGGAAAAGTACGAAGCGTACTGGAACGCCGACCTGCAAAAGGAAATCGACGCGCGGATCGAGAAATACCGCAAGGCCAACGCTCAGGTGCAACTTTCCGGCGTCCAACCTGGCTCGACCGTGCGTGTGGAGCAGGTGGAGCACGCGTTTCAGTTTGGGGCACACCTGTTCAATTTCGACCAGTTGGGTTCCGACGAACGGAATCGCAAATACAAGGCGCTGTATGGTAAAGAGAAACTTTTCAACGCCGGCACCCTTGCTTTTTATTGGAAAAAATTCGAGCCGGAACCGGGAAAACCGAGGTTTTACGCATCGGAAAACGACGCACCGGAACATTGGAATCAGCTTGCCGAGCCATGGAAAGACCCGTACTGGCGGCGTCCGAGTCCCGAAAAAATCATCGCGTTCTGCGAGGCAAATGGCGTGGCCATGCACGGTCATCCGATCATTTGGGGAAATCGCGGGCACCAACACCCGAACTGGATTTCGCTGGAGCCGGACAAGGTGGACGAAATGGAACGGCTGTTCCGCAAACGGGTTCAGGAGCTGGCAGCGTTTTACAAGGATCGCATTCCCAGTTGGGACGTGGTGAATGAAAGCGTCGATCCGATTCCTGGCAAACCGCGATACGGTGTCATGCCGGAGGATTACACGTTCCGCATGTTCCAGGAAGCCGCAAAGGATTTCCCCGCGTCGGTGAAGCTGAACATCAACGACTCTTGGCGAGCGGTGTATCCGCCGTTCATTCAGGATTTGGTGACACGCGGCGCGAAAATCGACGTCGTGGGGTTGCAAATGCACATTTTCGGTTCCCAGGCGATGCGGGATGTGTGTGAGGGGAAGGACGTTTTTCCGAACAACACATCGTGGAAGCCGCGGGACGTTATCCAGTACCTGACCGAGCTGGACAAATTTGGCAAACCGATTCATATCAGTGAGATCACCATCCCCGCCCCCGGCGACGACGAACGGGCCAATGCCATGCAGGCACGACTGACACGCGACATGTATCGGCTCTGGTTTTCGTGGCCCAGCGTGTATCGTATCACCTGGTGGAACGTCGTGGACGATTGCGGGGCCAGCGGGGAGCCGCTCAAATCGGGACTGTTCACGCGTCAAATGGAGCCGAAACCGGTGTATCGGGAACTTGAACGCCTGATTCATCACGAATGGAAAACAAGCCTCCGCCACATTTCCTCAAGCGACGAGGTACGGTTTACGTTCCGTGGCTTCAAGGGGCGTTATCGTATCACATGGACGGCGTTGGACGGAACGTCGCACACCCAATTTATCGAAGTCAACTGATTCAAAACTTTTATTGGAAAGGAATAAACCATGGCTGAGCCAAGTAAAATGCACATCGAAAATCTGCGTCATATTCGAGACGACGTGGAGATGTTGGAACTCCCCATTCCCGAAGACGAAATCATCGCCCGTTACGAGAAGCTGTACACCGGTTGCGTGAACGACGTCATGCGGGAAATGTGTCTGACCAATCAGGCGCTGCCGGAGGAGATCATGCCGTTGCGAGACGATATGGTGTTGGCGGGATTCGCGTTCACGATCCGCTCGAACGCCGACCCGACCGTCGCCGGTGAGTTGGAGCTGCGGGTAAAAATGCTCGACGAACTGAAGCCGAACATGGTCTGCGTCTGGAATGCCAACGGGGTGGATCATGCGTCCCACTGGGGGGGCGTCATGACGAAAATGTCCATGGCCCGCGGTGTTCGGGGGGCCATTATCGACGGGGGCATTCGTGATACCGGCGATATTCTGTCGCAGGGATTCCGCATCTGGTCGCGTTACCGTACCAGCAACGGTTCCCTTTCCCGCGCGAAAATGACCGGATTTCAGGTTCCCGTTATCTGCGGAACGGCGCTTATCAAGCCGGGGGATCTCATTTTTGCCGATATCGACGGGGCGATTGTGATTCCGCGTAAAATCTGCGTCGCCGTTTTGGAGCGTGCTGAAGCGATCGTCCGTAACGAGGACGAGTTCAAGGACTGGATCAACGCCGGCCTTTCCCCGGAGGAAGTTCACGCCCGCGGCGGGTATTTTTAAGCGGCGTTTCCGATTCCGCCAGGAGCTGTTTTCCGTCACCACCACCCTTAACCCTGCCATTATCTCATGGACAAAATCCCAAAATTTTACAAGTGGTACATGCTGATCTTCCTTTGGGGAGCGTTCTTCCTGAATCAGGGGGATCGGCAATTGTTTAACAACGTGCTGGAACTCATCGGCAAGCCGATTGCCGAGGATGGGCTGGGGCTTTCAGACGTTCAGTTGGGTCTGGTCGCAACGGTCTTTACGATCCTTTACGGCATTGCCGTTCCGATTGCCGGGTTTGCGGGCGACGTCATTCAGAAGCGGCTCGTCGTTTTCCTCAGCCTGATGATTTTCAGCTTTGGAACGTTGGCCACCGGGTTGGTTCCCAACAGCGAATGGATCACCGTCCACCTTTATGGCGGTGCGGAATTATGGCTGGCGGCCAGCACGCTTTCGCTGGTGCTGCTCATGCTGGTACGAAGTATCGCCACGGGAATCGGGGAGGCGTTTTACTATCCCGGAGCCAATTCGCTGATCGCGCAGTACCACTCGCAGACCCGTGCCACGGCCATGGCCATTCACCAGACGGCCAACTACACCGGCGTTGTTTTCGGTGGGGCGCTGGCCGGCTGGGTGGGCTACCAGTACGGCTGGCGGATGGCGTTTCTGTCGTTCGGGCTGGTGGGGGTTCTCTGGGCGCTGGCGCTTTATTTCCTTTTCCGCAACGACCAGCACGACCGTGTGCTGATGGGCGAGAAGGCGGATGCCAAAACCGGAGAGGTTGAGAAAATCCCGCTTTCCCACGCGTTGAAAGCGATCCTGTCGCGTCCGACGTTTTACCTGCTGTCGCTGGCGTTTGGCGGCATGTGTTTCGTCAACGTGGGATTCCTCACCTGGATGCCCAAATACCTGATTGCCAACTTCGGCGTCGATGGCAAAATCGCCGGATTCAACGCCACGTTCTGGCACCACCTGCTGGCGTACATCAGCGTGTTCGTCGCGGCGGGGATTTCCGATTACCTCTCCCGAAAAGTGCTCAACATCCGAATGCAGATGGAATTTCTCGGCCTGCTTTTGGGGACGCCGTTCATCTGGTGGATGGGGGCTGCCGACAGTCTCCTTTGGGTGTACGTGGCGTTGGCCGGATTCGGGCTGTTCCGCGGCGTGTACGACTCCAATCTGTTTGCCGCCATGTTCGACGTGATCGAACCGCAGTACCGTGCGACCGCTTCGGGATTGATGTTGTCGTTTGCGTTCATCATCGGTTCCTTCTCGCCGGTGGTGCTGGCCATGGTCGCGGACACCATGAAAACGCCCGAAGGCGTTCCGAATTACGGGCCATGCCTGTCCTACATGTCGGCGGCGTATTTTGTGTCGGCGATCTTTGTGCTGCTTGCGATCGTCTGTTTTTACAAACGCGATCGTGCGGCGGCGGAGAGGGCTTTGTAGTCGATGAAAATCAGCATGTTCCTTCCGTTTCATCCGGATCGTCGCTGGGAAGTGGCGCGACAAATCGGGGTGACGCACGCTATCGTGAAACTGGCTCCGGAGCTGACCGGGTTCGAGCCGCCGTACAATATCGACGTTCTGGTCGAGGCCCAACGGCGGTTCCAGGACGCGGGGTTCGTTCTGGAAGCGTTGGAAGGCGACCCCATGGATATGTCCCGGATAAAACTGGGGCTGCCGGGTCGTGACGAGGATATCGCCCGCTATCAAACGATGTTGGCCAACATGGGAGAATTGGGCATTCCACTCCTCTGTTACAATTTCATGGCGGGAATCGGCTGGTATCGAACGCGTACCGACGTTTTGGAACGGGGGGGTGCGATCACGTCCAGCTTCGACGAGGATCAGGTGCCCCACGACGTGCCGGTGAAAATCACGCCCGAACAGGTCTGGGAGAATTACCGGTATTTCATCTCCCGCGTCCTCCCTGTCGCCGAGAAAGCGGGGGTGAAGATGGGCCTGCACCCGGACGATCCGCCGATTCCGATGCTCAACGGTTACGGACGGTTCCTCACGTCGGCCGATGCGTATCGGAAGGTCCTTGCCCTGTCGGACAGTCCGTCGCACGGGATTACGTTTTGCCAGGCCAATTTCTTCGCCATGGGGGAGGATGTTCCCGCCCTGATTCGCGAGTGGGGAAAGCGTATTTTCTTCGTCCATTTCCGAGATATTCGCGGGCAGGCGGGGCATTTCGTCGAAGCGTTCCACGACAACGGCAGCCACGACATGGCCGAGCTTCTTCGCGTCTATCGAGAAATCGGTTTTGACGGCCCGATCCGTACCGACCATGCCCCCAGTCTGGCCGGCGAGGGGGAAGGGAGCGGCTACGAAATGATGGGGCACATCTTCGCCATCGGCTACCTGAAAGGGATTCTCGACGCCCTTTAAAAATCGATAAAAAAACGCTTCCCTGAAAAACCCACCTTTTCGGGGAAGCGTTTCGATAAATTCACAGAGGGTTACTGAATCCGTTTCTGGATTTCCGCGACCAAATCTTCCCGCCGGACACGCCACTGCTGTAACGTATCGCGGTCACGCACCGTCACGGTTCCATCGACCAGCGTTTGGCTGTCCACGGTGACGCAATACGGCGTTCCAATTTCGTCCTGCCGACGATAACGACGCCCCACCGCCCCCTTTTCGTCGTAGAACGTGACGAAATGTTTCTTCATTTCCCCATAAATCTCGGAAGCCAGTTCGGGCATCCCGTCTTTCTTCACCAACGGGAACACGGCCGCCTTGACTGGAGCCAGTCGCGGATGGAAACGCAGCAACACACGTTTGGTCATTTTGCCGTTTTCGTCCGGAGCCTCGTCTTCATGATACGCTTCGCACAAAAACGCAAGCGTGGCACGGTCGGCACCGCTGGACGGCTCAATCACGTGCGGCACAAAACGCTGGCGGGTCTGGTCGTCGAAATACGACAGGTCTTTTCCACTGCCACGATACTTGGGCTTGCCATGCTCGTTAAGTTCCACCTCCAAATGCCCGTCCCGGTTGACCAGCTTCCCTTCCGAATGGCTGCGGAGATCAAAATCGCCTCGGTGCGCAATCCCTTCCAGCTCGCCATACTCGCCCGCCGGCAGGAACGGAAACGCGTATTCGATGTCGGCGGTTCCCACGCTGTAGTGTGCCAGCTCCGCCTGCTCGTGTTCACGCAGACGCAGTTTCTCGCTGGCCAATCCCAGCTCGGTGTACCACCGAAAACGACGGTTCCGCCAGTATTCGTACCACAACCGCGACGTGGACGGTTCGCAGAAAAACTCGATCTCCATCTGTTCAAACTCGCGCGAGCGGAACGTGAAATTCCGCGGCGTGATTTCGTTGCGAAAACTCTTTCCCTGCTGCGCAATCCCAAACGGAATGCGAACCCGGGTGCTGTCCAGCACGTTTCGGAAGTTCACAAAAATCCCCTGCGCCGTCTCCGGACGCAAAAACGACGCGTCGTCCTCCCCACCCAACGCACCGACGATGGTTTTGAACATCAAATTGAACTCCCGTGGCGGCATCAGCGTTCCCAAACGTTTGGCTTCGGGAGCCAGCACCTGCGAAAAATCCGAAACGGTTTCGAGAGAAAGCAGCTCGGCATCGAATTTCAACTCGTCGGCGTCCTTACCACGAAGGTTGAAGAATTTCATCGCCCGCGCGTGGATACTGTCGTCCCAATTATCGGCTGCCGGATCGCCCAGAAC
This sequence comes from Planctomycetia bacterium, assembly GCA_030535245.1. GTDB lineage: Bacteria > Planctomycetota > Planctomycetia > Pirellulales > Thermoguttaceae > RGIG3701. The sequence continues at coordinate 1,816 of JAUNBJ010000123.1, read as the reverse complement.
GAAAACCCGCTGCCCCTTGCACGCACACCATCGCCCACGAAGCTGGTCGTAGCGGTATCGCCGCTTCGATTCGGTGCAGTCCACCATGAAATCATGGAACAGGTCGTAATGCCCCGAACATTTCCACACCTGCGGGTGCATGATGATGGAACAGTCCAGCCCGGTCATTTCGTATTTGGACGGTGCATCTACATCGAGAACCTGCTCGTTGTGCGTGGCGACCATGTCCTGCCACCAGGCGTTTTTCACGTTCCGCTTCAGCTCCACCCCCAGAGGGCCATAATCCCAAAACCCGTTCAGCCCGCCGTAGATTTCGCTGGACTGAAACAGAAAGCCACGCTTTTTACACAAGGCGACCAAATCTTTCATTTCCATGATGAATACTCCATTCCTTTATTAAACGCAGGGAAAGACGTATTGTACCACGAATCGCCGGAACGTCCAGAACCCCACCCCTCAACGGACGTCCCAATCCTGGTACAGTAAACTGGGTTGAATCCCGTTGTTGTTCTGATATTTGCCGCTGGAGTACGGCACGTAATCCCCACAAAGCGTGTGGTAATAAATCTGACAGATTTCCACCCCGGCATAAATCCGAACCGGCTGGACACAGAACAGTTCCAACGTCCAAAATCCCGAAAAACCTACGTCGCCAAACCCGGCGGTAACATGCACCATGACCCCCAATCGCCCCACCGAGGAACGCCCTTCCAACATCGGGACAAAACACCGCGTTTCCGTCCGCTCCACCGTTCGCCCCAAATAGAGCCGCCCCGGTTCCAAAAGCAACCCCTCCTCAGGAATGCAAAGCGTATGGTACGCGTTGCGTCGCTTCATGTCGAGTGTCGGTTCGTCGTACACCAAAAGCTCGTCGGCCAGACGTAAATTATAACTGTTCGGATTCAACTGCTCCCGACGAAACGGCGTGATGGCGATCGTCCCGGCATCGATTTCCTTCTGAATTTCCAACCCGGAAAGAATCATGCGTCCCCCTCCTGAAAAATCGCTCCGCACCCCTTTTTCATCGGGTTTCCCTCTCCCGCTGCTCCGCCTCCCGAAGCCGCTTCATTTCCAACACGCTTTTCGCCGGACGCTCGGCCGTCTGCGTGGAGGTGGATCGCTTCTCCTTTTTCGGCACCGGCGTAAGGTCTGCCACCGTCCGACGCGTCCGCTCCCGACGCTCGCCCTGAAACGCCTTTTCTTCCTCCATGCGCCGAACCCGCTCCTGAAGCACGCTATGCGCCGAATAATCCATCGACGGAAGCGAAGGATAAAGGGAATGATGGCTCCAATCCCCCACCACCGGCGTGACCCCAATGACAAACGGCGTTGCACTGCCCGCCCCAATGTACGCTGGATACCCGTTCATCGACGTGACCGACGGTGCGTAAACCGAGTTGCTCGCCGAATAGCTCTGCCCCGCCCAACCGTTGAAATAACCGTTCATCCCCCCCACCTTGATCGGGAACCCGGTCTGCATCCCCCCGGTAGAATTCGTCGCCGGCACCCCCCCGCCATTAAAACGGAAAAAACCATTTTTGCTCGATACGCCCCAGCTGGTACCGATCGATTCGTTGAAACTCGAATTCAGATGGTGCATGGGGGTGGACATCGTAACCTGCTGGCCCCTGGCAAGCCCGGCACCAACCACACAAAACCACAGCAAAAATAACAGACGTCTCATGGCCTTCCTCCTTTGCCGTCATTTTAGCAAACTCCCCCGCCCCTGGCAAGGAGGTTGGGGGAATGGGGATGGGTTCTGGGGTGCGATCAAACTTTCTGCATGCCGTACGAATTCCCCTTCTTTGAAGGGGTA
>JAUNBJ010000122.1 GCA_030535245.1 Planctomycetia bacterium | reverse complement strand
ATATTATAGCGCTTTTTAAAATTTCGACAAGACCTGGGATTAAATCAGCGGTTCCCTAAAAAACCGTCTTGATTTTTCCCTCCCAATCGGTTAGAATATCGTTGGAGGTGAACCATGAAAAGAATTGCAATGATTTCGATGTTCCTCAGTCTGGGGGGCTGGCTTTGGGCGGCACCGCCTGGGATTGGGAATAATCCCCACCCCGTCGTGCCCCGAACAAGTAATCCCGCTCCCCGGCAGACGTCCCGTCCGGCACCCTCTCCGGCTCCGCGTCCGGCACCCCGCCCTCTGCCGCCTGCGCGCCCCTGGGGGCCGCCTCCACCTCCTCCGGTCGTGTATCCGGTGTATGTGGAACGTCCGGTGTACTATCCCTATTATCAGCCTTACTACATCGAAACGCCCCAACAAACCGCAACCGAATCACAAACCCCCACCCCGGCCTCCGAAGAAGATACCGGCCTGACGGTGAACGCCCGAAGCGTTTCCCAGTACGAAGCCTCTCTGGGACGCATGGCCACCGCATTGGAAACCGAGGACGAAGTGCTGGACTTCCTGGCTGCGGTCGAGTATTTCAATTCCAAAAATATCAAAAAAGACGAGACGCTGGCCCAAAGCGTTCATGGCATGGACGCCCGCGCCTTTGTCCTGCGAGCCAGAACCATGGCCGCCGCCTCCGGTGAATCGGGGAAACTGCAAGACCTCAAGCGAAAACTGAAAACGACGCTTGACCCATGACCGTCATTCCGGATGGTACAGCTTCTTCCGGTAAATGTAGTCGATCACATCCCGCGGCGTCTGGTAACGGATGCTGCGGCCTTCGGCAATGCACTGCCGTATTTCGCTGCTGCTGAACGCCACCTGAATCATGTGAACCCGCGAGCGACGGATTTCCTCAATCCGTTCCGGACTGGCCACCGTCCAGAGAAAATCCAAATCCTGAATCTCCCGCCCGGCACGGCCAATCACCAAAGGCGGTGCCAGTTCGCAAATCCGCTCCGGCTGAAACCAGTTTGGAAAGTTCCGCAGCATGTCTTCCCCCAGCAGCAGAAAAAACTGGGCGTCCGGGTTCTGTTCCTTGAGATATTCCACCGTGTGAACCGTGTAACTGACTTTCGGGGAGTCGATTTCAAACCGCTCGACCCGGAAATGGGGGTTCCCCCGGATCGCCAGCTCCAGCATATGCACCCGGTCTTTATCCGGCGCCAGCACCCAGTCCCGTTTGTGCGGGGGAATCCCGGCCGGCACGAAAATAACCTCGTCCAAATCCATCTGCTGCCGTGCCGATTCGGCCAAAAGAAGATGTCCATAATGAATCGGGTCGAACGTCCCGCCATAAATACCGATACGACGAGGTTTCACGTCCCGTGGTCGAGGGGTTGGAGATTTTGCGGGTTTGGGCTTGGCGGAGGAGGGGTGCCTGGGACTCATACGATGCTCAACAGGGGATAAAACTCAAATAACACCCCTTCATTTTACCGGAATTTCTCCCGTTTGTCAACCAACCACAAGGTTTATTGAAACAGATACCGTTCGTTGAACTCGATCAGCATCTTGACCCGACTCACTTCGCCCCGGAAACCCACCACCGTTTCGTCCACCTTCTGCGACAACATCACCGAACGCCCCCGCGTTATGTCGAACAGGAACGTCCCCCGGTAGAGCCGATCCATGATCTGCGCCAACGTCCCGCGATCCAGATTCGGCGACAGCACTTTGGTTCCGTAGGAGATCGTCGCCAGCCCGTTTTCCACCTTTTCCAACGTGAATTTCTGCGTCATTTCGATCCGACGCAGCGTCCCGTTCGGCTGCGGAACGTAAACCGGGTACGGATACGACCACGAATACCCCACCGGAATCGCCTGCTCCGGAAACTTCACGCAAACGTACGCCTGATTCGCCTGCTGAACGATCGTGGAGGTGTGAAAATCCTCCCGCGAAACCTGCTCCCCCGTCGGGCTGATGGAGATTTTCGCCAACACCCGCCCCAGCGACTCGGGAACCGTCTCGAAACCCTCCGGCGGAATCTGCTCCTTCCGACTGTCAAACGTGCGCATGGGCTGATCGCCGTTCTTTTCCCGCATGTCTGCCCAGACGACCGTGTTCTCGATGGTTCCCACCCCATTCTCATCGACCGCCACCACCTCCCAGTGCTTCCGCGAACGCGTCATGGCATCTACCGCATCGTCCGTTTCCGAAACCATCGTGGTCGTTCGGTTCCGGTGCGTTACGTCCCACTCCAGCACGTCCCCCTTATGCCACTGATAACGAAGCAGGTACGTTTCCTCCCCATACGCGGGGGAAATCAGAAAAAATAGGACAATCCAGGCCCAAATACGTTTCATGTTCCATCCTTTGCGTTGTTTTTGATTCAGGAATTGTAATTCGGATGTCCGCTCCAGCCCAGTTTCTTCTGAAGCGTTGTGTAATACGAGTAACCCGGAACGTTCAACATCCGGAACCGTATGGGGGACGGCTTGATACGCACCACGTCCTCCGGAGCAATGGGGCAGAGGATCGTACCGTCCACGACCACCGACGTCTGGGCATGGCGGGAAAAAACCTCCACCCGATACGTCCGCATGGCGGAATCGACCACCGGACGATACGTCAGCGTGTGCGGCGCAATCGGCGAAATCACGATCGCCTGCAAGTCGTTCCGCACAATCGGCCCCCCCACCGAAAGGTTATGCGCCGTCGAACCGATCGGCGTGCTCAAAATCAGCCCGTCGCAACGGTACATCGTGACGAACTCCTCGTCCGCATACAGCTTCACCTCCATGATGTGAAACGACGCGTTCTGGATGGCAATCTCGTTCATCACAAGCGCAGACAGTTTGGTGCCGTCAGTTTTGGTCACCGTACAGTCCAGAAGCAGGTGCTCCGAAACCGTAAAATGCGTCCGGGCCGCCCGCGGAATGCCGACCGTGTTCGTTTCCAGCGAACGCTCAATCCACTGAGGCCCGCACAGGATGATATGCTCCTGCAAAATCGGCAGCAATTCCTCCACCTCGTCCTGGGACGTGTCGGCCAAAAAACCAAGCCGCCCCAGATTGATCGCCAATACCGGAAGCTGACGCGTTCCCATCTGCTTAACCGCCCGCAGGATGGAACCATCCCCCCCAAAAACCAACGCCACGTCCGCGTCGATTTCGTCCAGCGGCATCTCGCCCGTCAAATCCTCCCGTACGATCTCCGCATGAGAGGCAATCGCCGGACGCAAACGGTCAACCGTCTCCTCCACCCCCGGACGATTTTTATATCCCAGTATGATGACTCGCATAACCCGACTGCTCCATGGATTTTTGCATTTCTTCGATCACCCGCATAATGGAAGCTGTGTCCAGCCCCGCCATTTCCAACTGCTCCTGCCGCGTGGCATGGGGAATGAACCGGTCGCCCACACCCAGCCGACGGAACTTCGGAAGCGAAATGTCCGCATCCGTCAACGCTTCCAACACGGCGCTGCCAAACCCACCGATTTTGGCCCCCTCCTCGATCGTTAACAGCCACCCGCACCGCCGAACCAACGGAAAAAGCGTCGCCGTGTCCAAAGGCTTCACGAAACGGACATTCACCAGCCCGATTTCCTTCTCCGCCCGCAATCCGCGAATGGCATCCAATGCGTCGGCCACCTGCGTTCCACACGCCAGCACCAACCCGCCCCCCGGAATCCCCGGAAGCAACACCTCGCTTTTGCCCAACGCGACCGCCTGCCGGGGCAGCCCCGTGATCTCCGCCGTCTGCGTTTTCGGATACCGAATGGCAAACGGAAGCCCGCACGTGACGGCCAACTCCAACATCTGCTCCGTCTCTGCCGCGTCGCCCGGAACCGACATGACCATGTTCGGCAACGGCCGCAAATACGCCAGATCGTACATTCCATGGTGCGTCGGGCCATCCGCCCCCACCAACCCCGCACGATCCATCAGCAGCGTGACCGGAAGGTTCTGAAGCGAGACCTCCTGAAACAGGTGGTCGTACGCCCGCTGCATGAACGTACTGTAAATATCCACGATCGGCTTCAATCCCGATTTGGCCATGCCGCCTGCCAGCGTAACCGCATGCGACTCGCAAATCCCCACGTCGAAAAACCGATCCGGAAAACGCGAACGAATCTGTTCCAACTTGTTCCCCTGGCACATCGCCGCCGTAATCACCACCACACGCGCGTCCCGCTCCATCAACTGCTGTATTTTATGACTGGCGACTACCGTAAACGAATGGTCGGAACGCACCTCCGCCGCCGCCTTTTCCTTTTCTTTCTCCAAATCCTCCCCCGCCATCCGGGAGAGCTTCGCCTGAAGTTTCTCCTGACGCCGCAGCTCCGCACGCGAACGACGCAACGGCGGTGGAGCATGAAATTTGGCCGGATCGTCCTCCGCCGGCTGATAGCCATGCCCCTTCTTCGTGAACACATGCAAAAGCACCGGGCAATCGTAATTCCGAACCATCCTCAAAAACTTCTGAAGCTGCCGGATGTTGTGCCCGTCCACCGGCCCAATGTAACGAATCCCCAACTCCTCGAACAGCATTCCCCCCAGCACCTGCGCCTTCACTGCGTTTTTCGTGTAGTGCAGGAACTGCCGCATGGGATGCCCCAAAATCGGAATCGACTCGAACACCCGCTTAATATCCGCCTTGATCTCCGTATATCGCGGACTCATCCGGAGCGTGTCCAGATACTGCCCCATGCTGCCTACCCGCGGACAGATCGCCATCTGGTTGTCGTTCAAAATGACCGTAACGTTCTTCTTCGACGCCCCCAAATGGTTCAGCCCCTCGAACACAACGCCGTTGGCAAACGAGCCGTCCCCAATCACCGCCACCACGTGACGCTCCGGACGCCCCGCTTTTGCCTTCTCGATTTCCCGAATCAGGTCGTCGCCACACTTCAACCCCAACGCCGACGAAATGCTGCACCCCGCATGACCCGTCATGAACAGATCGTACGGACTCTCCGCCGGATTGGGATACCCCATCAGCCCCCCCAGCGTGCGGATCGAAGAAAAACGATCGTAACGGCCCGTCACCATCTTATGCGGATAACACTGGTGCCCCACGTCCCAAATCAGTCGGTCGTAGGAAAAATCAAACACCGTGTGTAACGCCAGAGTCAGCTCCACCACCCCCAAATTCGACGCGAAATGCGCCGAACGCGTCTCCACCACATTGCGCAGCTCTTCCCGGATTTCCTCGGCAAGCTGCGTCAGCTCTCGCGGGGAAAGTTTTTTCAAATCTGCGGGCGAATGAATTTCGGGGAGCCGTCTGACCATCAGTTTTTCCGCCCCTCCACCGCGTCCAACAATTCCTCCAAAAGATCGGTCGCCGCAAACGTTTTCCCTTCGATCGAACGCTTCGCTTCCTCTTTCAGCCGTACGACCCACCCCCGCGACGCCTCGATTCCCAGCCGATTGACCCACGTCACCTTGCCGTGCGCGTCGTCTTTCTGCACGTTCTTCCCCATCGTTTCCGCCGTGGACGTGGCATCCAAAAGGTCGTCCGTAATCTGGAACATCAACCCCAAATGCTGCGCGTACATCCCCAATCGGTAAAGCTGCATCTCCGTCGCCCCGACCAGCTCGCCCCCCATCATCGCCGCCGCTGTAATGATCGCGCCCGTCTTGCGATCCTGCATGGAACAGATCGAGCGAACCGCCGCATCCGTTTCAGGAAGCCCCTGGGCGCTCTCCATCATCGCTCCGTAAAGCAGGGCGGGAAGTTCAGGACGCGGCATGTCCGAAAGCCGCAAATCGTCCATCTGGCCCCCCACCATCCCATGGCACCCCGCCGCCCGCGAAAGATACCGCACGCACTTCAACCCCTTTTCCGCCGGACGAATCTTCGCCAGCGTCTCGAATGCCAGCGTCTGCAACGCGTCCCCCGCCAAAATCGCCGTCGCTTCGTCAAACTGTTTCCAGACCGTCGGCTTCCCTCGCCGCAGCGTGTCGTTATCCATCGCCGGCAGATCGTCGTGAACCAGCGAATACGCATGGATCATCTCCACCGCCACCGCTGCGGGCAAAAGTTTGAGAATCCGCTCCTCCGAAAAGTCTTCTCCCCGACACGCGTCGGCCGCCAGAAACACCAGCAACGGACGAAACCGCTTCCCCGGAGAAAGCACCGCGTACGCCATCGCTTCGTGAAGTCGCGCAGGCACCGTCTCGGCGATCGAGTCCATCACACATTTCAGCCCGGCGTCGGTCCATTCCCGCACCGATTGTTTCCACCCATCCAGTTCCATCTAACGTCCTCGCGTTTCCGATTTTTCTTCCAACGTCCGGTCGTCCTCGGCAAATTCCCGAACGGTCGGATTCCCCTCCGCATCCACCCCGGTCAACAACGCAATTTTCCGCTTCGCGTTTGCCAGCTGGTCGTGACACGCCTTCAAAAGCTCCACCCCCTCCGAATACAGCGCCAACGAATCGTCCAGCGTCGTGTTCCCCTCTTCCAAAGCGTGAACCACCTGTTCCAGCCGGGTGAAATGATCTTCAAAAGTCTTTTCGGTCTTTTTCATCCCCTCACACCTCTATTCCCACTCAATCGTCGCCGGCGGCTTGCTGCTGATATCGTAAACCACCCGGTTGATTCCCTTAATTTCGTTGATGATCCGCGTCGACATGCGGGCCAGCACGTCGTACGGAATCCGGCTCCAGTCGGCGGTCATGAAATCGGACGTGTCCACCGAGCGAATGGCAATCGCGTTGTCGTACGTCCGCGCGTCCCCCATCACGCCAACGCTGCGAACCGGCAGCAGCACCGCGAACGTCTGCGACGTTTTCCGGTACAAATCGGCCCGCCGAAGCTCCTCCAGAACAATCGCGTCCGCTTCCCGCAAAACGGCCAACTTCTCCGCATTTACCTCCCCCAGACACCGCACCGCCAGCCCCGGCCCCGGAAACGGATGACGCCAGACCATCTCCTCCGGAAGCCCCAGCCGTAACCCCAGTTTGCGAACCTCGTCCTTGAACAGGTCCCGAAGCGGCTCGATCAGCTCGAACTGCAAATCCTTCGGCAGCCCCCCGACGTTGTGGTGCAACTTGATCGTGGCCGCCGGGCCGTCCGGGGAACCGCCGCTTTCAATCACGTCCGGATACAGCGTCCCCTGAGCCAGAAAATGCGCGTTTTCAATCTTCGTCGCTTCCACCGCGAAACAATCAATAAACGTCTTTCCGATACGCCGCCGCTTTTCCTGTGGATCGTCGATCCCGACAAGCGCGTCGAGAAAACGTTTCTGCCCCGAAACGACATGCAAATCGGACTTGAAAAAATGGGTGAACAGATCGACGACCAACTCCGCCTCGTTTTTACGAAGCAGGCCGTTGTCCACCAAAATACACGAAAGCTGGTCGCCAATGGCCCGCGAAAGCAACGCCGCCACCACCGACGAATCGACCCCTCCCGACAACCCGCAAATCACCCGGCGATCCCCCACCTTCTCCCGGATATTTTCAATCGTCAGGCGGGCAAAATCGTCCAGCCGCCACGTCCCGTGACAACCGCAGATTCCCTTGAGGAAATTCCGCAACATCTGCGTTCCCTCGTCACTGTGCGTTACTTCCGGATGAAATTGCACCCCCAAAAGCGGTAACGTCCGGTGCCCGATTGCCGCATTCGTACAGGTCTTTGTGCCCGCCAGCGTCTCGAATCCTTCCGGAAGCCCCTTCACCTGGTCGCCATGGCTCATCCAGACTCGCGTCGTTTCGGAAACGTTCTCCCAAAGAGGATGCTTCTTCGCCAGCGTGATCTCCGCATGACCATATTCCCGCGTCGCCACCGGCAACACCTCGCCCCCCAAATGACGCGTCATCTGCTGAAGCCCGTAGCAGATTCCCAACACCGGAATCCCCAACCGAAACAACGCAGGGTCGCACTGGGGCGCATGCTCGTCGTAAACGCTGCTGGGGCCGCCAGACAGGATCAACCCCATCGGAGCGATCTCGCGAACGCGGTCGGCGGTAATGTTGTGACGGACAATCTCACAGTAAACGTTTTGTTCCCGCACACGTCGCGCAATCAGTTGTGCGTATTGGGAACCGAAATCCAAAACCAGAATTTTTTCGCGGGTAATATCGGCCATAAGGGAAATTAAGGGAAAAAGAACCGGAAAATAAAATATTCGCTTAACCCGCATTATACCGCAGAACGCCAGGAATCACCAGTAGTACCCGTGGCATGGACGGCAAATTTTTCCACGCGGGAAGTTTCCGGCGGGAACGTACGCTAACGACACCTCACTAAATTTGATTCGCAAAAAAATTTTTTCGCCCCCTATTGACTTCAGGGGAAAAACGTGGTATAGTGACGCCCAGTTTGGTAAGCAAAGACGCTTATCGGAGGTTTTCCCCTCCGGTAAGCGTTTTTTTTTGTTTATCACCAACGAAAATTCTTCACGTGATGAAATTTCCTGGGTTTTTGCCTTCAAGTTCCGACTCTCCTCCTGGGGGGTCGGGGAGCGGGGATGTTCCCGCCCCAAACATCCGAAAGGAGCGAACCATGAGGATTCTGCACTATTTTATCACACCGGCCATCGTTCTGGCGACGACGGTTGGAATCGTACGGGCGGAGGAGGTCGCGGCGGTTGCCCCGGCAGATCTCCAAAAGACCATGGACATGCTTTGGGTGCTGCTGGCGGCACTGCTGGTCTTTTTCATGCAGTTGGGATTCATGCTGGTGGAAGTCGGTTTCAGCCGATCGAAGAACGCCGTGAACATCACGATGAAAAACGTCATGGATTTTGCGGTCGGCTCGATTGCGTTTTTCGTGGTTGGGTTTGGGCTGATGTGGGGGCTGAACGGCTGCTGGTTCTGCGGAACGCGGTACTTCCTCCCCGACACGGCGGCGGTAACGGCGGTAAACCCCGATTTGGGTTGGGCGTTTTACCTGTTCCAGTGCGTGTTTTGCGCCACGGCGGCCACGATCGTTTCGGGTGCCATGGCCGAACGAACGAAGTTCACCAGCTACCTGGTTTACAGTGCCGTGATTTCGTCGGTGATTTACCCCATTTTCGGGGCATGGACGTGGGGCGGTGGATGGCTCGCGGAGGCTGGATTCCACGACTTTGCCGGCTCGACGATTGTCCATAGTGTCGGTGGGTGGCTTGCCCTGACCGGTGCCCTGACGCTCGGCCCACGAATCGGGAAGTATGGCCCTGAGGGAACCGTAAACGCCATTCCGGGCCACCATTTGACGATGGGTGCTCTGGGGGTGCTGTTCCTGTGGTTCGGATGGTTCGGATTCAACCCCGGCAGCACCTGTGCCGTAACGCCTGCCATTGGGTATATCGCCGTGACCACGAACCTGGCCGCCGCTGCGGGTGCGATTGCCGCCATGGGTTTTGCATGGGCCATTTACGGTAAGTCGGACGCCACCATGACCCTCAACGGTATTTTGGCAGGATTGGTCGCGATTACCGCCGGGTGCGACGTGGTTTCGCCGGTTGGCGCAATCCTCATCGGAGCCGTCGCGGGGGTACTGGTGGTGGGCGCAATTTTGTTCATCGACCGGGTTTTGAAAATCGACGATCCGGTGGGTGCCGTGAGCGTGCATGGCGTATGCGGTATTTTCGGGACGCTCATGGTCGGCCTGTTTGCGACCGAAGGGGGCCTGTTTTACGGCGGCGGATGCCACCTGCTGTGGGTTCAATGCGAAGGGGTTCTTGCCGCAGCGATTTGGGCGGGCGGATTGGGACTTTTGCTGTTCCACGCCATCAAGTACACCATCGGTCTGCGTGTGAGCCGACGCGAGGAACTCCGTGGTCTGGATATTGAGGAACACGGAATGCAGGCTTACCCCGATTTTGACACCTGGACCACCACCTGATTTCCATCACGGAAAGGAGAATTATCATGAAACTGATCATTGCTTACATTCAGCCTGAAATGCTGAACGACGTGAAGCAGGCCCTTTTGAAGGAAGATATCGCCAAAATGTCGGTGATGAACGCCCTGGGCTGCGGACACCAGATGGGATACACCGAGTCCTACCGAGGCGTTGTGACGCAGGTCAACCTGCTCAAAAAAGTCCGGCTTGAAATCGCGGTGAACGACGAATACCTCCCCAAGGCTCTCGACGCCATCATCACGACGGCTCGTTCCGGAAATATCGGCGACGGCAAGATTTTCGTCATGGATTTAGCCCAGTGCATTCGGATTCGTACTGGCGAAACAGGCCAGGATGCCATTGGGTGACAATCCTTCGTTTACGGATGACGTCGTGTTGAAGTCGCCTTTGGTGAGGCCGGGAAATTGACAGCAGCGTACTTTGAAGGTATAATTTTTTCAGGGTATCTTCTAAAAACCGTTTGTATCCAGAATTGGTTTTTTAGGAGTTGCCCTGGGAAGATTTTCTTCGGAGAAACGTCATGCGTCGATGTGTCAAGATATTCCTGATCCACTTTTGGTTCGTGCTTTTGCTGGTCACAAGGCTGTTTTACGACCACTTTCACGCCGATTCCATCGAAACCGAGGTCTGGTGGTCGGTGTTCCTGATTGCGGATTTTCCGTTGTCCACGCTGCTGCTTCTGCCCCAGGAACCGCTGCTTCTCTCGATTCCGGAATCCCAGGCATGGTTTTTCATAGACATCCTCCTTCCTGCCGTGGTGTTTCAAATCGTGGGAACCTGTAACTGGCTTTTGTTGTCATGGATTCGCGACCAGTGGTTTCTCGAAAGGGAGATGGAGCTGGAACAGAAGCTGGAAGTGTTGGGGCAGCCACTTTCCCACCCCCAGGAAACGCCCCTGCCGGAGCCGATGAAATCGTTTCGCCTTTACCTGCCGAAGCGGAAAACGGAGCGTCGATGTTTCCCTGCGGGGGCCATCCTGTCTTTGCCGTTGCTATGTGTGCCGGATATTAGGTACGTCCTTTTCCTCTATGCCGTCGGTTGTTTCCTGCTATGGTTATGGGTGCGATTTTCAAAGAGCATCTAGTGTTCCGTCCATGTTATAAACAGAATAAAAAGAAAATAAACACTAATAACATAGCG
>JAUNBJ010000121.1:8818-11065 GCA_030535245.1 Planctomycetia bacterium | reverse complement strand
ATTACAATCCAATTTGTGACCAAGCCTTCGCAGGGAAGGTTTTTAGAAGGTGCCATTAATTAATAAAAGCGAACGCAGTGAGCGCACTGAAAGTTTTTTGAAGGAGAGTTTGAGAGGAAACAATTTTTCAAAAATGTTTCCTCTCAAAAGGCTGGAAGCGCGGTAGAATAAGGGAGGCCAGAAGCGCCAGCGCCTGCCTCCCGGCTATCAATAAAAGCGAACGCTACGGAAGATCCATCACGTCCGGAAGCTCCTCACGCGGCCCCTGCTCGGAACGAACACGAGCATTGATAAATAACAGAATCCCAATACCAAACGCCAGGCCAATCAGAAACGTCGCCCAAAACGGAAACGTCTGGGGCCGCGTCTGTGCAAACGTGTCCGACGGAATCCCCGACCAATCCGGCGACTTGGCATAAAACAACGCCGTAGATCGCACGCCACTGTTCGACGCATACGGCCAAACCTTGAAAAACATCGCCGTAAACCGTACCTTCTCGCGAACTTCCTCCCCACGTGGGAATTTCTCCGGAAGCGAAACACAATACACCACGACCGGCTCCGACGGATTATCCTCCGGCAAAATCCAGACCGCGTAAAGCGTCTCCACCCCCATCGTCTTGTCCCGAACCTTCTCCGGAACCACACGCACTGCCGCCCCTTTAAGCGAAATCAGCGAACCCCGATAACTTCCCGGCTGCTGCATGTACTGCGCATACAACACCCGCCCCACACAATGCCTGGTCAGCGTCTCTTTCGGCGTGTCCCGAAGAAGCTGAACCACCTGATTCACCGCCGGCCCCTCCTTGCTGAAAAGCGGCGTTCGATCCTCCACCGCCTCAAGCAACGACCGATCCAGCCCCGGAAGCGGCGCGACTTCCGTCAACTCCCCCAACTCCTCCGCCTCCGTGCCCGGAACGGAGGTGCTCTCCCAAAACTGACGCACCAGCTCGCGATTCTCCGGACGGAACCCCTCCACCGCCAAAATCAGCAACACCCCCATCAACAACAACCACAGCACATACTGCCGCCGCTGACGGTGCGTATGGTATCCCGTCCGACCCTCCACCATTAGTTTTTACTCCGATTTTCCCACGGAAATTCCCGATCCTCCAAACGCAGTTGGAGAAATTCCGCAATCAGCTTCACCGCGTCCGAGTTGACCACCGCAATCAGCTTGGCCCCCTGAAGATTGACGTCTAACTGCACGTCAAATATATTCTCACTGTCCTTCACCCGAAGTTTCCTCATGATCTGATTCTTCAAAAGCTTCGGTTTCTCCACCTCCCGCGACGCCGCACCCGAAAGAATCAATGCCGACATGTTCTGCACCCAGTTCGGATTGTTCAACGTGTCGATAAACTTCAAACCACTAAAATTCTTCGGCGTGGAAATCACCACAATCCCCTTCACGTCGCCCGTGAACGGCATCCGCTTGTTCCGCTTGACATTCGGCGCCCAGTCTTTGCTGGCATACGTCCCCGCCAAAAGTGCCCCCATCTCTATCCCTACCAACCCTAACTTGTCGATATTCAACCGCCCCGCGTTGTTTTCCCGCATCAAAAACCGCTTCAACTGCGGCAGATCGTAAAGCACCATCGCATTGAACGTGTCCGCATTGAACCGACCCACCTTGAATTCCTCGTATACCTCCGGTTCCGTCTCCTGACGATTGCTCTTGCCATGCCCCCGAAGGTCCGGAACCAATACCGCATACCCCAACTTCTGAAGATGCGGCGCCAACGTGGAAAACTCCTTTCGGCTCCCCTCCCAACTGTGCAACAAAATCACCGGTACCGCATACTTCCCCAAATTACTCGGATAATACGTCGCCGAAAGCACCACCCCGTCTTTCGTTTTCAATTCCTCGTCCGGAACCCGAATCGGCTTCTTCGGCGGCAACTTTCGCAACTCCTCAATCGTATCAACCCCCTCCTCTTCCTCCGAGGGAGAAACACTCTCCTCCTGCTCCACCGACTTCGTACGCCGAGAACGGGACTGCTGCCCCCACGCGTTAGATACGTCCCAAGACGCCCACAAAAATGCTAAAAGCCCCACAAAAACGACATAAAAACGAACTTTAGTCATGCTTTTCCCCTGTTGAGAATTTTTAAGGAAGGTTCCCATCACGCCAACCTCTAATGTATCGTATCCCACGCCCCACGTCAAGGGGCCATGGGACACGGCCGGATTTTTTGCAAAACAATGGCCGGGTAATTGATAATTGATGGTTGATAATTGATAATT
>JAUNBJ010000121.1:0-8808 GCA_030535245.1 Planctomycetia bacterium | reverse complement strand
GATGGATGATGGTAGATTAAGGATCCGTAAACGAAAGACGTAACCTATATCGTTTCAGGACTACGCTTCCCTCCGTTTACGGTTCTCTGCGATGACACACCAATTATCAATTATCAATTATCAATTACTCCGGAATATGCGCCACCTTGCCGTCCGCCCGGCAGCCCAAATACTGATGCACCAGCTTGTCGATACTATACGATACCCGATGGACCGACCCGTCGCACAACACAAAACCCAACGCCCCCGAATGCGCACTGCCAAACGTCCCGTTCCCCGCATACCCCGCCCGATCCTGAATCGGAATATACGTCTGCGTCGTGTAACGAATGTTATCGTCGTCCAACCCCGCCCAGGCCGCATGATCGTCCCCCGCACAGTAGGTCGTACTGCTCGACGGCTCATACAACGTGGCGTCAATGCACTTCTCCCCATAAAGATACGTGTTCGACGTGCCATCCTTGATCTCCGCAATCCGAATCTCACTCTTGCACCCCGTCACCCCAGGAATCGTCTTGGATACCGTCTTTGCAATCCCTTCCGCATACGACGTTCCCGTCATCGAACTGTCCCACGACGTCCCAATACATGCCGCATAGTCCGCCTTCGTCCCCTCCGAAACACTCTGCGAATTGTACGTGTAACACCACGCATAATACAGCTTCGCCGCACGACGCGAAGGACAGTAATAAATCGGAACCAACGACTTGATCCGCTGCGCATTGGCCGCCTTCACCGTCGTTTCCAACTGATCGCCGTCCATCCCCAACTCCCAAATCGCATTCTGCTCCATGTACGGCAACAACGAATAACGCCAACACCCCGGCTGCTTCGCCCCCGACCCCAAATCCGGATCCGGCTCGAAATACGCCCGCCAACCCCCAGACGGAAAATAACGCTTCGTCGATTCATGATTCAACGCGGCAATCCCCATCTGCCGAAGCTGATTGTTACACTGCATCTGACGCGCCGCCTCCCGCGCCTGCTGCACCGCCGGTAATAATAACCCCACCAACATCCCAATGATCGCTATCACCACCAAAAGTTCCACCAACGTAAACCCGGCCCCGGGTGCGGGGCGGCACACTACGGCTACCGCCGGGCCGGTACGACCGGCTGCGACTACGGCTACCGCCGGTTGCCAGTGGCGTCGGGAGGCAGGCGCTTCGCTTCTGGCCCCCCTCACCCCCTCCGGGCGGGTACGACCGAGAGCGACTACGGTTCCCTCACAGTAAGAACGGCCTTTGGCCCAATCCCCTTCATGCTTCCCCAATCCTGTCAACCCCTCACCCCGCAACTTCATCGGCTTCCCCATGTTTTCATGTCCCATTAACCGTTTTGGATACCACCACCCTGAAAATAACCCCGTTCCCCAACGAGTTTTCGCCCGTTCAAAACCTCCCTCACGGCACCTTTATCGGAACCGACAGGAGGTTCATCCATGAATCATACCAAATATCGCCCGGATTGAAAAGGATACCCCCTCAAACTCCGGGACACACAGATCCGGCTTCCCACCTATTCCCGACGCCCCCTCCGACGAAACAGCAGTCCCAACCCCAGCAAAAGCAACGCCCAGCTCGCCGGTTCCGGCACCGCCGCATGGTCAAGGTTCAGCGTCAGCACCCCTCCCGTCACGTCCAGATTGAAGTAATATCCCGCCTGCGACGCCTCGATCAGCGGCAGCAAGGCACGATACACCTCGTCCACGTTCGCGTCGTTCGTAACGTCCACAAGCGAAGTCCTTTCGTAACTCATGATCGCATCCAAATCGAAAAGCACCGAAACGGCCGCGTCCGTCCCAAAATTCAGGTCGCCCAACGTGAGGGCCGTACCATCTCGCAACGCATCCAAATCGAATACCAACGTCCCGTTGACGGTCAACCCCTGGGCAATCTCCACATCCTTCGGCTGGAACATGCCGTTGGAAACTACCGAAATTCCCTCCCCTACATACGTTTCCTCCATCGACAGGGTTCCCGAATTCGGGGTCAAAGTCAGCGTCGTGGGGGTCGCACTTACCGAGTTGATGAAATTCCCCGAAACCTCCGAGGCACCCAACGTCTGGTCGTATCCCGCCAGGTCGATGGTCGCCGTCCCCCGCGTTTGCACCACACCGGAATCCGAACTGATCGCATTGTCCGCCCCCAGTTTCAGCGTCCCGGAAGCAACGGTCGTGTCGCCCGTATACGTGTTGGCCCCGGAAAGCGTAACGGTTTCCGTATTGGCGTCAATCACCAGATTCACATTCCCCGAAGCCGTCCCCGCAAACGTGCTGGAGGTATAAACCGGATCGGTACTACTACCATCGTGAGTGTAATAATTTTTCTGATACCCCAGCGTCAGCGTCGAGGCCTCGGCCCCGGAATTCGTTACGCTGCCCGTGCCGCTGATTTTCGCCAGCGTCTGGTCGAATCCGGCCAGATCGAACTGCGTCCCCGCCGCAAGGGAAAGATCCGTAACGTTCGTACTTACGCCGTTGTCACTCCCCAGCTGCAAGGCCCCTTCCGAAATGGCAATCGCTCCGAAAAATTGCGAGAGGGAGGTGCCGGTGGCTATGGAATAATCCTGCCTGAGAACCGAAAGCACCAGCGTTCCCGCCCCGGTTTTCGTAAACCCCTTCCCTCCGCCAGCAGAATGGTTGAACATACATCCGGAGAGGGTCAGCGTGTTCGTGTCGTCAATGTCAAAAATGACACCATTCCCACTGTTTTCCACGAACCAGATGGCGTTTAAGTTCATTTCCGCCTGCGCATTGGTACCCGTAACGACGATGTTGGTACTCTTACCCCCTAAACGATTACGGAACAGATAATACCCTCCCGATTTTGCCGTGACCTCACCCCCGCCCACGAAAGTCAGGGTATTGCTGTCGCAGACTGTCGCGTCACTGGCCGTAATGAGGGTGGAACCGTCATAAATAGTAATCGCTCCCTGATGATCCGCGAGGCTTTTGAAGTTCATCTCCAGAGTAGCCTGCGTGCTGACGGAACCGATGATGTAGTCGATGGGACTCTTCGTATCACGAATACCTTCAGGGGGACTTGCCAGCGTCAGGGTTCCTTCCTGAACGTTATATTTTCCTGTAAATGTCTTTATCAGGGGAGTAGTAAACGTAAGTTTACCCGCGCCGGTTTTCGTCAAAAGCCCCGTCCCCGAAACCGCCCCGACGCTCAGCGTACCGGAGGTAACGGCAAATTCCGTAGCGGCGTCCAGTACCAGACTCGTGGTGATCGTGCTTGTGCCCGTCGAACTGATTTTTTGATCCACACCGTTGGTACGTTCCTGAAAAAGCAACGTGTCGGTCGTCGCCGTGGGCCGCACCGTGCCGCCGTTGAGCGTAAGCGTTTTCATCGCCGTCGTGCCATACGTCGTCAGCGTCCCTGCAACCACCACATTCGGAATAACCGCGTCATCGCCGGAACCGAGCATGTAATCCGCATAAGCAATCACCTCCGCTCCGGAAGCAATCGACAGGGTATTCGTTCCCACCCGCGAACCGGCACTGGTACCTTCGCCCTGTTCCAGTTTCACCACCCCGGCCTGAACGTCCAGCCCACCACCCAATTTCGCCGCGAACGTGTTGTGGTTGGAAAGTACCAGCGTCCCCGCCCCCGTTTTGATGAAACCCTTGTTCTTATAATCACCGCCATAGTCGTAAATACTGGAGGAAATCGTCAGGGTTCCGGTGGAATCCACAACGTTGATCTCGTATGCCTGCGGCCCCTCAATCAACCGCATGTTCGCGGAAATAAGGGCATTGGCGTTTGCTCCCGTAACTGCGATAACGCTGGGAGTAGCACTACTAGTCGTACTACGGTCACGATAATTAAATTCCGAACCGGAAATCGTCCCTCCCCCCACAAACGTTAACGTGGTGTTGCTCGCAATGGAGGTATCGTTGCTGGTAAATTTCAACTCACTTCCGTTATAAATGGTAACGCTGCCATAATGCTCGCCCAGCGCCTTGCCAACGGTGGTCAGGGTCGCGGTGGTCGTTTCGCTGCCGATGGTGATGGCATTACGGTTCGTAGAACTATTCCTGAGATTAAAATATGCGGGGCCACTCTGAATCCAAATCGCGATCGACGCGCCCGACGACGATCCGCCAACCTTGAAATCCCCCAACGAATCGGTCATGGTCAACGTCCCGGTTCCGGTTTTGGTCAGAACATAGTCCGTACTGGTACGATCCAGTTCGGCGAACGTCTTACTCGTATCCACGGAAATATCGAACACGTTGGGATTCGTCTGGGCGGAGCCAACCGCAGCCAAGAGAAGGAGCATCGCCAACGTAAGAACAGATGTTTTTTTCATGATTTTCTCCCGAAACGTTATTTCTTCCGCCGAAATAGCAGTCCCAAACCCAACAAAAGCAACGCCCAGCTCGCCGGTTCCGGAGCTTCCGTCCCCCGCAGCCCGAAATTATCAAACCCCGCATACGCTCCCGTCCCCAATGCGTACAACGACGCCCTGACCGCACCGTCCCAACCGGAGGTTAAAATATCGTAGGAGTTGCCGTCCAATTGCAGCGTAAACCGCGTGTCGTCCCCCTCGGCCACCGATTCCAGTAAAATCTGCGTCTGGAAAAAATCGCCCAGAAACAGCTCGGCAGAATCCCCGGTGACGGCCAGATCGTTGATGGATTCCACCGTGATCCCGTCCCAGTCAAGGTTCCAGTACCCATCGTCCCCCTGCGAAATCGTCATCACCTGCGTTCCCGCGTCGTTGGCCAGCTTCAATCCCGCTTCCGTATCGACAGAAGAAAAGTCCATCGAATCCCGCGCCACCCGAATTCCCAGCCCGTTCACGTCGTATCTTCCGCCCCACGTGGCCTCATTCGTCCCCTGAATGCTCAGCAGCCCCGTCCCAAGAACGGTCGTGCTCGTAGAGGTAGAACCGGTCGCGGGATTGGTTCGCGTCATTTTGGAGTAAATATCCGTCGCGGAAGTCCGGCTCCATTGAGAGGAAACCTCCATCGTCGAGAACGTGTCGGAAATCGGAATGTCCGACGTCACGGCGGCAATCGTCGTCACGGTCGGGTCGTCGAACCCAACATCCACGGTTCCCTCGGCAGTGCTGGACGTTCCCCAGCTTTGCCCGGTGAGCATCACCTGAAACGTACCCACATTGGCGGCGTCTACCCCGACCAGCTTCCCGTCGGCATACATCCAGACGTTCGTGCCGTCGTATTTGATCGCCATTCCATGGGAATTCAAGTCGTCGGTATAACCATATCGTTGTCCATTACCGGTGGCCCAGCTGGTACCACCAATGTTGTACGTCCACCCATTTGAATTTTCCGTATTCTGGGAAAAATGGACGTACTTCCCCGTCCCGTTCCAAAGCCAAATGCTGGAGCGGGCAGCCGTCCCCGTGTGGTTCATATAGAGCCGATTGACGCTGAAAAGTACGGGATTCTCCTCCGTCGCGGTGTATGTTTCCTGGCTTTGAAGTGTCGCTCCGCTCCAGTGAGTACTTGTACTGCTTCCAAACGATCCGGCAATTTGCAAAATGCCGTTCGTGTTGCCATACTCCGCCGCATCCGTCACGACGGCCGCCTGAATATTGGAAGTATACGAGCCAGCACGATTTTCCAATCCAATTTCCTTGACGTTCCACGTCATGTTGGAACCCGTATAGATGCCCCCCTTGGTCAACGTTTGATTCGCGTTGAAATCGTCCAGGATCACCATTTTTCCACCAGACGCAGCAGCCTGTGCCTTGACGAACGTTTCTTTCTTGGAATATCCCTGAGAAGATATCAACGCGTTGTAAACCGCACTCACTTCGCTGGCAGTGATGGCATTGTTCCGCACTGCCACGTCGTCGATCTGGCCGTACCACGTTTCGCTCTTGACGCCGTTTCCTCCCAATTTCAACGTCAACGCCGGCATGGTGCCCGTCGTAGTACCAGAGCTTTGCCTTACTCCATTCAGGTAACTGGTAAGCGTCCCATTGCTCTTGGTCAGAGTAAGGAAGTACCATGTATCCCTCGTCGAATTGGATAAACCGGTACCGAATGAAAGTTGGTTTCCCCCTGTTCCCTGCGTCCAGTAGGAGGTACTGCCCGTCATGGTTTTGAAGAATTTATAGCCGCTGGTATCTCCGGCATTGTTCCGATCGCCCAAAATAACGCTGTTAGCGTAGCTTGCGCCAGTACCCGTGTAATTTATCGATGGGTCGAGCTTTACCCAAAGCGAGATCGTGAAATCTGACGCCGTCGTCGTTGAGGTATTGTCCAACCCCAGTTCCGGCAGCGTGCCCAACGTGATGATTCCCCCCTTACTGCTACTGGCCGGCGTGAAGGAATACGTATAGGAATCACGCGACGCGTCGTATACCCGTGTGACATAGGTTCCGGTGGTATCGACCACAGAAATCTCACCAGCATCGAGATTCGCCCAGTTCCCGGCATGCCCCGTGCCCTCGGTCATTTCCAGACCGGTTTCCCCCTCAAACGTCCACAAACCGACCAGGTCGGCCCGCACAATCCCCGGAAATATCCCCAAACTCACCAGAATTCCCAGGAACAACCCCCAGAAAAGGTTAGCTATACCCCCCCCCCGACGTATTTTATCATCCAAGCCCATTCTCTTTTGCCTCCCAAATTCTGCGGATATTTTTAGAAGTTGTCTCGACTCCACTTGTACAAGTAGAAACATTATAAATCCACTTTTCGGGAATGTCAAGGAAAATTTTAAAAAATACAAAAAAACGTAAAAAATTTAAGAAGATTTACGGAAAGGTTTTTGAAGAAGATTTTGAGAGGAAACCCTTTTTCAAAATGTTTCCTCTCAAAAAGTTGAAAGTTGCCGGTCGTTAGCAAGTCTTTAGACCGACGCGAACAACCCTGTTTCGGCTCTTTTCATTCCGGAGTTTTCAACACCGCACCGGTGTCGGCACTGGTCGCCATGGCGGCGTAACGAGCCAACCAGCCCGTTTTGAAACGCGGTTCCGGCTTCGTCCAGTTCTTCTTCCGCTCGGCCAGCTCCGCGTCGGACAGCTTCACCGAAAGTTTTCGTGCCGGAATATCGATCTCAATCACGTCGCCATTCCGCAGCAGTCCAATCGGGCCGCCCGCCGCCGCTTCGGGACTGATATGCCCGATACACGCCCCCGCCGTGCCGCCTGAAAAACGCCCGTCCGTAATCAACGCCACCGAATCGTCCAGCTTCACCCCCTTAATGGCCGTCGTCGGAGCCAGCATTTCCTGCATTCCCGGCCCCCCCTTCGGGCCTTCGTTCCGCACGACCACCACATCCCCCGCTTTCACTTTACCCGCCACGATCCCTTCGTACGCGTCGTTTTCGCTTTCAAAAATCACCGCCGGCCCCGTGTGCTGCATCATCTGCGGCAGAACGCCCGCCGTCTTGACCACCGCCCCGTTGGGAGCCAGGTTGCCAAACAGAATCGCCAGCCCCCCTTCCTGATTGTAGGCATGTTCCACGTCTCGAATGCAATCGTTCGGGTCGAAACAGAGCGTCAGGGCATCAATATTCTCTGCCCGTCGCGGAACGCTCATCGGCTCGGTCGTCCGCTGGTTGCCCGGCTCGATTGCCGCCAGTTCCAACGCCTCGTTGCAAACCTTCGCCCGATCTCGAATGTCCCACGCATCGATGTTCTCGCCCAACGTCTTACCCGTAACAGTCAGCACGTCCTGCTTGAGCAACTCCGGCTTCGCCCGACGTATTTCCCCCAGAATCGTATGGATTCCCCCCGCATTGTGGACGTCCTCGATATGATACCGACAACTGGGCGAAACCTTGCAAATGTTCGGAGTGCGGAGGCTCAGGTGGTTGATCCGATTAATGTCGTAGTTCAGACCCGCCTCGTTGGCAATCGCCAGCACATGCAACACCGTGTTCGTGCTGCCCCCCATCGCCATGTCCAACACCATGGCATTGTCCACGGAGTTTTCCGTGATGATGTCCCGCGGCAAACCCCGAAACGCGTCGCCAAGTTCCTCCTGCGCATACACCATTTCAACAATCCGCTCCGCCGCCTTCTGGTACAGCCGTCGCCGTTCCTCACTTGTGGCCAGGATCGTCCCGTTCATCGGCAACGCCATCCCCAACGCTTCGCACAGGCAGTTCATCGAGTTGGCCGTGAACATCCCCGAACAGGAACCGCACGTCGGGCAACCCCACTGCTCAATCTCGGCCAGCTCGTCGCTGGAAATACGATGATTCTGCTTCGCCGCCGCCCCGACAAACACGTCGATCAAATCGATCGCCTTGCCATGCAGTTTTCCCGCCTCCATCGGGCCGCCGCTTACAAAAATCGTCGGAATATTGCACCGCACCGATGCCATCAACATCCCCGGCACGATCTTGTCACAGTTCGGAATGCAAATCATCCCGTCGAAACAGTGAGCGTTGACCATCGTCTCCACACAGTCCGCAATCAACTCCCGGCTGGCCAGCGAGTATTTCATCCCCACATGTCCCATGGCAATGCCATCGTCCACCGCAATCGTGTTGAACACAAACGGCACGCCACCCGCCTTCCGCACACACTCCTTCGCCACTTCCGCCACCTTATTAAGATGAACATGCCCCGGAACAATGTCGGTGTAGCTGCAACAAATCCCAATAAACGGCTTGCCGAAATCCTCCTCCTTCACGCCGGTCGCCCGAAGTAAACTACGATGCGCCGCCCGCGCATCGCCCTTTTTGATCCTGTCTGAACGCATGAATATTCCTTTCTAAAATCGATAGACAAAAGACAATAATAACTCGGCCTATTCTACCACCCGAACCCAACATTGTCGAGACGGGGGGCGCAGGTCGGATAATTGATAATTGA
>JAUNBJ010000120.1 GCA_030535245.1 Planctomycetia bacterium | reverse complement strand
GGACGCCCACCCCTCCGAAAACTTTTAGGCTAATGTTATTTATTTTTTGGACACAACACTAGGGGAATAGGGGGAGTGGCCATGCGCTTCCAGCCTTTGGGAAGGAACCCTTTTGAAAAAGAGGTTCCTCCCCAAACCCCTCCTCCCAAAACTTTTTACTACGCTCACTACGTTCGCTAATTGTGTTCGCTGATTCTTTCCTTAAAAGGATGGATTTCATTCTTCCAACGTTTTCATGACCAGGGCGATAAAAACCAACATGCCTCCGGCCAACGTCCACCACGGTTCGGCAACCCCCCATGCCAGCCATACCCAAAGCGGCGTGAGCGTCGGTTCCAGAAGCGTGATTAACGCCCCCTCCTGGGCGGATATTTTCCGTAATCCACGGGAGATCAGCAGGTACGGCAACGCAAACTGGAAAATGCCGAAGAATGCGAACATCACCAGTTGGGAAACCGTCGGGAAATACCCCGTGCCGAGCATGAACGGTAAAAAACAGATCAGCGTGATACCAACGTTCCAGGTTGTCAAAAGGATGGAACTGTAATTTCGCAGGTAGCGAAGCGACGCAATCACGCAGGCGAAAAACAGGCCGGAAAGAACCCCCAACCCCAGCCCCAAAGCACTTGCTCCGCGGTGTCGCAGGGTAAAGCATAAAATAAAACTGACCCCCGCCATGGCCAAAAACAGCGGTACGCTCCGGCGAAAGGAAACCGCCTCTTTCCCAAAGAGCCACCCGAACAGAAAGACCCAGAACGGAGCAAAACACATCAGCCAGATGGTCGTGGCCGACGTGGTGAGGCTCATCGACGCAATGAAGCAGCCCGACATGCCAAACACGCACAACCCGGACAGCAACATGGCCGGATGGAACGGCATTTTCCGCACCATCGGCAGAAAAACCACCAACGCGAACGCCGCCCGCCAAAAACCCATCACAAACGGCTTCGCTTCCTCCGGAATGGTCTCCAAAATCGGCGATTTCACGAAAAATCCCGACGTGCTGGACAACGTTGCCGCCAACGCGACCAGCAGACGGGCCTTTAATTTTTCCGACATGATACACCATTCCATGCCCACGTGCGGGGCGGCATACTACGACTTCTGGAACAAAGGCATCTTCCCCAAATCTCCCCTACGGAGGTTTGCTTGCTAATGATTGTAACCTAACGAATTTTGTTGTCAAGCAAGGAGATGAGGATCGTAATCCCTGGGGGTGCGATCAAACTTTCTGCGAGCCGGACGAATTCCCCTTCTTTGAAGGGGTACGCCCGTCAGGGCGGGGGGTAGTTCTGAAGTGGTGAACGCTTTCCCAGGTCAAAACACCCCGTCAGCCTACGGCTGCCACCCCTCTGAAAAGAGGGGAATTACCCCATCTTGCCCAAACTCGCAAGGAAATTTAATCGCACCCAATCCCTGGGGGCAAATTTCGTCGTGGAAAAGTCTTGACAATTCCGTCCTGAAATGTTTTAATGAGAGGGAAGAATCTTGCAAAAAATTTACGTTTAACGAAAAGGGTGGAAACATGCGTTGGTGGTTGGGACTGGTGGGCGGCCTTCTTTTTTCCAGTGTACTTTTCGCGGCGGACGAAACGATCATACCGGGAAAACTTTCGTGGTCGGTGGATTCCATTGAGGAAATATGGACGGAAGATGTCACGCAGACCAGCAGCAGGAAAACCTCCAAATTGTTTTCTACGTTGACCGACGAAAAAGATCATACGGTGGAGAATGACGGAACTTCGGTGGAAAGCGGGCACGACGTCGAGGCGGGGGCCGACACTCAGGCCAAAGCGGGAATCAACGTCACGGCGGAAGATGTTCTGATGGGAACCTGGGCTTCCGGTATCTATGCCAATGCCCAGGCGAGCGGGTACGTTGGTTACGACTACCAGCGGCACCGCAAATATTGGCAATCGACCGACCGAACGGTGACGAGCGTTATCCATACTCGTTTGGGAAGCCGTTCCCATTCCGAAGAAGGGGAAGATCGAACGCGATACAATCGTCGCTTACGGATATATATTAACTTCTTTAACATTTCGGACGATGTGCTGGCGATGTCGGCAGGCGGGCGGATCAACGTTTATCTTGGCGACAATCCACGTCCTTTGGGGTATGCCACACCGACGATTTCCGAGGATTCGTTCCTCATTTCGTCCGACGGGGAGGCGACCATCTGTGATTTTGAGATGCGGCTGAACGACACCCAGAAGCTGGCGGAGTTCGACCGGGAAAAACTGGGGCAGCCGGTGCGGGTGGATGTCGCCAAAGGGCAGTTGCAGATTCGTCCGGAAGGCGACGCGGCAGCCAAATCGCTGCTTCAGAACACCCTTGCACCGTTTACCGTGGAGGTGATTCATCCGGAGGGGGTGCGGCAGTGGGATATTCGTCCGACGCGAAAGCAGCCATGCACGGTTTTGAAGGCGTTGAAATCCATTCACACCCATTGCACGTTGGATTCCCTGGGGAAATTGCCGGTACGTTTTCGATTTGCCGACACGTTGTTGGAATCGGTCAACGGGGTTTCGGTGCAGCCGAAGAAGGACGCGAAGCAGTACATCCTTGTTTTGTACAACGACGTTCCGGTGCCAGCCGATGAAACGTTTCTCAAGCGGGTTCCTGAAAAGAAGGATCGAATCACGTTGATTGTTTTGGATCGTTGCCTGCTTACGATGCCTCTGGCGCCGAACCATCCTGCACGTCAGCTTTTACGTTCCTGCCGCTCGATGTTGGAACAGTGGGGAAAATCCTCCCTCATCCCCACAGACATGCTCCGCTTTAATCTGGCGGAAACCCAGGAAGAATCGTTTGCTGCTACCATGGAGCTTGCGGAAAACGGAAGCGCCGGAATGCAACTATGGGTAGGAATGTGTTACACTTTGGGTAAAGGTGTTCCTCAAAACCATACCGAAGCGGTGAAATGGTATCGCAAAGCGGCGGAACAGGGAAATACCGAAGGACAATGGAGGTTGGGGGTTTGTTACGAATTTGGTCAAGGTGTTCCTCAAGATAAAACCGAAGCGGCGAAATTGTATCGTAAGGCAGCGGAACAGGGAGATGCTAATGGACAATTGAGCCTGGGACTTTGCTATGAATTTGGTGCAGGTGTTCCTCAAGATAAGACCGAAGCGGCGAAATGGTATCGCAAGGCGGCAGAACAGGAGGATGCCGAAGGACAAAGGAGGTTGGGGGCGTGTTATGAATTTGGTCAAGGTGTTCCTCAAGACCATACCGAAGCGGTGAAATGGTATCGTAAGGCGGCGGAACAGGAGGATGCCGAAGGACAAAGGAGGTTGGGGGCGTGTTATGAATTTGGTCAAGGTGTTCCTCAAGACCATACCGAAGCGGTGAAATGGTATCGTAAGGCGGCGGAACAGGAGGATGCCGAAGGACAAAGGAGGTTGGGGGCGTGTTATGAATTTGGTCAAGGTGTTCCTCAAGACCATACCGAAGCGGTGAAATGGTATCGTAAGGCGGCGGAACAGGGAGATACAGAAGGGCAGCGGAGCTTGGGGGATTGCTACAAATTTGGTCAAGGTGTTCCTCAAGACGAAACCGAAGCGGTGAAATGGTATCGTAAGGCGGCGGAACAGGGAGATGCCGGAGGGCAATGGAGGTTGGGGAATTGTTACGCTTTTGGTCAAGGTGTTCCTCAAGACGAAACGGAAGCGGTAAAATGGTATCGCATGTCTGCGGAACAGGGAAATGTCGATGGACAATGGCGGTTGGGAGTTTGCTACGAATGGGGCACGGATGTTCCTCAAGAGAAAACCGAAGCGGTGAAATTGTATCGTAAGCTAGCAGAACAGGGGGATGCCGAAGGGCAATGGAGATTGGGGCTTTGTTACTATTTGGGTACAGGTGTTTCTCAAGACAAAACCGAAGCGGCGAAATTGTATCGCATGTCTGCGGAACAGGGAAATGCCGAAGGGCAATGGAGGTTGGGGAATTGTTACGCTTTTGGTCAAGGTGTTCCTCAAGACGAAACCGAAGCGGAGAAGTGGTATCGTAAGGTGGCAGAACAGGGAAGTGCCGTAGCTCAATTGAGGTTGGGACTTTGTTACTATTTGGGTATAGGTATTCCTCAAGACAAGACCGAAGCGGTGAAATGGTATCGTAAGGCGGCAGAACAGGGAGATACTGTAGCTCAATTGAGGTTGGGACTTTGTTACGCTTCGGGCACGGGGGTTCCTCAGGATAAGACCGAAGCGGTGAAATGGTTTCGTATGTCTGCGGAACAGGGAAATGCCGTAGCACAATGGAGGTTGGGGCACTGTTACAGATTTGGCACGGGGGTTCCTCAGGATAAGACCGAAGCGGTGAAATGGTATCGCAAGGCGGCGGAACAGGGAAATGAGGACGCGAAGCGGGCGTTGGCAGAAATGGGGGAGTGAACCTTTGGGGCGGTAGTTCGTGTTGTGTTCATGAAATAGAAAGGAATTTGTCTTTTGAGCCGTGAACGATTTGAGCCGTGAACGAAGCGAAGCGTAGTTCCGGGCCGGTACGACCGGCTGCGACTACGGCTTCCGCCGCCCGGTACGACCGGGCGGGCTAAAGTCCTTCGTTCACGGCTCATGGTGGAATCGTCGTTACGGCAAGGGAGGCCAGAAGCGAAAGCGCCTGCCTCCCGATGATGTTGCAACCGGCGGCAGCCGTAGTGTTGTGTCCAAAAAATAAATAATATTCGTCTAAAAGTTTTCGGAGGGGTGGGCGTCCCCGCCCACCCATTAGGGCGTAAGCCCTAACAAAAGGTTAGGAAAAGGCTAACGCCTTTTTTGGTGGGCGAGGACGCCCACCCCTCCGTAGACATTGCCGTAATTTATAAGAGGGACGGGACAGTAGTGTGCCGCCCCGCACCCGGGGCAAAAACTTTCACTACGCTCACTACGTTCGCTAAATATTGATTCATCGATAAAACACACCCGGGCCGCTCCCGGTCGTACCGGGTTACATCCGAAACAAGCCGCTGGAAAGGTAGCGTTCTCCAGTGTCGGGAAGCAGGGCGACGATCCGTTTGCCGGCAAATTCCGGGCGTTTACCGATTTCCAATGCGGCAAACAGTGCAGCTCCGGAGGAAATGCCGACCAACATCCCTTCCAGACGGGCAGCGTCGCGGGCGGTCTGGGTCGCTTCTTCGGTTTTCACGGGGAAAATCTCGTCGATGAGTTCGCGGTCGAGCACTTTGGGAACGAAGTTGGCTCCGATTCCCTGAATTTTATGCGGGCCGGCAGTTCCTTTACCGAGCACCTGCGAATCAAACGGTTCGACAGCGACCAGGTGCGTGTTGGGATTTTTTTCTTTCAGGAATTTTCCAACGCCGGTGAGCGTTCCTCCCGTGCCGACGCCGGCGACGAACGCATCGACATTTCCGTCCGTGTCGTCCCAGATTTCCATGGCGGTGGTTCGGTAATGGCAAGCCGGGTTGGACGGATTCTCGAACTGTTGCGGCAGGAACGCGCCGGGGTTGGCGGCGACGATTTCCTGGGCGCGTTGGACGGCTCCCTGCATTCCCTGCGTGCCGTTGGTCAGCACGAGTTCCGCGCCGTACGCCGCTAAAAGCTGGCGTCGTTCTGCGCTCATCGTTTCGGGCATGGTCAGGATCAGGCGATACCCTTTGACTGCCGCCGCTATGGCCAGACCGATTCCCGTGTTGCCGCTGGTCGGTTCCACGATCAGAGCACCGGGCCGCAGCAGGCCACGGCGTTCGGCATCTTCGATCAGGGCCAGCCCCACGCGGTCTTTGACGCTCCCTCCCGGATTGAAAAATTCCACCTTGGCCAGCACTTCCGCGTCGCCGGAGGGGAGTTTTCCCATCTTCACCAGCGGCGTACGTCCGATTTTCTCAAGAATATTTTGCGCTATTTTTTCTGTCATTTCAGCCTCCTGTTGTTCTCTCCATTGTATTTCATCCGCAGAGGAAGTCAATGGGGAATTTCCAGACGATTGACCGCCGGGGGTTTTTCGGTATAATGAAACGCGAAAGGAACGAACATGCGAACGAATCCTCTGGATGCTTTGAACCGGTGTGCGCGGCGATTGGATTTCGCGGCGTTGGGGGTGGTTCCGGCGACGGCGGCACGTTATGGACACCTGTTGCGTGCGTGGTTGGAGGCGGGATTTGCCGACGAAATGCGTTATATGGAAGTTCGGGAACAGGCCCGTTCGCACCCGAAATTCGTGCTGGAAAACGTCCGCAGCGTGGTGGTTCTGGGGCTGCCGATTGAGGCGTTTACTCCGGGCAGAAATGCGGGATTTGCGACGCTTGAGGCGGGGGAGCCGATCCCCAAAGGTTTTGGAGAGGTGGCCCGTTTTGCCGGAACGGATTACCACTGGGTCTTTCGTGAAAAGCTACGGGAAATGCTTCGGTGGTTTGGGGAATGGTTTCCGGAAGCGAAAAGTCGGGCCGTGGTCGATACGGCACCGCTCCCGGAGCGTGAATGGGCGCGGCGTGCCGGGCTGGGGTTTGTGGGGCGGAATCGGATGTTGATTTCACCACGTCTGGGGAGTTTTTTTCTGTTGGGGGAAATTCTCACGACGGCGGAGCTTCCAGAGTATCGGGAGTTTGAAGAATCGCAGCTGGAGGCGTGGGAGCGGTGCTGCCAGGACTGTGGCCGTTGCCTGAAGGCGTGCCCGACCGGAGCGATCTCGGACAAAGGGGTGGATTCCCGACGCTGCATTGCGTGCCTGACGATTGAGCACCATGGGGAGATTGCTCCGGATTTGCGGCGGGCAATGGGGTCGCGTCTGTACGGTTGTGATGTTTGCCAGGAAGTCTGCCACCACAATATCGGGCGGATTCCGACGCGAAGCATCCTGGAGCTTTCGCAGGCGGCCGTGCACCCGGCGTTTGCGCGGGCAGGGGAAGCGGTCGCAAGGAATGTACGGATCGTACAGGATAATCAGAAGTGAATATCACGTTTTTTGTCTTGTTATTTGTAAAATCGCTACGATTGCGTTTTCTGTGTTTTTCCGATTATCCCAAAATTTACAGGGATTTTTCAATCGTAAGGGGAGATGGCCCGATAGCGTAAGAATGTTCGGGTTTTTTCACAGGGGCAGGGATTGGGATCATGCAGCGTATGGTAGAGTTTTTCAGAGGGTCTATTTTTTGGGGACTGGTAATTGTTGGAGGACTGCTCGGTTGGGGAAACATAACCCAGGGGGCGGAGATGTTCCTGTGTACCGATTTGGACGCGGCGGTACGGGTATCACGAGAAATGCAGCGTCCGATGTTGGTACATTTTTACTTTCCGACCTGCGGGCCATGCCGGCGGATGGCGGACGAGGTTTTTCGCCTGTCCGAGGTTCAGGATTTGGCGGCGCAGTATTACGTCACGGTTCTGATCGATGGTGAACAGCACGCGGGGCTGGCGAATCAGTTTCGGGTCGCGTTTTACCCGACGGACTACATCGTGACGCCGGAGGGAAAAATCGTCTCGCGTATCAGCGGTTTTCAGCGTTCGGATGTCTACATGAAATTTTTACAGGAAACGGCGCAACGGATGCAGTTTACCGCCATGGCGCCGGACGAAGCACGTCGGCAGGCCGCCACGATTCTGAATCCGCCGTCGGTTCCCGAACCGGTACCTGAATCGGTACCAGAATCGGTCACGAAACCTTTGCCGGTCGCGAAACCAATCACGCCCCCTGCCGCCGAGCAGATCGCGGAAAAGGCGATGAAAAGAACGATGAAAAAGGTGTCGAAAAAAACGGTGAAAAAGACTGCGAAAAAGGCAGAGGAAAAGACCGTGGAATCGGAGCTTCCCGGCCTGCCGGAGATTGAGGAAACACCGTTGCCGGTGGAGGTGTCCGCTTCCGGGCCGGAACCGGTCGAGGAAGCGTCGCTTCCGGGCCTGTCGGAGGAATCGGAAACCGTCGCCTCCCCCACGGAGGAAACGCCTCTGGAAACTTTACCGGAAACGGTCGTCCCAACGGAACCGACAGAATCGGTGGGGATGGAGGAATCGTCCAAGCCGAACATCATGCTGGATGGTTATTGTCCGGTAACGCTGGTGGAACAGAGCTGCTGGAAACTGGGACAGGCGGTTTACGGCGTGCTGCATCGGGGGGATTTGTACTTCTTCGTCAGCCGCGAGGCAATGGAGAAGTTCTACGCCAACCCTGATTTCTACGCCATCGTGTCGAACGGAAAGGATGTCGTGGCTCAGGTCGACGCCCACGTGGAGGTTGCCGGAATGCGTCGTTACGGAGTGCGGTACGACCAGCTGAATTTCGTTTTCGCGTCGGAGGAAAACCGGAAGAAGTTCCATGAGAATCCGGAAAAGTATACCGAGTTTGCACGAAAGGAAGCCGCCTCGACCGCGGCGCTGACGGAGATTTGGCGGATTCGGTAGGCCTTTGCAAGCAGGTCTCCGCAAACGATGTGGAGATGGATACCCACTTCTAAAAATCAATCCCCGGAGTAAAAAACCTTTACTTCGGGGATTTTTTGATTCGTGGGATTGGGGAGGGATGTTCGGAAAAGGAATCAACCGCGAACTTCCATCTTGCGTACTTCGGAGCGTGTTTTTCGCAGTCCGGGACTGATTTCCAACGCGGTGCGAAATGCTTCGAGCGTCTTGTCGGTATCCCCCTGTTCCATGTAGCAGTAACCCATCATGGCGGCGGCACGAAAGTGGTGCGGGTTGCGTTCCAACGCCTGCTGAAAATCTTCCAACGCGAAATCGAACCGTCCCAGATCGAACCAGGCCATGCCACGCTGGTAGAGCACCTCGGCAAAACCGGGGGTCTTTTCCATCTGCAGGGAGGCAAACGTCACGGCCATGAGCAGGTCTTTTCGAGCCACCATGTCGCAAAGGGTTTGGAGGTTTTTACGGTCCTCGTCGGTGCCGTAACGGGTCCAGACCGTACGGATGGCGTTTTCGGCCAAAGCCGCGACCGTCTTATCGGAATCGTGTAGCGCACGGGCCAGGCAATCGTTGCTGGCGTACGTTCCGACCAATCCCAACGCCAGTACGGCCGCACGACGAATGGAGAGGCTATCGTGATAAACCAGTCGTTCCAGCGTACCTACCGTGTAGTAACGCGTCACTTCCGCACGAAAATGCTCGACATTCGCGTCTTTCAGATATTGTCGATATGCGTTCCAAAGTAGCGGCGATCTGCTGCATTGACATCCCACGGCGACACCCTTTCGCACCGATAAAAACTTCCTTCGTTTCATAACGTTTATCCAGCTCTTAAAAGCTCTGTCTCTATTCTACACCCGAATTCCCAACATGGCAAAGAGAAAAGGCATTTTTTCCTCGAAACTTTTCACTTCCCCGGTCTGTCGTAACGGCTGGCGAAACTTTTTCGGCTGCGGTGGAACGTTCCCGCATGTTCGCTGCGTTTGTGCCTTTCATTCTTTCTTTATTATGGGGTACGGCACTGGCTTTTTTTTCGCCGATATGCTACAATAGTTCCCATGGAGGTTGTCCGATGAAAGGTTTTCTGACTATTTTTTTGGTACTGGCACTGACGTTGCCGCTTCTGGCAAAACGCCCTGCCGATGCGCTTTCCCAAACCGTTTCGCTGGAATGGAGCGACGTGCCGATTCGTTCGGCAATGCGAAAACTCGGCGAGTCCCAGGGGGTGTCCATCCTGGTGGATCGTCGCGTCGATCCATCGCTTCCCATTTCTGGAATGTTCCGGGAAATCACGATTCCGGAAGTGGTTCGCGGCGTCCTGCTTTCCGTAACCCCTCCGGAAAAAAAACTGGCGCTGACCCGGTTGGGAGACGACGTGCTTTACGTGGCCCCCAGTGCGTATGCCCAACGCCTGCGAACGCTGTCGGCCATCCAGCACGGCAAGGTGGCGAAACTTCCGGAAACCGCCCGACGCCTATGGCTTCGGAAATCGTCCCTCGCCTGGGAGGAACGCGCGACGCCCAGAACCCTTTTAGCAAATCTCGCGGAAAAGTACAACCTCAAAATATTGGATTCCAAACGAATCCCGCACGACCTTTGGGCTGCGGCGGCGTTTTCCTCGCTCGACCTGACGGACCAGTTCGTGCTGATTCTGGGCCAGCTCGATTTGACATGGGATTTCGTGGACGGGAAACCGAATCGAATCGAGTTGAAGCCGTTAAACCTCGACGCGACCGTGTTGACAAAGAGCTACGCCGTGAACGAACGGTTGACCGACAAGCTGGAAAAGGTTCAGGAAGCGTTCCCCGATACCGTGACCGACGACGCCGGAAGCCGCTGCTCCGTAACGGCCATCGCGGAGGTTCACGAATACCTTTCTCCAACCGTCAGCGCCAACGCCGAGATTTCTCTTGGCAGCTTCCGACGCCCTGCCCTACCATCGCAGCCGTCGCGAAAAACCACGAAAAAATCCCAGGCCACCACCCTGATCAGTGGTAAGATTTCCGGCACGTTTTTGCCCGTCTTTTGCCAGGTCTGCGAGAAAAACGGTCTGGAGGTGGAATACAGCGCCGATCGCCTGCTGGACGCCGGGGTGGAACTCGACCGGAATATTTCGGTTGAGGTGAAGAACGTCACGCTCGAAGCGCTGCTGGAAGCGGTGGCACAGGCGGGCGGGTGCGCTATCATCATGGAGAAAAACATCGTGCGGCTGAAAGCCCATGTTTCGTCAGGGAAATAACCTCTTGTTCGATTTGTGACCGGTTCCGTGTTGTCATTAAACGAAAGGAGGCTCAAAATGAAATCGTCACAAATTATTGTAATTGTAATAACAGTGATGTTGTCAATTTTAGGAATCGTTGCTTGCAGACCCTTCTCGGCTGCGGTTCCTCAGCAGCATGTATCTTATTCCTACTTAGCCAAAGAAATTAATGGAACGACTTATACCTTTTTGGGAATGTTTTCAGAAAAATTTTCGGTTATCGTCGTTACCAATAAAAGAACGATCGATGGAGAATTGAATTCGGAAACACAGAGTGCTTCTATTTTTCTGGAAGGAAAGTCTATCCCGTTAGATAGGAGTACGGTATATTTTCTCTCCGAAAATGACGATGTTGTACCTCTCTCCAATTATGAAACCATCGGAGTCCAATACGATTTTTCTTCAAAAGAACCGTTTTTTGAAAACGTCATCTCGATTATCGAGATGAAATTAAGGAACCGCTGATTTAATCCCAGGTCTTGTCGAAATTTTAAAAAGCGCT
>JAUNBJ010000011.1 GCA_030535245.1 Planctomycetia bacterium | reverse complement strand
TACAATCCAATTTGTGACCAAGCCTTCGCAGGGAAGGTTTTTAGAAGGTGCCAATCAGTTGAATCCCTTAACAATGAAAACACCGAAGGAGAAAACCATGTTTCGCCCCTCCCACCCCTTCCTTTCGCCCCGCTACTTTGGAGTCGTCGCCCTGCTTTTGTGCGGTATTCCCTTTTTCACGTGGGCCGACGATTTCTTTGATTCTTCCCAATGGAAGGCCACCGATAACGTTGTGGAAAACAGCTTCCAACCGATGGTTTTCAACGCGAAAGATACGTGGTACGATTCGCATTACTGGACCAGTACCGGCTGGACGCGTATCGGAAAAGGGTGGTTTCATCCCGACAAAAACCAATGGCCCACGCTCAGTTTCATCTGCCCCAAAGAGGGCGACCTGACCGTTTCCGGAACGATGAAAAAACGACACGTCGCTCCCCAGACCAACGGCGTTGTGGGGCGTATCCTTCACAACGGACGCGAACTCTGGAAAGCGGAAATCGACGGCGGAGATGCCGTGGGGCAGTCGCACGCACTTTCCCTCCATGTAAAAAAAGGGGACATGCTGCGTTTTATCGTCTATCCGCGAGGCGACATTGCCTGCGACACCACCGGATGGGATCCGCTTCTGGCGTATGCCGACGGTGAAAAATACCAGGCCAGCGATTCCTTCAGCACCTCCCTGATAACCGACAGCGTTTGGCGTTACGAGGCGGAAACCCACATTCCTTCCGTTGCGATTGCGCCGTCCGAGCTTGAAACGCTCCGCAGCGTCCTGAAAACCTCGGTGGAACAGGGGCTGGAAAAGCCGGTGGACGTGGAACTCTGGAAAGGGATTCTCCGGGAGTGGAAGCGGGACGACGCCTTCCAGAATGCCGCCCGGCATCTCACCCAAACGCGGCAGCTTCTGGAGGATTTGTATCCCGACCCCGCTTTGCCCCGTGCCCGGTTGTATTACGGCATTCTTGCCAATCTGGAGAAAAACCCCGACCCCGACCCCCTGGTGCACTACCTCCGGATACGTGTTTTGAAGCGTGACCTGGCCCTTTCCAACCCGCTTCTCGACCAGTTTCAGGAAATCCTGTTCGTCAAAAGCCGTCCCTCGTCGTACAACCATCTTGTCGGCCAATATTTTGGCTGGCGTGCCCAAAAGGGAGGGAGCCTGTTCGTGCTGGAAAACCCCGGAAAATCCCTTGCCTGCCGCGACGTTTTGCAGGGAAAATTCAACGACGGCTCCGTTCTGGAACCGAGGCTTTCCTACGATGGTAAAAAGATCGTGTTTTCGTGGGTTCGCGTGACCGATTCCCCGAAAATTCCGTGGAAACAGGCGTGGTATCCTCAGGAGACCAACGAACGGGAAACCGACCACCGCGAATATTTCCATATTTACGAAGTCCATACCGACGGTACCGGGCTGAAACAACTCACCCATGGGAATTACGACGACCTCATGCCGGTCTATCTGCCCGACGGCGGGATTGCGTTTTCCTCCACCCGACGCCGGGGTTACGCCCGCTGCTTCTGGTGGGGGTTTGGCAGCCGCTGGAACGTCTACACCATCCACCGCATGAACGGCGACGGCTCGAACGTTCAAACCCTTTCCTGGCACGATACGAACGAATGGTTCCCCGAAGTTGGGCACGACGGAGAAATCTTCTACGCCCGCTGGGACTACATCGACCGCGACGCCGTGACCCATCAGAATCTCTGGAAAATGCGTCCGGATGGGACCAACCCGATGGCCGTCTGGGGAAACGCCACGCCGGACATTCATTGTGTTTTTCAGGCCAGACCGGTTCCGGATAGCCGCAAATGGCTGTTCATCGCTTCCGCACACCACTCCCAGACCGGCGGCCCTCTCTGCCTGCTGGATCCCGCCCAGGGGGTGGATGGTCTCCAGGCGGTCGAGCGGATTACCCCCGAAATCCCCTTCCCCGAATCCCAAAGCCGCGAGGTGCCGCATTTTTATCATTCCCCCTACCCGCTTTCCGAGAAGTATTATCTCGTGACGTACAGCCCCCACCCCCTCGTGTTTGAACCGGGGCATGGCGTTGAAAACGGGCTGGGAATTTACCTGTTCGACAAATTCGGCAACCGCGAGTTGCTTTATCGTGACCCGGAACTTTGCGCGTCCAATCCGATCCCGCTTTTGGCCCGCGAAACGCCCCCCGTCCTCCCCAGTTTCCTCCCGGAACATGCCCCCAACGAGGGACGTATGTTCGTGCAGGATATTTATCAGGGGCTTGGTTCTGAGGTGAAGCGTGGTTCCATCAAGCAGCTGCGTGTCGTGCAGATTTTCCCCAAAGACACGCGGGATGCCGACGTTCCCCCCATCGGCGTGGCACGGGAAGAAAATGGTCGGGCCATTCTCGGAACGGTTCCGGTGGAAGCCGACGGTTCTGCCAATTTCATCGCTCCGGCCCAGACGCCGTTCCTGTTTCAGGCGTTGGACGAAAACGGCTTCGCGTACCAGACCATGCGGACGCTGACGTACCTCCAGCCCGGCGAGGAAATCGCGTGCGTGGGGTGCCACGAACCACGAAGTGCGGCGGTCGGTGCCAGCTCCCCGTACTTTAACCCGACGCAGGCTGGCTCCATGCCGTTGGCGGCACGACGTGCTCCGTCGAAGCTCGACCCTGGCAAACTGGGAGGGCGTCCGTTCTCGTATGCGGAAATGGTACAGCCGATCTGGAATGCGCGGTGCATTTCGTGTCATGGTGGAGACCCGGACAATGCCGATTTCAAAAAGTGCGGGATCGATCTGACGGGTGCTCCGGATGGGGCATTCAACCGTTCGTATGTTTTCCTGACGAAAAACGCGTCGTTTGTTCCCCGTTTCCCGCTTCGCAACCAGATTCAGGTGACGGAACCGGGCGGGCGGATCGGTGCGCTTGGGAGTGGCCTTATCGCGTTTTTGAAGAAGGGGCATTACGACGTTTCGCTTACGCCGGAGGAATATGCCACCGTCGCCACATGGATTGACCTGAACGCCATTTTTTATGGGGTGACGGATCCGGCGCAGCAGAAGATACAGCTTCAGGGGCGTCCGATTCCGATGCAGGCGATGAAATAAAAATGGAGACGCGTCCTTGACAACGTTCGGAAATATGGCATAATGGAGCCATGCTTTTGGGCGTCTAGCTCAGTTGGTTAGAGCGCTGCCCTTACAAGGCAGATGTCAGGGGTTCGAGTCCCTTGACGCCCAGTACGGTTTTATCCCGTAAAATACGGGGTAAAATGATTTCTGTTTCCTTGTTCTTCGCATTTCGTTTGCTCCGTAAAAAGGGGGTATACCCCCTTTTTAGCCCCTCGCAATAAAAGGAGGTCGAAATGCCAAAAAGAAGTCCTGATCAAATTCCAGCGGTCAAAAAAAACGCAAAAGGCGAATACTACTGTTGTCTGCGCCGGAAAAAAATCTATCTGGGAAGAAATGGGAAAACCGCCAGGGATCGGTTGCTGAGGCTGCTGATGGAGGATACGCCTTCGATGTATACCCCGAAGGGACAGGCGGAAATGGTCGTGCTGGAATTGATTGAAAAATATCTCGTCAAAATGCAAGACCATTCGCATTACGAAAAAGTCAAAATCATGTGCCGGACGGTCTTGGAAATGTTCGGGGAGGTGCCGCTTTCTGCGTTCGGGCCGCTCGCCCTGGCTCGGTGTCGGCAAGTTTGGGTGGATCGTAACCTGACCCGGAACTACATCAACAAACTCACCAATTGGGTCGTGCGAATGTTCACGTGGGGCGTGTCGCAGGAGATGGTGCCGTACGATGTCGTCGCCAGACTGCGGACGATGGAGCCGCTCAAGCCGGGAGAAGCTCGCGACAATCCGCCACGTGAGGATGTGAAAAATGACGACGTGCTGCGAACGCTGCCATTCCTCACCCCGATCGTGAGGGATATGGTGATTTTGCAGCGTATTTCCGGGATGAGGCCGTCCGAACTTTTCCGCATGACGCTGGAGCAGTTTTCACGCCGCGAGGCCGACCTCTGGATTTACCAGCCGTTTCAGCACAAAACGCAACACTTCAGCAAAACCAGAGTTATCGCGTTCGGGCGGTTCGAGGTTTCCATCCTCCAAAAATATGCCGTCGAAGCGGAACCCGACCGGCTTTTCTTTTCCCCCCGCGTCGCGTGGGTGCAGCGTGGGTGGCACCTCGGCGGGAATCGGGCAGCCGAAGCGTTCACCCGCGATGTGTACAACGCCGCGATACGACGTGCCATCAAACAGGCGAACGCCCACGCCAAAGCGTCAGGAAGCCGGGAAGTCGCTCACTGGACACCCTACCAACTCCGGCACGCTGCGGCCACGTTCGTCAGCCTCCTGCTCGACGAAGCGTCCGCCAGTACCGCACTGGGTCACGCAAGCCCAACCGTCACAAAACTTTACGACCATTCGGCAGCCGAAAAGGCCGCACGCATGGTACGTGAACGTGACGCAAAAGGGAAAGACGAAATCGAACGGTTGGTGCAGATGTCGGAAAAATAACTGGATGATGCGGGAACTCTGGGTACGGACAGGCCAATCGCCATGCCCAGATTGACCGAAAACAGGGGGTGTTAAAATGGGTTGTGAAAAATTATTGTGGGGGAATGGGCGGTTTTGTGTTGTGATGGGGCGTTGTGGGTGGAATAAAATTAGTGGGAGTTTTGCACAATATGGAGAAAATAAAATGCCCATCTTTGATTTTTTATTGATTTGCATCCCTAGTGGATCCCCCCTTGTCCCTAGGGGAGGGGGGATATTATCGTACGATTCGCACCCTTGTTTTTACCACACCTATGATTCACTGTACAGTTATATCCACATTAAACCATTAAAATTGGCAAGTTCAGCTATAGAATTAAAAAATAATTAAAGAAATTAATTTTCTGAATTAATATTAGAAGTCAAGGGCAAGGATGGATTTTAATGGGACAGATGGGCAAAACGCCGTTCAATGGACCAGATTCAAAAAAATAATCAAAGAACGAAGATCGTCGAGTTGCTCTTTAATAAATGTACAGGTACTACCGGTGAATTTTGACAAACGAACTAAAAGCACATGAGCCGGGAAATTATAGAAACTTTGAGTAAAATTCAAATAATTTTTCCGCGTCGTGCGTAAAGAAAAAGCTCCGCCGAGAGTGCCAACCGGGCCGGATTTCGCAGACGAAAAACCGATTCCGAAAGATGTGATTACGGACAGTGATGGGGAGTGGGTGGTTTACAACCTTGCCCAGGAAGAGTGCTGGCGGCCTTTGGGAAGTGCCACCTCCTTTATTCGGATTCATTGCAGGAAATAAAGAAAATGTCCCTTACAAAAAGAGTATGGCAGGCGACGGTCGATATTCTGGCCGAAGAATGTTCCGATTGCGACGTGGTTCGATGTTACGACGCGCTCCAGAATCTGGAAGACCTGAAAGGTCGGGAACGGCCATTGATTTCGGTAGCGTTGGATGGGCGCGATACGGAAAAAGTCACCCGCACGCAAGTGCAGGAAACGTACCACTTTGCGGCAGTTATCCAAAAATACATTGAATCGCAGGAGGAGGTTGGCAAGCAGGCGGAAATGGACGCGTTGCTCCCTCTGATTACGAAAATTCAAGACCGATTTTGTCAAAAAACGGAAGTGATCTCGCACGACGAAGAAGCCCCCATCCAATTGAAGTTGATTTCCGGGGAATCGTCCACGGGTGAATTTTACGATGTGGGGTATTTTACAACGGCGGAACTATTCCTCTGCGTGTGTTCCATTCACGTTATTGTTTTTCGTAACCTGAACTGAACGGTGGATTTATGGCTGTCAAAAAAACGACCAGAAAAGACGAATCGCTCAAAAAGCAATGCAATAATGTTATCAAAAAACTGGAAGTGCAACTCCAGAAAAAACGTACCACCATTGCCAACATCGCGGCGTATCTGGCGGTCAGCATTGCCAGAGCGCCCAAGCGGGTGAAGTCCGCTCCGCCGAAAAAGGTTACGGCTTCGTCAAGGCATTATTTTACCGTCCCAACCCAGCTTTTTTACCCCGATAAAAACAACCCAAAAGGGTATCGAGACGCAGGTGTCAGCATGGCCGATTACCTGAAGAAAATCAAGGGTGGTTATCGGGCGACGGGGGCGGGAAGTTACATGAAGGAGAAGGTGCAAACGCGCGTCAAAGGTTCCCATCCGCCAGGGACTTACGCCGAAAAGAATCAGCGACCGGGAGAATTTTTCGTGAAGGGGACGGGGAAAATTTCGGAGACAGAAAGGCGGCGGCTGCAAGAATATCAGGAACAGGAACGCCGCCTGCATGCCCAGTTACTGGCTCCCGACCGGCGTAAAAATGCCAAAGACCAGGCCAGAATGCAGGCAAAACTCCGCAAAATTCAGGAGCGAAAAGCCGCGATTACGTCCATGTCAGAAAAGCGGAAAGCCCGTTTTCTGCAGCAGGAAGCCAAGGCGAGAAGCGACTTTCAGGCCAGAGTGGAATCCCGCCGACAAAAGCGGTTGGAAAGAATAAAAAAATTCCGGGAGGAGAAGGTTCTTTACCGAATCGTCAAAACAACCCGTCGGGAGGTGGCCGATCCGCAGGCGGCAACGGTACTTCGGAAGGGTGCGGAGCCGGGGAAGGTGCCGTTTTCCTGGCCGAGAAGCGGGAAGGGAAATTACTACATTTCGCAATGGTCGGACGGCGTTTCGGAAAATGGGAAAACGCGATGGGTCAGCAACTATCAGGTGCGTCAGGTGGGCGATTGGAGTTATCAAGTTTCTATCCAGCCTTTAGGCGGGCGAACATCTTATGCGCTGCGACGTTTGGAGTATGGCGGCGATCGAACGTCAACTCCTTATGTCATCGGATATTTGGTCAATACGCGAGATGTGAAAGGCGGCCATCGTCGCGTGTCGTTTTCGCCAGTTTACAGCGACAGTAAAACCGTTCGCGTGGAGCCTCGGCCATGGGTGTCGCCAACCGTAGCCAAGGTGCAGGAATATGTTCGGAAACGAAATGGGAAAGATATTCGTCTTTCATAATTATTTTTCAGACCGGCATTGAGCCGGAGAAAGAAGGTCAACATGCCCAGTAGTACGCCCGTTTTGGGGTTTGAAGGCTACATTTATGTAGGCGAGGTAGGAACCGCAATCAGCGAACTTACCGAGTTGAAGGAATGCAATCAGCTGAATTTCAGCATGGGATTTGGCGAAGTGGACGCGACGATGCAGGGAGATCATGGCATAAAGTCCTACAAAAAAGGACTTCAGGATTTCAGCGTCGGATTTAGTCTGCTTCTTCTGGACACGCAAAGCGAAGAAGGGACGATCGTTCTCAACGCGATTCGCTCCCGAACGCCGATTCAGATTCATGTGGTAAACGCATTGAGCGGAGATGGGCCTTACGGCTCCTTCTATGTGTTTGGCAGCGACGTGTCGATTGACGGCGAGAATCTGGAGGCGATTTCCTGCACCTGTCGTCCGGCGGCAGGGTATGGCGTTCCGGTGATCACTCAACGCACGAATGGAGGAACCTGATAGATGAAATCCTTTACCGACAAGTTTGGGAAGTCCTGGCCGGTGGAAATTCGGTTCAAGGACATTGAACTGATCCGCTCCCGCCTGACGGACGACGATGGGAAACCGTTGAATCTGCTGGACTTGGCCGATCAGGGGCGGTTGTATCAAATTTTGACTTCCACCCAGAGGATGATAGAGATTGTGTTTCTCTGTTGTCTGGATGAAGTCCGCGAATCGTTTCAGGAAGAAGCGTTCGACAGCAGCCATCAGGCCGAGGCGGAACTCATCCCAGCCCTGAAAACGGATCGAATCCGCAAGATGGGGTTCTGGTTTGGGGAACGTTTGAATGGTGCAGCCATTGAGGAGATGACGGAAGCGTTCAAAGAGGCGATCGTGGATTTTACCCAAAATCCGCATTTGCGACAGGCTCTTCGGACGGTGCTGGCCAATCAGGCGCAGCTTATCGAAAGCCAGGCAAGGCGGATTCGTCAGGAATCGCTCCACATTCTGGAAGTCACCGAGCAGGCGATGGAATCCCAACTTCAAAAAGAGTTGGAGGTTCTCCAGCCAGAGCAGGTACTTCAGGCATTGGAGGAAACGGTTCCGAACCCTGGGCAGAAAAATTAGTTTGGAAGTGTGCGGGGATGTTGGGTTTATCCCCTTCCCCGTGGTCGCTTCGCCAACTTTTATGGATGCTTCAGGGACGCAGGGAAGAGACGTGGGACATGGTATCCGTCCTTGCAACCCGCATTTTTCCGCAAGTCCCTTTCCACAACCCGTGGCGGAACGAAACTCGCAAGATTTCACGCTCCGCAAAACAGGTAGAGTGGGACGCGTTTTGCCAGATTTTCCCCAACCAGAAAGAAAAGGGAGGCTAAACCTCCCAACCATGCCGATGTTCCATCCCTAACGGTCTGTATCGGGATTTTCAATATATTCCCAGCCGTTATTGGGATGGTACCCTTCGCAGCGTTCCTTCTGATTGGCTTCCCAGACCGCATCCTCCTGTTGAGCCTTTTTCCAAACATGCCAAATCATGAGAGTTATGCCGCAAACCAGAAATGGAATGGCAAGAGGAAATTCCATGCACACATAGACCATCCCCAATACCCCTGCCGTCAGCAGCACAAAGTAGCGAAAGGCCGGGAAAACGATTAGAATGACCAAAAACAGGATAAAAGTAAGCATGTTCCACCTCACTCAACCATTATAACAGGATTCCCCTGGAAAGTCAACCTTCGAGGAGAAAAAATATGGCAAGTTCTTCAGATACGCTTTTGGTTCGCATTTCCTGCAATACGGAAGAAATGTTGAATTCCTTAAAAAAAGCGGAAAAATCTTTGAATGATTTTCAAAAAACAGCCGATGAGGTTTCGGGCTATGTTCATAGCCTGGGTGTCCGAATGCAAACGATAGGGCTTGCTTTTCAAGGTTTTGAAAAGGTATTTTCCTGGGTTAAAAATGCCATGAATCAGTTCACCGCTTTCGGCGACCAGCTCGACAAAATGAGCATTCGCAGTGGCGTGGCGGCTTCTGACCTCTCTGCTTTGAAGTTTGCGGCAGAACAGTGCGGCGGGTCGATTGAAGATTTGGGAAATGGATTTCGTGACCTGAATAAAAATCTCTCCCTTGCCGAAAGTGGCGATGCGACCAATCTGAAACGGTTTGCGGAATTAGACCTTTCGCCAGCCATCCTTTCCGGCATGACGATGAAAGAAAAATTCATGGAGGTTGCGGAAGCTATTTCCAATTTGGGCAGCGAATCGAAAAAAGTGGAATTGGCAATGGCGCTTTTCGGAGAGGCAGGGAACAAACTGCTTCCAATGCTCAAATCGGGAAAAGCGGGGATTAAGGAACTGATGGAAGAAGCGGAACGCCTCGGAATCACAATGGAGGATACGGACGTTTCCAATGCCGCCGCCATGACCGATGAAATCAATCGGTTGAAGTCGTCCATTTCCTCTTTGACCCGGCAGGGAATCGCGGCCATTGCGGAACCGATCATTAAAACGATGGAGTATTTACGCTCCTGGGTGGAAACGATAACCGTTGCGGTAAAAAATCATCAGTGGTTTGCCCAGACGGCTTTGGCGGTTGGTAAAGGATTCCTTATTTTCAAGGGAACTCTGGCGGTTACTGGCCTGGCCATGAGCGGGCTTCATGCCATTTTGAAGTTTGGGCAGGTTGAGCTTGGGAAGTATCGCGTTCAGTGTGCT
This sequence comes from Planctomycetia bacterium, assembly GCA_030535245.1. Classification (GTDB taxonomy): domain Bacteria; phylum Planctomycetota; class Planctomycetia; order Pirellulales; family Thermoguttaceae; genus RGIG3701. Next base: position 43,242 of record JAUNBJ010000011.1, on the reverse strand, counting down.
TTGGCAAAAATGCAGCTTGCGGGGATGCCCGCGACCTGTAAAACAACGTCGATTGCCCTGTTAGGATTGCAGGGCAGGATTTTTCAACTGGGAGCCTCTTTGAAAGCGCTCTTCCTCACCAACCCGATCGGCTGGATTGCTCTTGCGGCAGTGGGATTTTATCAGTTGGGCAGTGCCATTTTGGGAGCGAAGGCGGAATTGCAGGAGTTCGAGGAGGAGCAGCAGAAAGCGGCGGAGGCAGCCGAGCGGGAAACCGATGCCATAATGACCAAGCTGGACAGGTTGAAAGAGCTTTCGACCGTCGAAGAACGCACCCGGTCGGAACAAAAGGAGATGGAAACCCTTTTGAGGCAGTTGGCCGCCGCAGGTTTGGATGTCAACAAGATTTACGATGAGCAGACCGGGAAACTGTCGGAACTTGCCGACGGGTATGAAGCCCTGAAAAAGTCCGCGAAATGGCAGGAGGCGGAGGCGTTAAAGGCCGCCAATGCGGAGATTATGCGAAATCTGCAAATCAACGGCCGGAATATCGCCGCGAAAGGGGAGGAGCGGTCGGTTTCGCTTTTGGGAACGCTTTTTGGCTGGGAAAACAAAGAGCAGATGAAAGAATTGGAGGAAATGGAGCAAAAAGGCAAGGATTTTGTCGAAAAATACCAGGCAAATTTGCAGAAAATTCAGGAACTCGAATCGCAAGCCACCCAGGACGACGAAAATGACAAACGCATTTTGCGTGAACGGGAGGAAAAGAAGAAGCTCCTTGAGGAATCCCAAAAAACGAATGTGACGGTCGATAATGCAATTCTCCAGGCCTCTTTTGCGGACGACAGGGCGAAAGAACTTTACGAAAATGAGCAAAAATACGCGAAATTGCGAGCCGATTTAGAGACATCTCTGGCCGCTCTGGACGTGCAGAGGGATTCCGAAGGGAAGCTCTCGGAAGAACTCCAGAAAAAGTACGATGCCTATCAAGAATTCTACGGGAAGCTGGGCGATTTGGAATATCAGGCCATGGTCGGGATTCACGAAAAGTATGCCGCGAAGGAGCAGGAGGCGATTCGGCGGGAGCTTGAAAAGACCGAGGCGGCGGCTCGCAAAAAGGAAGAGGAAGCCCGAAAAGCCAGGGAAGAAAACACCAAACGGCTCATCGATCTGCAAAATCAGCTGATGGACGCTTCCCTGACCGCCAGCCAGAGGGAACTTCAGGCGATTCGGAAAATCAATGCGGAGTTGGAAGAGCGGCTGCAAAAGGAAAACAGCCTGACCGAAGCCCAAAAGAAAGCGGTTGAGGACGCTCTCCAGAAAAACCGCGACCGGGAAACGGCATTTGTCGATTCCAAACTCGACCCCGCGCAGGCGTACTTTGCTTCCCAGATGGATCAGCTGCAAAACGATCTGGCAAGGAATCGTGAGGAATACCTGAAAGTGTTGGAACGTTCGGGATTTCAAGAGGATGCGGAAGATGTCCAAAAGGCCAAAGCCCGCATGGAATCGTCGGAAAAGGAAATCCAGTCCATGACGCTTCAAGGTGCGCAGTCGCGGGCGGAAAAGCTCCAGGTGGAATTTCAAACCAAGTCGGACGAACTGGCCAACGCCACCGACACGCACGAACGGCTCCGCCTGACAGACGAATTGGAAGGGTTGCGGCAAGAGCTTGAATCGGCCAGAGATTCCGTCTGGACGCTGCAAAACAGCGACGCCCAACGGCAAATTCAGGAATCTGGGCGACTTCTGAAAAAAGAAGAAACGCAGGGACAACTCTCCGTTTCCAGTAATGGCACCTTTTCCGCCTATGGTTTGGATTCGGTGGCCGGTGCGGATATTCCCAAACAATCCCTCGACCAGTTGAAAAAAATCTGCCAGGCCGTTTTAAGTATTCACAACCAGAAATTGGATGAAGGATTCACACTATGAGTTTTCAAATTGCACCGACAGGAGAGTTTTCCGGCAGTGGAGAGATTCGCTCCAACTCCCGCCAGTTTGACGTAAAATTCCGACTTTTAACCGATTTAGAAACGGACATGGGAACCGCGTGGGGGTATGCGTGGAATCAGATCGCCCTGAAGTATGGCCGGTTTCGCGGGTGTGTCCTGAAATCGGTTCAAGTGGATGGAAAGCCGGAGACCGTGGGGCAGGTGTTTGACGTTTCGGCGACCTACTCCTCAGATGATGAGGAAGACGACCCCTATTTTACCACCCTCTCTTTCTCCACTCGCGGAGGACGTGAGAAAAAAATCCACTCCTACGCCACAACCTCCTATCCTGCCGCCAATGCCAACATCCCCGCCCCCGATTTCAAGCATGGAATCAATTTCGACAATGGTGTTTTTCAGGGGGTCGATATTGTCGTGCCGCAATTCGGGTTCAGTCTGGACGCAGATTTGCCATCAACCGTTTTTGGCAATGCGCAAATCTCCTATTTTCATCAGATTACAGGCCGGACGAATTTCGCTCCGATGTGGATTTTTCAACAGGGGGAAGTCCTGTTCACGGGCGTGAATGGAAACAGTTACCGCAAGAAAAATGATGACGGAATTTACGAATTGTGGTTCAAAGTCTCGTTTGAGTTTGAAGCAATGCCAAGCGTGCGACAGGCGCAAATTGCTCCTTTTCAAGGAGTTACCAAAATGGGGATGGATTACCTCTGGGTCTTTCATCAAGACCAGAAAGACGAAACTTCCGGGATTTCCATCCCCGTCCCCATCGCCTGCTACGTAGAAAAAGTCTATCCCTACGGGGATTTTAGCTGGTTTAACAACCTACATTGGTAGTCAACCCTCATAATGCCCGTGACACGAAAGGATAATCAAATTTTGATGCTCGTCGAAGTTGTAAACAAGCCGATGTTCCTGGTCAATCCGGCGGCTCCATGCCCGAATATGCTTCAGCGATTCCGGTTTTCCAATTCCGGTTTCGGGGCCATTGCGCTGAATATCCTTTATCAAATCATGAATTTTCTTTACCTTTTTCCGGTCTTCCTGAACCCATTCCATCAACTGCTCATACGCGGACTGGGTGAAAATGTATTTCATGATGAAAGACCTTCCAAGTCCTCATCGGAAACGGGAACGACGTTCCCTTCCTCCAATTCCTTCATGGAACAATTCAGCATTTGCAAATACCGCAGATTCCGCTCCGCTTTTTCCAGTTCGTTCAACCTTTCCAGACTGATAATCACCGCCTTGCCCCCCGATTTGCGGGTTACAATCACCACTCGTCCCTTTTCCTCCGCGTTTTCCAGTACCTGACGCAGATTTTTCCGCGCCTCCGAGTAATTCAAAACTTCCAACATGAAAACCTCCATAAACGTATAAATCCAAAAATTGCACAATACATTGTACGTTGTATTGTACCACAACTTCCCAACCCTGTCAAGCGAAAAAGGATTCCCCCATGCCTGAATTTGGATATAAAAAACACCCCGGCGACCGGTCGTTGTCGGCGGGAGCATGGAATCGGCTGGTGGCGAAAAATACTCAGCCGAATATTCAGCCGCCGCAAGTCGTTAATCAACCACGAGACACAAATCTTGTGCAACTGGAAAACACCTGCCAGGAAACGCAAAACCCATTCGCGGTTTGGGAGATTTCCAACGCGACCTGGCCAGACCGTGAGGCGGATGTTTTCACTTCCGAGGGAATGCGTCGCGGCGTGGAAATCGCCGGCGAGACGCCTTCCGAGGAGTGGCACAATATCGCCATTGGCCAGCGTTCCGTTCCCACCGGGTATTTTACCCCAGGCGTGACGTCTGGCCCTACGCCCTGCCTGGTTCAGTTTCCCGACGCCGCTTCTTTGAATTACCCCTATGCCATCCCTATTAAAGGGGATACGGAAAAATTGCAAGCGTCGCCTTATGGGTGGATTCGGATACTTTGGCATGAGGATCCCGATCCGCCCATGGAGGGTTGCAACCCTCAGACGCTTAAAGCTTATGTGAACATGGGTGAGGATTCCCAGTGGATGTTCTTCAAGTTGGAAGAAGATTTGCCGGAATGTGGGTGTGCACAGGCGTATATTGTTGACAGGTGTGGCGAACAGGTAGGGGAATGTAAAATCATCAAGGAAGTTTGCGATTCTCGACTGATTGCACGATTGTCTGGCAGTGGTGCGTGCGACCCTTGCGGTGGAGGTTCGACGGCTGCGACCAGCCCCATTCAGCCGGTCGTCAACGAAACCGACCCAGTAGGCACCAGCCAGCACACGATTTATATTCAGGGGGGGGGAAGTCCCAAGGCTGGGGATATTGTCGTGTGCTGGTGGTTCCAGTATTTTGAGAAATGGATTGCGATAGATTGGCAATTCGGCGGAGAAATCACGGAAACCCCCCAGTCCTATATTTTGCGGAATTTCGGCGTCCCATATATCGCCATGGATGAAGCCGAAGAACCGGACGAAGATGGTTGCACTCCCTGCTCCTATGCGTTGGTGTTGCCCCAAAATTTTGTAACCGTCACGCCGTGTGGTGTGTGTTCGGAGAAGCAGCAGCCGATTATTTTGCCGTTACCCAACACGGCGGAAACGACCGGGACAATTCGGACGTATGGAAAACCTTACATGCAGATGGTGCCTGGAACAGATTGCGACACCTGTTTTACACATTACAAGATGTACCTGCCATGGACAGAGTATCGGATTGTGTGCGGTCAATGGTGCGAGACGGCGACAGGGCTGGACGACATGGCCCATGATTTTGTGGTGGAAAATACCGATTGTGGCGAAGACGACTGTCCCTATACGGGGACGTTGGAAGTTGTTACCAGCGTTTCAAAATCAGGGTGCGACCTCGTTGCGGAGAAGAAAACCCTGTCCTTCCATTGTGGGCGGCTTTGTTCGGTGTCGAGTCCAACGAGTTACAACCTTGGGTGTGTGACGCCACCCTCAGGTTCGTTCCCCTTTGTTCAGTCCGTGTCGTTTGATACTTCCACCTGCGAGCTGACGGTGGAAGAAAAGGTCGCCACGTTCGACTGTTGCACCCTGACTGTCGGAGACCCGGAGGGAACGTCATGACGAAACGTATTATCCAAGCAAACTGTCCATGTTGCAGTTCGTGTGAACCCATGCCGGAGTATATCGAGTTGTCGATTGACTACGGCGGGTCGGTGTTCTCTGGCCAAGATGGTGGAGCCGGGCGTTTGGTTGTCGATTGTTCCGACGTGCTGGGCGATTGCTACAAAAGTTTGGGCACGGCGACCGTCCGGCTCAACCGTGTGGCTGGGGACAACTGCTACACTTTTTCGGGAGAAAGCGGCGCTATTGTGCAGTCTGCCACATACTGTTGTTATAACGACCCAAGATATTGTGGACAGGACAACCATTCGATTCGGTTGGTAATGAATTTTTCACCGCCGCTTTCGGGCTGCTTACCGCTGGACGCGAACGGAGATTTTCAGATGCCAGACGGTTACTGCAAGGAGGATTGGACGACCGTCACGCCGAATATGATGATTTCCGAGACGTCCCATGAACTTTGTTTGCGACGGATGGAGATTCAAAACACGGAGGAGAACTCGTGTTCTTGTGTTGACGTGGAGACGCCGTTTAGTTTCTGCTGCCATGAGGACAAAACGGCAGAGCTTTCCGGTTACGCCTATGTTGGGGACTTTTCGTGCGACGCACAAGGGCCGTTTTACATTACAAAATCGGCGTGGGAGCGTGCGATGTGCCAGACGTGGGATGATGACACCATGCAACGCATCAACGTGGGCAACAACCCGCCCTGTGCGGACATCGTGGACGGCTGGGGAGGCACGTGGTTTTCCGCTCATATTTTGGCGGTTGTCAAGGTGACTGCCACGGCCTATTATCCTGGAGAGGTACGGGTATGAATTGTGATTTTGAGCGACGTGGCGATTGGTGTGTTTGTCGTGTCTGTGGTTACGCCACGAAATCGAAAGACTGCGAGCAGGTATATTCCAACTGTGCGGGAAAGAAAATCTACCACCGTCCGGCACCGTCCCAACGCGTTTTACCCAAGCCCCCCACGTTGGCTGCCAAGGTCGTTCATTATGCCCAAGCGGTCGCGGGACACATTGCTGGCGGATGTCAGACACGAACAGACGAGGAAGTCGCCGCATTACTCCAAATCTGCCATGCGTGCGAGCATTTCCTTCCGGACAAAGAATCGTGTGGAATTTGCGGCTGCAAATGCAACCGCACTGCATCCGCGTGGGGGAACAAACTCCGGATGAAAACGCAAAAATGTCCTCGTGGCAAATGGGGGTAATCCACACGTTTGTTTTTTGTTCTAAACTTTTAAGCAGAGGAGGCAGACGAATGTATTCCCATGGTGCTGTATGGCTTACCATATGGCTGTATAGACGGGACGTTTTTTTATTCCATCGACTTCTCCACCTGCTCCATAATCCAGCGATTCTTCGGCTGTCCGGGCGGGATCAGGCTGGAAATCCGCTCCACCCAATCGGCAGGGAACGAAATCAGTTTCTGCGGTGTCTGCCCCGTCCGTGGCCGCCCGCCGCCTTTACTGCACCGGGAGGCAGCCATCTGCTTTTCCGTTCGTGGGGAGCGGTTTCCTTTTGCCATGGGGTACTCCTTTTATTAAAAAATTTTCCAGATAAAATAAAAGTTACAGGGGGCGGCTTGCCGATTAAGCTAGTGTTGTGTCCCCCTTATAAATTATGGCAATGTCTACGGAGGGGTGGGCGTCCTCGCCCACCAAAAAAGGCGTTAGCCTTTTCCTAACCTTTTGTTAGGGCTTACGCCCTAATGGGTGGGCGGGGACGCCCACCCCTCCGAAAACTTTTAGGCTAATGTTGTTTATTTTTTGGACACAGCACTAGTTGGCGAGGGTTGCCATTAGCAGTAAAAACAAGATAGCCAGGCCAATGATTATCAGTGTTTTTCGCATAGGCGTCACCTCCTTTCTTTCATCTCGGAAGTCCCGCCCCCTGTATTAGAAGTATTGTCTTTTTATGATATTTTGGGGAGAGATTTTGCGATTCTTAAAATAAGATTTTTCTCATTACCCTTCTTGTAACACCCCCTTTTTATACCCCCTTTTTCTTGGTTTTCTCCCCCTTTTATTTTTTTGGCGATGTGGCATAATACATCTGTGAAATGCCGAAAAATAAGGGATAACACGAAGCCGATACCGAAAATGGGGCTGCCTTTCGTTACCCTTACAAGGCAGATGTCAGGGGTTCGAGTCCCTTGACGCCCAGTACGGTTTTAAGTCGTGTTTTACGGTTTAAAACCTTTTTTTGTTCCAAAAAATTGCCTGCTGTTTGACACTGCAAAAACAGAACGACGAAAAAAACCGAACTCCCCTCCCTGAAGTTGAACGCCAAAAGCGAATATTATATCAATATTGTATCAACGTCGGCGGAAGGAAAATCTACATGGGCCAAAACCTCGAAAACGCCCGACAAAACCTCTCCGAGGTGCTGCCTTTTCTTGACAAAACCGTGCGTCATAAAGATTTTATCACCGAAAAAGAAAAAGTAAAAATTTCACGATATACAAAAGCCGCCGAGAGGGGGGGGAAATCGGATGGGACGTCGAAATCAACGACATGCCAGAAGAACAAACGCAATAGCAATCACTACGATGACCACCATTTCGGCGTACACCAAGATTTTTTTCCAAGTTGGAACGTCGTTCCAAGCCTGTCGTATCTTTCGATTTTCTCTAAGTTTTACTTCGATTTTTTTGTCTTTTTCAAACTCGCGCTCCTGCAGGCACGTCGCAAATTTTTCAACGTCTCCATCTGAGCATAACATTTCATCCAGAAAATCGATACCTGTAATTGTTTTTTTCATAGGAACCTCCAATGGCTGACAATTTATCTGTACCTATTACTGGGGATACAGCGAATCTTGAAAAAGTTTTGAACGAGTGGAAGCTGCTGGAATGGCGATTTATGGCGTCGCCATCCCAAAAATCAACTCGGCCTTCAACTCCTCTATTGTACAACCCATGGCGGGCGTTGTCAATAGTTTTGTTTTTCAGGCAATTCGGGCACAGGGGATATGAAAATGATTGACGCTGTTCGTTTGCAAGGGTATAATAGAATTCTGAGAGGATTTTCCGTCCTGCCATGAGCCGGCCACACCAGCCGAATGCGAAGCGTTCGCAAAAACCCTTGAGCAGGGATTCACGGTGACAAAAAATAAACCAGAATTCCACCAATCACACCACTAATAATAATGATCAAAGCTCCTAAAAAGAAGACACGCAAAACCTCCTTGGGAAAATAGGGGTTGAAATCCTCCGGTAAATCAAACCCACCACGCAACCATGGAAGTCCGCCTTTGCGGTGTGGTACGTTCGTGTCGGAAGTATCGTTTGGGTTTTCCGTGTCCATGTCCACAACTTTTTTGCCATTGATTATAATTGTCACCTTGTTTTTCATAGGAACCTCCAATGAATGCGGAAATGAAATCGTTATCAATATAAATGGCGATGTCCGTGGTATGAATCTCGCAATCGCTCAAGCTATCGCACGCTTTTCCAGCGTGAAAACGGCATTACAGAACTCTATTGTACAACCCATGGCGGGCGTTGTCAAGAGTTTTGTTTTTCAGGCAATTCGGGTACAGGGGATATGAAAATGATTGACACGGTTCGTTTGCAAGGGTATAATAGAATTCTGGATGGAGCCGCCAACTCCTTGAAAAGTCATGCGGAGCGTTGCGATGGGGTGATGATTCCTTTCCACAGGCCTGTATCCTTTTTCACCGAGAACGGGTTTAGCCGACGGAACGCCTTTCTCTGATCAAAGAGGTTGAAAAAATCATGGAAAAACAGGATGAGTTATTGTTTTAATAAGGAGCGATCATGAAAAGATGTTTTTGGAGTTTGGGTTGCGTGTGGCTTTTTTCGCTGATCGGCATTGCCCAGCAGCCGCCCGTGTGGGTGAGTGAACAGACGGACGAAACGCTGGCACGCTTTGAGGCGTGGAAAGGTGACGATCTGGTCGTCGTGTTCCCGTACGTCACCGACATCCATTCCCGACGGGTCGATTTGGATCTTGCCGACGTGTCCGATCCCAAAGTACACGTCACCTACGCTTTGAGGGCCGCAGAAAAATTCCATGCCGATTTCTTTGCGGATTTGGGCGACATCGAGCTGGAAATGGTACCCAAAAACAACGAGGAAATTCAAATCCGGCTCGCCTCGCAGGAAGCGATTTATCAAAATGCCACCTTGCCGGTCGTATTCTCCATGGGAAACCACGACCATGGTAAAGGACGCGTCGTCTCCAGTGCGGATTATGGGAAGCGTTTCAATGGGCTGGCGGCGAAGCGGGGGATTACGTTGGTCCTGGGGCCAGACAGCGACTACGGTTATTACGACGTCCCTGGAAAAAAATGCCGCGTGTTTTTCCTGAACACTTCGGACGACGGGTATTATGGGTATTCGCGGGAGCAGCTTCAGTTCGTCGCCGACAACCTGCGGATGGAAGAAGGGTGGACGGCAGTGGTCGTGCAGCATTTTTGCGTTCAGACCGAAATTGGGCATTGGAAGTCGCTTCCCGACACCAAAGCGAGGCGACAAGACCTGTTCCTTCATCTTGTGGAGGCGTTTGTGGCGGGCCAATGCGGCGAGGAGGATGGGGTGCGATGGGATTTTACTTCCAACCGAAACACCCGTTTTGCCGGTTGTTTTTTCGGCGACAGTCATTTTGATCACCATCTTTTCAAGAACGGCGTGGCGTACACCATTTCCCAGGGGTATGGTGGAATTTCCCTGAAAGAGCTTCCTGACGATCGGGCGGTTGTGACCCCCTTCAACCGTTCCCGCACGATGTTGGTGGACGTTGTCGCCATCAAGCCGGAAAAGCGTCAGGTGAAAATATTCCGAATCGGTGCCGGGGGAAAAGACCGGGATCGGGAATACACCTATTGAACCCCCTTTGTTAATTGATAATTAATAATTAATGGTTAATGGGTGTGGTTCTGGCCGTTTTCTGAATGGTGAGGATGGTACTCGCTTCCACAAAACGGTTTGAACAAAAATAATTATCAATTATCCGTGTTGTTTTCAGGACGTAAAAAATAACACCAGCAGGAAGAGGATGAAGATTATTCCGCCGATAATGGCCCGCTGGAGCCAGATTTTTCCGAGTTTTTCCTGTTCGCGAAGGCTTTTTTCCAGCATTTCCTTGCGGTACTCCAGACTGTTGACCTGAAGTATTTTGAAGGGAACGTTGCAGTGGGGGCACATTGCGTCCTCGTCGAGCATGTCGCGGGGGACTTCCAGGATATGGCCGTTGGGGCAGGGGATATGCAGGATTTCCATCTGGTCGGAGGTTTGCGGCACGAGGTCGTCGGCGGGGAAACCACCGGGGGCGGAAGCCTCCATTTGCTCCAGGTTGTCGAACGTGAACGGCATGGCCATTTCGGGTTCGGGAGGCAGTTCGGGAGTGGGAATGGCAGGTTCGGGGATGGGGAGCGATTCTTTCTTTTTTCCACCGAGCAGGGCATCCAGGTCGTTCTTTTTAGGGGTGGTTTCGTCGGCGAAGGAAAAGAGGGTGTCGTCGTTTGTCGCGGGGGGAGCAGGAGGGGCAGGGGGGGCAGGAGGGGCAGGAGGGGTGACGGGGGTAACGACCGGCGTGACGGGAGCGACCACGGTCTGAGCGGGCATGGGGATGATGAACTGGGTTCCGCAGACCGGGCACATGATGGCCGTTCCGGCTGCGGAGGTATCGCCCTGAAGCAGGTGTCCCTGGGGACAGTAAAATTGGAAATTCATGGGGTCTCCTTTCAAAAATGCGGGAAAGGATAGCGAAAAAGGACAGGCACGTAACAATTTCCAGTATAGCACATATTTTCGCAAAAAAAACGGTCACACCGGGGCAAATGGGACAAGAAAGAGAAAAAAAATTGAAAAAAACATTAAAAAACGTCGTTCGGGGCCTTTTTCGGGCGGGAACTTCATTGACAGGGTTTCAAAATATGATACCATTAAGGTTTGGGACGTGGAAAGCATGTCCTTGTGTGTGGTACTTTGTTCCGGTCGAGGGAGGGGATTCTTCCCGTGGAACGAAGCGGTCGAATTGTTATCAGAGTCAGGTACAAAATGGAAAACAACGAAGTCACTTCCCGTGAAGATCAGGTTCAGGAACCGACGGGAACGGTAGCGGAAGACGTGGCGGCAGTCACAGCGGAAACCCCTGTGGAAACCCCCGTGGAGAACATGGCGGAACAGGTTGAGGAAAGTGTCCAGCCCGAAGAGCCGGCGGCGGCCAATCTGGAAGCGGCCCGCGAAGAATTATTGAACAAACACGCGCCAACCTCTGCCGAGGAAGAAGCAGCCATTCAGGCGGCGATCGGAGGAAGCGATCTGGACGCCATGCTGACCAGCTCCGTTGTAGCGCCGGTGGCGTTGGAAGTCAACGCGAAAGTTACCGCCAAGGTATCCCGTGTTTCGGGCGACAACGTGTTTGTCGAGTTACCGGGTCATGCCGAGGGTGTCGTGTCGGCCAAGCAGTTTTCGCAGGTTCCCGAAGCGGGGGCGGAGTTGTCGTTGGTCGTGGTGGCCGAGCCGAAGGACGATGGGCTGTACGAGCTGAACGTTCCTGGGGCGGCGGTAAGTGCGCCGGATTATTCCTCGGTGGAAAAGGGGATGATTGTGGATACGACCGTGACGGGTCACAATTCGGGCGGGCTGGAGTGCAAGGTCAACGGGCTTCGGGGGTTCATTCCGATCAGTCAGATTGCTCCGCAGCGGATTGAGAATCTGGAGGAATTTGTCGGGCAGAAACTTCAGTGTGTGATTACGGAAGTGAATCCCAAGCGTCGCAATTTGGTACTCAGCCGCCGCAAGGTGCTGGACAAGGAGCGGGAGTCGGTTCGCGAGGAGTTGATCAAGCAGCTTCAGCCGGGGCAGATTTACAAGGGAACGGTTCGCAAGATCATGGATTTCGGCGCGTTTGTCGACATTGGTGGGATTGACGGTCTGCTTCATATCAGTCAGCTTTCGTGGGAGCGGATCAAGCATCCGAGCGACGTGTTGAAGGAGGGGCAGGAGATTCAGGTTCAGGTTGAAAAAGTGGACCCGGTCACGCACAAGATCAGTTTTGCCTATAAAGACATGATTGGCAATCCGTGGAATGGTGTGGAGGAGCGTTATGCGGTCGATTCGGAAGTCCATGGAAAAGTGACGAAGCTCATGCAGTTTGGTGCATTTGTCGAGTTGGAGCGTGGGATTGAGGGATTGGTACACATTTCGGAGATTGCGCATCAGCATGTGGCTCGCGTTCAGGAGTATCTGAATGTTGGGGACGAGGTGGCGGCCAAGGTGTTGTCGGTGGATCGCAAAGCGCGTCGTATCAGTCTGTCGATCAAGGCGTTGACGGAAGCGCCGAAGCGAGACGACAAGGAAGATGGCAAGCCGGATCGTCCGCGTGAGGAAGCGCTTCCGGCGGGTGGTCGTCCGAAGAATTACGGCAACCGTCCGCTTCGTGGCGGTGTTGGTGGGGATTCCGCCAATCGTCTGTTCTAGTGTTATGTCCAAAAAATAAACAACATTAGCCTAAAAGTTTTCGGAGGGGTGGGCGTCCCCGCCCACCCATTAGGGCGTAAGCCCTAACAAAAGGTTAGGAAAAGGCTAACGCCTTTTTTGGTGGGCGAGGACGCCCACCCCTCCGTAGACATTTCCATAATTTATAAGAGGGACACAACAGTAGTCGCTCCTGGTCGTACCGGGCCCGAATTTTTTTGCAACACTTGGGGGGGGTTACGATTCAAACAGTTGTTTTGCCAACTGTTGTATGGCGTAGAGGTCGAGTTTTCCGGTGCCCAGGAGGGGGATAGCATCGATTTTTCGGTAGGCGTCTTGTGAGGGGACCCAGATCGCGGGGATTTTGCGTTCGAGGAGTTTCGCGTTAATTTCGGCGGGGGAGAGGGCAAGTTCGGTGTAGAGCACGACGATTTTCTCTCCTTTGCGGTCGTCGGCCACCGAGGTGACGCAGAGTTTGGGCAATTCGTCGATGGGGTTGGCGAGGATCTGGTTCAGTATTTCTTCCAGACCTTCGTGGGGAACCATTTCCCCGGCGATTTTAGCGAATCGGCTTATGCGTCCGGCAAGGAGGATGTAGCCGTCGGGATCCAGCGACACCAAATCTCCGGTGCAGTACCAGCCATCTTTGACGACGGATGCGGTGAGTTCGGGTTCTTCGTAGTACCCTTTCATGACGCTCTGCCCGGAAACCCAGAGCATTCCGACCTGTCCTGGTTTGCATGGTTCGCCGGTGTTCAAATCGAGCACTTTGACGAACACTCGCGGCAATGGGCGTCCGAGGGATTCGTCTTTGGGGGGAGCATCTCCGGGGCGCATCCGGAGGCGGGAGAGGTTCGCGGCGATGATGGGGGAGGTTTCGGTAATGCCGTATCCTTGAACCGGACGGACGCCGAAGCGTCGTTCGCTTTCGTTCATCAGCTCGACCGGGCAGCGTTCGGCCCCCAGCATGATCTGGTTGACGGAAGGAAAATCTTCCGGTTCGAGGCGACGCAGGTAAAGCCGCAAAAACGACGGTGTTCCCATGAAAATGGTCGGGTGATATTGCCGGCAAAGTTTGGAGATGGTTTTGCAGTCGAGGGGGGAATAGTGGTAAATGGGGCGCATTCCGATGGCCAGATCGGCCCAGAGGGTCGCCATGAAACCGAGGGAATGGAAAAACGGCAGGGCGCACAGGAGTCGGTCGTCGGAATTCAGGTGGAAGAAGTCGGCGGCGCTGTCGGTGTTGCTGCTCAGGTTCCGGTGCGACAACATGACCCCTTTGGGCGTTCCGGTCGAGCCGGAGGTAAAGAGAATTGCCATGGTGTCGTCGGGATCGATGGTGTCGAGTTCCAGCTTGCGGCACAATTTGGAATACGACCAGCAGTGGGCCTGGTAAAAGCTGACCAGTTTCGTCCAGAGGGAAATTTGGGGCACGAAATCTTCCAGGTAAACCAGTTCGCAATCGGGGGTGAAGCCGAGGTGGGCCGTCACCTTTCGACTGGTGAGGATATGTTGGATGTGGGCTTTCTGGATGCAATATTGAATCGTTTCCGGCCCGGCGGTGTAGTTTAGATTAACCGGCACGCGGCGATCCAGTGTCAAAGCCACGTTGGCCAGCATGGCGGGGACGCTTGGCGGCAGCAAAAGCCCGACGTTCGGTTCCTGCTCCCGGCTTTGCAGGGTTTGTGTTCGCAGCATTCGCCGCAGCACCAAAGCTCGTGTAAGTGCTGCTTTTCCGGTCAGTTCGGTACCGGAGGAGTCGGCCGCGATCATTTCGTTGGCCAAATGGGTTTTCCAAAGTCGCAGCATGCGCCGCACCGGAATCGGGTCGTTACGCAGTTCATCTGAAGCGGTCATTATTTTAACCTCTGGGAGCGTTTTTCATGGAGCAGAAAAGGTTCTTTTTCCCCAAACATCCTTCTATCATAACATGTGAGCGTTGATTCGTCAAGCAAAAGCGACATGGGTTTTCCCGAAAATTTTCCCTCCCACCTTGAAAAAGAACCGCATTTGCCCTATCATGGAGGGATTCCAACCTTCGGCGACTTTCGGGATTCACAAAATTCGATGAGAAGATCGCCTTGAATTTTCATCAGGAGCGTTTTCGATGCAAACCTTGGACTGGATCATGCTTGGGCTGTTTTTCCTGACACTCATCGTCATTGGAGTGATTACGACGTGGCAGGTGCATCGCAGCAAAGACTATTTCGTGGGGGGCGGCAAGCTTCCGTGGTGGATGGGAGGAATCTCGCACCACGTGGGGGGGTACAGTGCCGTCATTTTCACGGCGTGGGCCATGTATGCGTATCGGGACGGTTTTTCGTTGTACATCTGGTGGGCGTTGGGATTTGCGGTCTGCTGTATCGTGGGCGCGTACCTGGTGGCGCCACGTTGGGCCGAGTTGCGGCAGAAACAGAACGTGCAGTCCCCCACCGAATACCTTGCCATGCGGTACAACGTGGCGACGCAGCAGGTCATCGTCTGGTCGGGGGTCGGGTTGAAACTGCTCGATTTGGCTGGAAAAACCATCGCCATGGCGACGATTCTCTACGGTTTTGCCGGCGTCGATTTGAAATGGGGAATCCTCATTACCGGCGTGGTCGGGCTGATTTACAACACGTTGGGCGGTTTCGTCGCCAGCACCCGCAACGACGTGTTCCAGTTTCTGGTCCAGCTTACCGGCGGGATTCTGATGTTCGTGTTCGTGCTTTTGGCCCTGCAAAACCAGCATGGCGTCACCTATTTCACGATGTGGGACAAACTCGACCCGCACCAATTCTGGTTTTTGCGAGACGAATGCAATCTGTTTTTCGCCATCGGCTTCGGGCTGGCCATTTTCTTTGGCTGCACGGGCGGAAACTGGGGGGCCGGACTACGGTTCCTCGCCGCCCCCACACCCCGCCACGCGACGAAAAGCGCCCTGCTTTCCGGAATGCTTTACCTGATTTGGCCGTTGATTATTTTTGCACCGATGTGGGCCGCACCGTTGCTGTACCCCAACCTGCCGCAAAGCGAAATGAATTCCGTGTACACCATGCTGGCCAGGGATTTTCTTCCGACCGGACTGGTGGGGGTGATTTTGGCCTCCATGTTCGCGGCCAGCATTTCCACCATTGCCGGGGACTGCAACGCGGTTTCCAGCGTCATTGCCCGCGACATCGCCCCACGTTTTTCCACGAAAGTGGTGGACGCCGACGGTCAGACCCCCATGTGGTTTGCCCGCACGGTGGCGTTCGTGTTCACGTCGGCAACCATCCTGATCGCTCTGTATGGCGACATGTTTGGCGGAATCGTGGGGTTGGTCGTGAAATGGTTCTCCGGACTGCTGGGGCCGATTTCGGTTCCGTTGGTTCTGGGACTGTTGCCCCAGTTTGACCGTTGTGGCCCAACGGCGGCCATTTCGTCGGTGCTGGTGGGGATTGCGGCGTTCTTCTGCATGGAGTTCACGCACGCCCCGCTCAGTTACAGCCTGTTCTGGCCGGTGATTTCGAGCCTTATCGTCTTTTTCACGTTTGCCCTGTTGACACCTAGAAACAGGTGAACAATGAGCAATGAACAATCAACCATCAATTTTAGTACAGTGAGGAAAAAACATGAAAAGAATTTTATTGGCGACGGCGATGTGCGTTTTGGGAAGTGCCGCATATGCCGAGAAGTTGGAATGGCAGGACCCGGAAGTCTTTCGGGTCAACAAGGAGGAGCCACGGGCGACGTTTTTCCCGTTCGCCACGCTCCAGCAGGCCCTGACGTTTGACAAAACGCAATCCCCGTTCGTGAAAAGTCTCAACGGGCAGTGGAAATTCCATTTTTCCAAAAATCCGGACGAACGCCCGGTCGATTTCTACAAAAACGACTTTGACGTCACGAAATGGGACACCCTTGCCGTTCCGGGAAATTGGCAGGTTCAGGGGTACGATTACCCGATTTACACGAACATCCCGTACCCCTTCAAGGCCGATCCGCCGAACGTGCCGAAGGATTACAATCCGGTCGGTTCCTACCGCACGACCTTCGAGGTGCCCGCGAACTGGGACGGACGAAGCGTGTTCGTGCAGTTTGAAGGGGTCGGTTCCGCTGCGTATGTCTGGGTAAACGGCGAGAAGGTCGGTTTTACCGAGGACAGCCGAACGACTGCGGAATTTAATATTACCAGGTACCTCCGCAAGGGGGTCAACACGTTGGCTGTAGAGGTTTACCGTTACAGCGACGGCACGTATCTGGAGGATCAGGATTTCTGGAAACTTTCGGGAATTTTCCGAAACGTGTGGCTCTATTCGGCTCCCACGACGCGAATTCGGGATTTCTGGGCCAGGCCAATTCTGGATGCGAACTACCAAAACGCCGATCTGGTGGTCGATTTCGACCTTTGCAGCGTTGCCGATTCCGTGAAAAAGGTGCGTGCCGAGGCGATTCTGTTCGGTGAAAAGGAACAAAAAGTGTCGTCGGATTTCGTGAGCGTGGACAAGAACGCACGGGTATCGCTGACCCTTCCGGTGGAGAATCCGAAAAAATGGACGGCCGAAACGCCAAACCTCTACCCGCTGGCGGTGCAGCTTCTGGACGAAACGGGTGCGGTTATCGACGTCACGGCCATCCGGGTCGGTTTCCGCAAGGTGGAAATTCAGGGGGGGCAGCTCCTTGTCAACGGCGTTCCGGTGCATATTCGCGGTGTGAACCGTCATGAGCATGACCCGCACACGGCGCACTACGTTCGCGACGACACGATGATCGCCGATATTTTGCTCATGAAGCAGCACAACTTCAACGCCGTCCGCACGTGCCATTATCCGGACTGCCCGCGATGGTACGAGCTGTGCGACCAGTATGGCCTCTACCTGACCGACGAGGCAAATATCGAGTCCCACGGCATGGGGTACGGCGACAAGTCGTTGGCGAAAAATCCCGTTTGGAAAAAGGCACACGTAGATCGTAACCGCAACATGGTGGAACGCGACAAAAACCATCCGTCCGTGATCGTCTGGTCGATGGGCAACGAGGCGGGATTTGGCGAAAACTTCGAGGCGGCGGGCGACTGGGTTCGGGGGCGTGACCATACCCGTCCACTGCACTACGAGCGGGCCATTGGCACCGATTACACCGACATTACCTGCCCCATGTACCCGCATCCCAAGTGGTGCCGCGACTACGGTTGCAACCCGCAGACCAAACCGCTCATCATGTGCGAATACGCGCATGCCATGGGGAACTCGACCGGAAACTTCGACGAGTTCTGGGATGCCGCGTGGGATTCCAACTGCAAACATTTTCAGGGGGGATACATTTGGGACTGGGTGGATCAGGGGCTGAGCACCGACGTTCCGGAAGATGGCGTGATGCCGATGAAAAAGCACGTTCCGGCGAAAGAGGGGGAACGTTCCTTCATGGCCTATGGGGGGAATTTTGGTTTCGTCGGGGTTCCGTCGGACGACAATTTCTGCTGCAACGGTCTGATTTCGTCCGACCGCGTGCCGCACCCCGGACTGGCCCACGTGAAGTTCTGCCAGCAACCGGTGAAAACGACGCTCGTATCGCTTGAAAAGGGGAAACTGAAGGTGCGGGTATGCAACCGTCACGACTTCGACGATACCGCGAATCTCCAGATGCGTACCCGTAAAACGAACCTTGCACCGCCGGTCAACGTGGCCTGCCCCGTGCTGAAACCGTGGGAAACGGCGGAAATTACGCTGGACGTCCCCGATGGAACCAAGTACCTGACGGTCGAGTTCGTCCTGAAAAACGACACGCCGTGGGCCAAAGCGGGACACGTCGTCGCTTTCGACCAGTTCCAGATGAAGGAGATGCCGACGCCCCCATTCGCGCTGGCCTCCTCCCCTGCCGAAACCAACGGCGATACGATTGCACTTTCCGCCAACGGCGTGACCTACACGTTCTGCAAAAAGAGCGGGTCGCTCGTTTCGTGGAAGAAAAACGGTGTGGAGCTGCTGGCGTCCCCCATGCGGCCCGATTTCTGGCGTGCTCCGACCGACAACGACCGTGGTAACAACGAGCCGAATCGCTGCAAGTTGTGGCACCATGCCGCCGAAAACTGGCAGATTCACGACGTGAAAACCGGCGACGGCACCGTGACGTTCCTCGGTAAAATTCCTGAAGCCGACGCCACGCTGGATGTGGTCTACAAACTCGGCCAAAAGGGAGAGCTTCGCGTCGTGATGGAATATGGCACCCCGAAAGACGGCCTGCCCGAAATGCCTCGTTTCGGCATGAGCCTGGCACTTGTCAAGGGTTATGAAAATCTCCAGTGGTGCGGACGTGGCCCGCAGGAATCGTATTGGGATCGCAAGAACGGAATGCTGGTCGGACATTGGCACGCTACGGTGGATGCCAATTTCTTTGAGTATTCCGAACCGCAGGAAACCGGAAACCACATCGACACGTACTTCATGGAGCTGGCCGGCGACGGTGTTCCGGCAATACGCGTCTTTGGTGTGGATGGTTACCAGAACCAACCCTGGTTTTCCTTCAACGCCCTGCATTACAGTACGGAGTCGCTCCAGTCGTTCAAACACGCGTGGCAAATGCCCCGACGTGACGAAACGTTCGTCCACCTCGACTACCTCCAGACCGGTGTCGGAGGCGACGACAGCTGGGGCGCACATCCGCTGGAATCGTATAAACTGAAGGCCAAAGAGATTCGCTTCGAATTTCAGCTTCAGGTGAAATAATGACCGTTAATGGTTAATGGTTAATGGTTAACATTCGTACCGTTTTCTTTTGGGTAAGAGGTTGCTCTCCCCTCCACAAAAGAGGATGGAATCGAAATAATTAACCATTTACCATTAACCATTAATTCAAGGTGTTTCCCAGAAACTGCTCTGGACAAATTTCGCGAAATACACTAATCTCTGTTATCGATAAGTGTCCTTTTTGTTCTCAAAGTTGAAAAAACGATGAAACACGCGAAATATTGCTTGCTGCTGGTACTGGTGCTGGGGCTTGGCGGGTTGACAGGTTGCAATCCGGGAAGCTGCCGGGGTTCCGACCCGTTGGTGGGGCGTACACGGCTTGAACCGCCCAAAACGGAACGGCGTCCGGTGTATGCGCAAAACCGGGGTTATGGCGATTGTGGCGTTGTGGCGGGGCAACCGTTGGGGATTCCGAAAGCGCGAATCCAGTGCACCCCCTGCGGAACGTGCCAAACGACGTGCGATCCCTGTGCTTCCTGTGCGGCGTCTCCCGCTCCCGTGGGAAATTCCTGCCAGACCACCCCCCCCACATATACCCCTTCGTCGGCCCAGACGGTTTCAAGAGAAAACGGCGGCTGGCTTCCGGTCACTCCGGCACGGGAGGAAAACACCACCGTTCGCGGTCAGGAGCCGCATACCATCCTTGCAACGGAAGAATCGACGACGCACATCACCCGTTATCCGAACGAGGAAAAAACGGAACCGAAACCGGAGAAGAAACATCGCTGGGTGACGCCCCAAACCTCTCCCGCGACGGTTTCCGCCCCCCCGCCTCCGACCGGAGAACTCCGCAAAAGTTACCAGTCCGATTTTTCCTACGAGAAGATTGTTCCCGGAGCGAAACCCCAAACTCCGACCCCCAAACAAACGTTCTTCACGCAGACGTTTGCTCCCAAACCGAACACTGCCAACGTACGTTATGAGCAGGAAAAAGCCGCGTTGGCCGCCACGTTCGAGGAGCGTTACCTCTCCATTCCGATACCGTCCAACCGGATGGCGGGAACGCCCTGCACCACGTGTACGCCCGCCGCGACTTCCGTCCAAACCCCTCACCCGACCGGCTGGCTGGTCTCCGCTCCGGAAGCCAAAACGGTGGAACCCCACGTTGCGGTCGGTTCCCAGGGGGTCGTTCCCGAAAAAAAGGAGCCGGAAGCTGCTCCCGTGCCCTCCCGCACTCCTTCGAGCGAAACGGAACCAGGCGTTTTGGATTTTCTTTCCCTCCCGGAATAACGTTTCCCGGAAAATTGGCGAACCGAACCTTTCTGAAAAGCCCCTTCCAAAAGAAAAACCCCGCGGAAACATCTTCCACGGGGTTTCGCGTTTTTTCGTTTTGAGAAAACGTTACTTCACCTTTTTGAGCTGGATACGGCTATCTGCGACACTGCAACCCATTCCCATCGGATGCACGATCAGCGGGTTGATGTCGAGTTCCGCAATTTCCGGATGATTCACCGCCATGGCGGACAGCCGCAGGATGATTTCGGCAGCCTTTTCAATGTCGGCTTTCGGGGTACCACGGAAACCATCGAGCACGGCGAAGGAACGGATGCTGCGAATCATGTTGTCGGCCCAATATTTGCTCATCGGAGCCAGACGGAACTGGACGTCCTTCAACACTTCCACCATCGTGCCCCCCAGACCAAACATCATGAGCGGGCCAAATTTGGCGTCCCGGTTGCAGCCGATGATGACCTCGACCCCCTTGGGAGCCATCTCCTCAATGAGAATCGAATCAATCTTCGCACCCGGCACGTTCTTTTCGATGTTCTCGAAAATCTTCGCATAACCGGCTTTGGCAGCGTCGGCACCCTGGATGTTCAAAAGCACCCCCCCGGCGTCGAACTTGTGCTTCACGTCGGCCGACATGACTTTCATCACGACCGTCGCATCTCCCCAGCCCGCCACGACGTTCGCCGCCTCGTCGGCACTGGTGACGGTGGCACTCTTGAGCAACGGCAACCCGTAGCACGCAAACAACTGGCGGCACTCGGCCTGCGTCAGGTACTGTGCGTCTTTGTCGCCCAACGCCTCGGCAATGAGGGCGGCACACTTTTCTTTGTCAATATCGTTGAATACCGGAATCTCACGGTCGGCAATCTTGGCCTGCTCGGCAAGACGATACGCGGCACCCAAAGCACGCACGGCATCTTCCGGGAACGAATAGTTCGGAATGTTGCCATTGCGGAGGTTTTCCACCCCCTTCGTCACCATCTGGGCACCCATGAACGACGCGACGACCGGAATGTTCAGCTTGGCGGCGGCTTTCGGAATCGCCTCACCCACATTGTCGATATCCGTCATGGACTGCGGGGTGAGAATGACCAACCCCATGTCCACGTCCGCATCGGCCAGCACCGCTTCGGTCGCGGCCTGATAACGATCGCTCTTGGCATCGCCAATCACGTCCACCGGGTTCCGAAGCGACGCGGCAGCCGGCAGCTTGTCGCGGCAGGCATCCTTCGTAGCGTCGGACAGCGTGGCCAACTTCAGACCAAAACGCTCGGCAGCGTCGGTCGCCATGATACCAGGGCCTCCCGCGTTGGTGATGATGGCCAGTTTGTTCCCCTTGGGCAACGGCTGATTGCAATAGAGCGACGCATAATCGAACAGCTCGGCGATCGTATCCACACGCTGCACGCCCGACTGCATGAGTAACGCCTGATACACCGCATCGTTCCCGGCCAGCGATCCCGTATGGCTCGAAACCGCTTTGGCTCCGGCTGCCGAACGGCCACTTTTCAACACCAGGATCGGCTTCTTCTTCTCGTAGAAAATTTTGCTTGCGATCTCAAGGAACTTCGCACCGTTGGTAATGTCCTCCAGATACATGGCGATGACCTTCGTCTTGTCGTCGTCGGCCAGGTAGTTCAGCAGATCGACTTCGTTCACGTCGGCTTTGTTGCCGAAACTGACGAATTTGCTGAAGCCCATGTCACGTTCTTCCGCAAAGTCCAACACCGAAGTGCAAAGAGCACCCGACTGGCTGATGAAGGCCAACGAGCTGGCTTTCGGCGTTTTCGCAGCAAACGTGGCGTTCATGCAAAAACCTTCTTCCGTCGTGGCAATCCCCAGACAATTCGGCCCCACCAAAAGCATTCCGTTGTCACGCACTTTCTGAGCAAACGCCTTTTCCAGCTCCGCCCCCTCGTGGCTGGCTTCTTTGAAACCGGCGGAAATGCAGACCAACGCCTTCACCCCCTTGTCCGCACATTCCTGCGTCGTGTCCAGCACAAAACGGCTCGGAACCACGACGACGGCCAAATCCACATCCCCAGGAATGTCTTTCACCGATTTGTAGACTTTCTGTCCCAGAATCTCGTCCGCCTTGGGGTTGATGGGATACACCGGCCCCCCTTTATAGGTTGCCAGCAGGTTTTTCAAAATGTCGTTACCGCACGTGCCGGGCTTCGTTGAAGCTCCGATGACCGCGACGGATTTCGGATAAAAAAGAGCGTTCAGTTTGTTCACATCGACCATGAGTTCAGACTCCTAATGAATGGGTTGGATTGAAGTAATCATACTATATTCTCATTATACGCCGGTTCACGAGAAAAGGAAGTACCCCGCGATGAAAATTCAATCGGAAAATGGAAAGCCCCGTAGAAGGGGTGCCTTCAAATCCGGGTTGCGAGTTTAGGCAAAATGCCGCGAATCGGTGCATTTTGGAAAACACGCAAGGTTAGCGTCGGCCTTTAGGCCGTTCGCGTCGTACGATTAGGAAAAAACGTTTATTCCTCTCGTGCCCCAACGGGGCAATTTCAATAGCCTGGGGCAACGCCCTAGGGGAATATTCCCCCTTGCAGCGAAGCGGGAAATATCATAGAATGTTCGGTGTCGTGTTGAACAAAGGAAATACTTGCCTCATCCCAGCATTTGTTTGTTTCGCACGCACCGCACTGGAGGGATGGTTGATTGTGATTTGATTTTTGCGGCTTATATCAGAATAGAGGGTTTCCATGGCTTCGTATCGGCAAAAAATGAGAAGGTTACTTGGAAGTTGGTTCAAACAGGGAATCCTGGGATGGTACTACTGCCCTTTTTGTGACACGTTTGCTCCGTTTAAACCCTTTGGTATCGTTCCACGTCCAAAGGCCATGTGCCCCTACTGCCATTCTCTGGAACGTCATCGTTTTTTCTATGCCGTATACAAGCAATATTTTTTGAAGGATTCACGTTCCCTTTCTCTGTTGCATACGGCACCGGAAGAATCTCTGTCAAAGGTCATTCGCGAGAAAACAAACATCATCTACACCCCCATCGACCTGGAACCGGAACACTATCCCCATCTCTCCTGCATCGAGGCGGACGTAACCGCACTACCGTTCCCAGAAGAACATTTCGATGTGATTGTTTCCAATCATGTTATGGAGCATATTTTGGACGACGATCTTTTTCTGTCGGAAATGCAACGCGTTTTGAAACCTCAGGGGATGTTTTTCCTCAGCTTCCCCTACGACAAAAATCGAGAAAAGACGTTTCAAGACGATAACATCCAGTCCGAAGCCGACCGATTAAAGTATTACGGCCAGCAAGATCACGTTCGGATTTACGGACGGGATGTTTTTGAAAAGCTAAAGCGGTATTTTCAGTTGCAAATTGTAACCACTGCCGATATTCCCATGCAATTTCAACAAAATTGGCAAGATTCGGAATGCTGCATATTGACAAAAAAGTGAATGCCGGCAACCTCAAATACCCCACATCGTTGTTGGTTCATGAAAAACCTTTTACCGCCTCATTTTACCCTTTCTTCTGTATCTTCGCCCAGCTGTCTTTCAACGTGACGGTACGGTTAAACACCTTGCGGTCTGCCGTACTGTCCGGATCGCAGCAGAAATAACCGATACGCTCAAATTGGAAACGGCTCCCTGGCTCGCAGGAAGCAAGGCTTGGTTCCAGCTTGCAATGCTCACGAACTTCCAGCGAATTCGGGTTGATGTAATCCAAAAAATCGCCCGGCAAATCGGTAAGCGAAGGTTCCGTCAAAAGATTATTGTAAATACGGACTTCCGCGTCGATCGCCTGTGCCGCCGAAACCCAGTGGATCGTCCCTTTCACTTTACGTCCATCGGGCGACTGGCCGCCGCGTGTTTCCGGATCGTACGTGCAGCGAAGCTCCACCACGTTGCCGTCGGCATCCTTCACCACCTCCTCGCACTTGATGAAGTATCCCCAACGCAACCGCACTTCCCCCTCCGGACGGAGCCGGAAATACCCCTTGGGCGGAACCTCCATGAAATCCGACCGCTCGATGTAAAGCTCGCCGGAAAACGGAATCTGCCGCGTGCCATCGTCCGGATTTTCCGGGTTGTTCACCGCTTCCAGCATTTCCACCTTCCCCGGTTCCCAGTTGGTCAACGTCACTTTCAGCGGATCAAGCACCGCCATAACCCGCGGCGCCGTGGCGTTCAGGTGGTCGCGAACACACGATTCCAAAAGCTGCAAATCGACAAGGCTTTCCACCTTGCTGATTCCGATCTTCTCGCAGAATCGGCGGATCGCTTCCGGCGTGTAACCACGACGACGAAGCCCCGAAATCGTCGGCATTCGCGGGTCGTCCCACCCTCGAACGATATTCTCCCGCACCAATTGCAACAACCGACGCTTGCTCATCACCGTGTACGTCAGATTCAACCGCGCAAACTCAATCTGTCGCGGATGATAAATGCCGAGATTCTCGCAGAACCAGTCGTACAACGGTCGGTGATTCTCGAATTCCAGCGTGCAGAGCGAATGCGTGATATGCTCGATGGAATCGCTCTCGCCATGCGTGAAGTCGTACATCGGATAAATGCACCACGTATCGCCCGTGCGGTGGTGCGTCGCGTGCATGATCCGATACATCACCGGGTCGCGGAAATTCATGTTGTTCGACGCCATATCAATTTTGGCCCGCAACGTGTGCGAACCGTCGGGGAACTCGCCGTTCTTCATGCGGGTGAACAAATCCAGGTTTTCCTCCACCGAACGGTTGCGGTACGGACTTTCCACTCCCGGCTGATTCAGCGTGCCGCGGGTCTTGCTGATCTCCTCCCCCGAAAGGTCGCAAACGTACGCCTTCCCCTCCTTAATGAGCTGGACGGCCCACGCGTAAAGCTGATCGAAATAGTCCGACGCGAAATATTTGTTGTCCCACTGGAACCCAAGCCACTGGATATCCTCCTGAATCGACTCGACGTATTCGTCCTCTTCCTTGCTGGGATTCGTGTCGTCGAAACGAAGATTGCACTTGCCGCCATACTCCCGCGCAATGCCGAAATTCAGGCATATCGACTTTGCGTGCCCAATGTGCAAATAACCGTTCGGCTCCGGGGGAAAGCGGGTCTGGATGGCTTGGTGTTTTCCGCTGGCCAGGTCGTCTTCAACAATTTTACGGATGAAATCTTTGGATTCTGGAACGTTCGACATGATGATCCGATGCAAAAGTAATAAAAATTAGGGAAAATGAATTTCCATTATTGTAGCCCATGCGGAAAAAATCAAAAGGGGTACCATGTTACCCAGCGCAAGCGGCTGCGATCAAACTTTCTGCATGCCGTACGAATTCCCCTTCTTTGAAGGGGTACGCCCGTCAGGGCGGGGGGTAGTTCCGAAGTGGTGAACGCTTTCCCAAGTTTAAAACACCCCGCGAGCCTCGGCTGCCACCCCTCTGAAAAGAGGGGAATCACCCCATCTTGCCCAAACTCGCAAGGAAACTTGATCGCACCCACGCAAGCCACGTTATCCCCCCCTTCCCCTGAAAACTTGACATTGGGGTACCATTCGGGTATAATTTTCTCTGGAACCGCTTCGTCACGGGCTCGATTTTCTGTTTGACGTCAAAAAAAACGGAGGCCGAAATGAAATTTTTGATTAAAAAAGGCCCTATAAATCATTACATCACGGCGATTGGAACAGGGGTGCTCTGGCAGCTGGTGGGGTTTGGGAGTTTGGCCGGATTCCTTATGCGGGGGTACGATTTAACGGACTGGCCGATGGGGTTGCCAATGACGTTGCTTCTGTGGCTGCCGTTTTTCGCGTTGGAAATACCGTGTGCCGACAGGGGGAAGAAATGGCGGCACGCGGCGATTTTCGGGACGGTTCTGCTTTTGTTATCGCCGGTGATTTTACGGATTTATTTCGTGCTCCATCTTTTTTTGGCGGGGTTTGTCGCGTTGGCTTTTGTGGTGCCTTATGGGGTCTGTTTTCTCCTCTATTTTTTATGGATCTCCCGCAAAGAATCGGAGGTCTGGGAGTTTCGTGTGCAAACGAGCCTATTTTTGTGTGTCATGGCGATGGTCGTGTTGCTGGGGTTCATAGGGCTTCTGGAGGTGATGGAAACGCTTGCGGAAACCGTTGCGGAGGCGGGTTGGGGAGGTCCGGTTGTTCTGATGGTGATGGCCTTTCTTCAGGTTTTTATGTTGTATATGGGGATGGTGGGGGTTCTGACGTTTTCAGATATTGTCATTCGGAAGAAGCGTGCCTGACCGCTTTTTACTGGCGTTTCAGGAGCATTCGGGAGAGGGTTGCGTCGAGGGGGTCGCCCGTGTCGGCAAGGTTATAGTCCACACGACAGGCCGCGCAGCCGGAGCGGATTTCGTCGAGGTATTTCTCGAAAAATTCGAGGTATCCTTCACGGAGGGCGCGGGGATTGCAGCGGAGGAATCCAGACTGTTCCAAGCCGTCGAAGCGGGTGGGGCCGTGGAAGGTGAACCGTCGCTCATCGGGGTCGAGGACGTGAAACACGATCACGTCATGACCACGGGAACGGAGGGTTTTCAGGCCGGACCAAAGCCCCGCACGGGGAATGAACAGGTCGGAAAAGAGAATCACCATGCCGCGACGGGGGAACAGCTCGGCAGTACGGGCAAGGATGGTGGAAAGGTCGGTTTTCTCCCGCATTTCTCCCGTTTCCAGCGACTGAACGATGGTATTGAGGTGTCCGCGTCCGGAGGTGGCGGGGACAATCTGCCGCAGGTCGTCGTCGAACCGCACGCACCCGACAGCGTCCTGTTGCTGGAGGAGCAAATATCCCAGAGAAACGGCCAGGGTCGCGGCATATTCGTATTTGGTCATGGCGTCGGGGCGTCCACCGTAGCGCATGCTTTCCGAAGCGTCCACCATCAGCACGGCCCGCAAGTTGGTTTCCTCCTCGTACTGTTTGACGTAGAATTTATCCTGTTTCCCCCACACTTTCCAGTCGATCCGTCGCAAGTCGTCGCCGCGGGTATACTGGCGGTGTTGGAGAAATTCCATGGACTGGCCGAAAAACGGGCTTTTGTGCATTCCGGAAAGGAGTCCCTCCATGACGTACCTTGCCCGCAAATCGAGTTTGTGAATCCGTTTCAGTGCTTCGGGCTGAAAAAGTTTCCGATCGGTCATGACGCTAATCCTTCGATGGCTTTCAGAAATTCCACGGGGTAGTCGGTCGCGAAGGAACGGACGCCCAAATCGATCAATTTATAGTACGTTTCGGCCTGATCGAACCTGCGAAAGGGGGACAGACCGGCGGCCAGGACAGCGGTTTTCATCAAATCACGTCGTCGCATGGAATCCTCCTTACGCGGTAAACATGTTTTTAAATCGGGGGTGATTCAACAACGCGTCCTCTTTGGCAGGCGTTTCGTCCAAAAGGCGGGCGATGATTTCATCGGTCGTTTTCCCCTCACTTTCGGCGGTAAAATTGAGGGCCAGACGGTGACGCAGCACCGGATACGCCAGCTTTTGCACATCTTCGGTCGTTACATGGCTCCGTCCCAGAAGCAGGGCACGGGCTTTGGCTCCGAGCAGCAAAAATTGCACCGCACGCGGCCCGGCACCCCAGGCCAGATTTTCGGTGATAAATTCCGGCAGATCGCTTTCGCCGACACGGGTCTGCCGCACCAGTGCCAACGCAAAGCGAATCAGGTGGTCGGAAATGGGGACTTCACGCACCATTTGCTGGATTTCAAAAATATCGTCGGCGGACAATACGGGACGGACGTCGTCTTTCATCACCGACGTCGTTCGGCGAGCCACCTCAAATTCCTCCTGAAAACTGGGATATTTCACCAGAATCTTAAACATGAACCGGTCTTGCTGCGCTTCGGGGAGGTTGTACGTTCCCTCCTGTTCGATGGGGTTCTGCGTAGCCAGCACGAAAAACGGCTTCGGCAAAACATGACGCACCCGCCCTACCGAAACCTGCCGTTCCTGCATCGCTTCCAGCAACGCGGCCTGGGTTTTGGGGGGCGTACGGTTGATCTCGTCGGCCAGCACGACGTTGGCAAACAGCGGCCCCTCGATGAATCGATAGTCCCGTTTTCCGGAGGTTTTGTCCTCCTCGATGATGTCGGTTCCGGTGATGTCGCCCGGCATGAGGTCGGGGGTGAACTGAATGCGGTTGAACGACAGATTCATCGTGCGGGAAAGCGTACTGACAAGCAACGTTTTCGCCAGCCCCGGCACCCCTTCCAGAATGGCATGTGCCTGACAGCACAACGCAATGATCAGTTCCTCGATAACGTCGTCCTGCCCCACGATCACCTGGGTCAGTTGTTCGTGAATTTTCTCACGTGATTCATGGAGTTTATTGGTATTCATAAAAGTATCCTCGGAAATATGGGATTGGTTTCTCACCTCTGGAAAATCGGTAAATGTCCAAGTCGCAGCTGCAAAATGATCAAATTATTGGCGGTGGTATAAACGTGCCCGACAAACCCCTGAGACCAGCAGCCGGAGGAATCGATTTCGGAAACGAGTTTTTTCGCGATGGTGCGGATATATTTTTCCCACTCCTCGCCCCCTTGCCGGTACATGACCTGCGCGTAGTAAAAATGGGCGTAGTGCCAGAACCCCATGGCGGAACCGTGGACGTCTTCCAGGCTGACGGCACAGAATTTCAACATGCGGGGGACGTATTTGTCGTCGTAGTCGCCGGCGTTGTACAGGCAGGCAATGGCGGCGGCGGTGATGGCGGGACGTCCGGGGCCTCCCTGGGTGGAGGAATACTGGACGCCACCGTCGTCGTTCGTGCAACGGTGGATGTACGCGATGGCCTTGTCGATGGTGTCTTTGGGAACGGGAATCCCGGCGTTGCGGCAGGCCCGCAGCCCCTGTACCTGCGTGATGGTGGTGGAACCCTCGTCGAAATCGTGGCCATCTTTGGCGCTGACGTACCCCCAGCCGCCCGCTTTGGTCTGCGCGTCGGCGGAAAACCGGACGGCCCGAACAAGCGTGTCGACAAGCTGCTCCCGACGCTCCACGTCCTCCTCCTCGCCAAGCACCTGGGCCAACGCGAGCATGGCGTAACCATGGCCGTAGGTGTAACGCTGATCGCTGGCGGAACCGATCAGTCCGTTGGAACGGGATTGGGCCAGCAAAAAATCGACGCCACGGCGGATGTTGGGAGCATATTTTCCCTGCATCGTCGTGGAGCCTTCGGCCGTCAACGCCAACACGGCCAGGGCGGTCATGGCGGTGGGATATTCCCCCCCATTGGCCGTCCAGCGTCCGGAACGGGATTGCTGCGCTGCCAGCCATTCCAGGCCTCGCGACACGGCGACATCCACCTCGTCGGCCCCCAGCAGGGTCGGAACCAGACAGATCAGTACGGCCAGCGAAAAACGGTTCATGGTGCCTGCTTCCCTTCCGACGCCTGTTTCGTCGATTCCTGAAGTTGATCCAGCGTCTCCAATCGCCGTGCGAGCGTCTGAAGCTGATTCTTACAGATATTCTTCTGCCGTTCCAGTTGCTGGATGCTGTTGTCGAACATCATCCGATCGCTGGGACTCGGTTTTTCTCTTTTTTGGAACTCCTCGGTACGGGTCTGAATCTGTTTGTCCAGATCGGCAAGCTTGTTCTCGAGCGCGGCGATCTGTTTTTTTTGCGCATTGATCTCCGCGGAGTAATCGGGACGAATCACTTTCGGCGGATCGTTCGCAAACGGTTCATCCGTGAAAAGGAACTCGACCGAACCGTTGGACAAATTCATGACGATTTTCTGCTCCTTCGGAATGCCACAAAGCTGAAGGGAACCGGAAGCACGATTCGATTCCATGTTCAAAACCATGCGTCCGTTCCGTTGGTCGTAAAAATGGAAAATCTGCGAAACGTAATTCTGGCCCAGTTTTTTCTGAAAGACGTTCTTCGTCCATGCCAACCCCACCAGCGGCATCTTCGATGGAATGGCGGTCAGAAGCCAGCCTCCCGGCTCCGTAATCGGCCGCTCCCAGAGCATTTTCCCCGAACGGTCGAACCGAAAAATCGACGCGTGGTGAATTTCGTCCGAGACCACATTATAAATGGGAGCCAGGCGGATATCCACGTCGTCTTTCTTCGTTTTTTCGTCGTCCTCCGGAGGTTCTTCCGGATCCTCATCCGGGTCGATGGGAGCTTCCGACGCGATTTCGGAAAGCGTAAACAGCACGCCATCGTCGATGTCCGGATGTACCCAGGAGCAATATTTTTTATTTTGCTTTCGCTGCTCCCCGGACAGCAGCGGTTCCGTCTTTCCCAGCAGCTCGCCGGTAAACAGGTCGCGGATTTCCGCCCGACTTTCCGCGTCGAGGAAAACCAGCAACCCCTGTTCCTTCACCAAACCGCCTTGCCCCTGCCAATCCGGAGCCTGCCTGTTCCTCATATCGAGATACAGCCATACGAATTTTTCCGCTTCTATGTCGTACCACCCATATGCCTGGGATTTGCCGAAACTCAACAGGATTTTTCCGTCGATTTCCACCTGTTCGGACCGGAATGGGGAGAACGGGAAACTTTTTTTACCAAGTTCCTTCCCCGTTCGCGCATCCAGTACCCGAAGGGAGGAGCGATCGTGCAGCCCAAACTGCTTCCCAAACTGCTGCAGCGCCTTGCCACGCGGCGAATCGTCGGACGCTGCGGCGAAAAGCTCTTTCGTGGAAACCTCTTTCAAAAGCAGGGAGACCGATTCCGTTTCCGGCAAATCCATACTCACCTGGATGTTTGCCATCTCCATTTCGTCGGAAAGAAACAGATGCAACCGGTTCCCGAAAGCCCACGTGTAATCCCCGCCGTTTTCTTTTTTCTGGTTCCGCTCCCAGAGGAACGTGCCGGTGGTCGGATTCAGGGCGGTGATTTTCCCCTCGTTCAGAAAGACGACGCAATCTTCCGAAACGGAAAGAATCCCGGAAAGCGACGTGGGAAACGTGCTCACGATACCAAACGACGGGATTTTATTCTCAATCCGCTTTACCAGCGTCTGGAGGTGCTCCGGAACGTCGGGCTGACGAGGACGCGACGACCAACGCCAAAGAATCTTCGCGTCGCCGGAAAGCCGGGCCGTGTCGGAAAGATCCACCGCCATGAGGGTTTGCGAACTCCCCAGGAACAGGATATGCCCCAGCGTCGCGTTGTGTGAAAAAGGAATATCCCCTGAAAACTGGTCGGTGTTCGGAAGGGTCGCGTTTTCGGGAAGCACCAGCATGTTGCGCATCCAGAGTTTTTCTCCCCACGCGTTGCTCCCACACAGGATCGGGTTCCCGGCGGTTCGCCCGATTTGTATTTCCTGAAATGGCAGTGAAACCGGTTCGTCCAGCTCCATGGAGATTTCATGGGCATGGCCATGGCTGATTCCCTTCTTCGCCCCCCCCGACGTTCCCTCCGAATATTGCCGAACGATCATCTTTCCCGGCTTCCAGGCAGGTTGATACGCGATAGCTTCTCGAATTTCGTCCCCTTCCGGAAGTCCATTCCGCCATTCTTCCGCCGTTTTCCCATCCAAAAGTTTTTCCCCCGGAACGTTTTTCGCCAGCCATTTCCAGTACGGCACCGCCGCCCGCGGCATGGGGGACGCCGCAAAACGCTGCACCAGCTGCGCATACACCGCCGGACGCTTTTCTTCGTCGGTAATCTCTCCCAGCAGGAACGTTTCCAGCTCGGTGAACCGCCCGCATTTTTCCAAAAGCGTCAAAAAATCGTTCCGCATCACTTCCGGGAACGGCAGGCAGGCGAACCGTATCCGCGTCGCCCGATAACGTGCCAAAAGCGACGCCGTTTCCGCATCGATTTTCTGCTCAAACGTCGGCTCCTCGTGCCTCTTGTGCCACTTCACAAACGCTTCTTGCAATTCGGCAAACTCCCCTTCCGCCAATTTTTTCACCGCGTCGGTCTTGTCGATCAGGTTCGCAAAATGCAACCCCAGCCACTGATCCGCCGAACCGACAGACTGGTCGTCCTCCCGCAGTTCCATGCTTTTGGGGGTGTTCTGAATCACGTCGAACAGCTTGCGGCATTCCGCCATCGCTTCGTCGTAACGCCCCGCCTTCTCCATGCCGATAATCAGTCGGGGGTAAAGCTGCAATACCTCCTTCGGGTCGCGAATCAGCTCCTGAATCTCCTCACGCGTCCCCTCGAACGCCGCAAAGTCCGTTTCGATTCCCTCCAGAAGCACCGCCAGCAACGGTTTTTTCGTGTAGTCCCCCCCCTTACGCAGCAGCGCAGCAGCCCCCGGCAAATCGCCATTTTTCCAACACTCCATCGCCTCCAGCACGATCGCCTCAGGGGAGTTGGGATCGCGGGCATACCGCTCCTTCACAAACGCCTCCAACGCCTTCCGCTGCACAAACGCATCCAGCGAATCGACCCGCTGCGAAAGCACCCACTCCCCCGCCGGAACGAGCGAACCGGGAACGTCGCCCATCGGTGACTTCTCCACCCCCACAATCCCCATCGTTTTCAGGTCGATTTTCATCACGCTGCCCCCGGACATCGGCAAAAAATATTCTTTCCCATTGGAAAACCCGAACCCCGACACCTCGCCGTCCGGCAGGGCGACTTCCCCCATCCGGGTTCCATCTTTCAACGCCCATTTCTCGAACCTGTTCGGACGGACCAGAAACACCTCCTGAGCCGTTACCGACGCGATATATTGAAAATTCGCAACACCTTTCCTCCAAACTTCCTTGCCGTCCGAAAGGTTCAGGCAAAGCAGGCTCTGCGAATCCCTGGGCAGGTACAGAACCCGGTCTCCCGCCAACAGCACGCTGGAATCGATTCGCGATTCGGGCTGGAGCATCATGAGCTGCCGGGACGTGCCTCGGCCTCCCCCAAGCGGTATACCCGCCAACGGGCTGTTTTTCCCCGCCTGGTCGTCTTTTTCGTAGGTGTTCCCCCACAGGATTGCGTGGGCGGCAATATCGACCGCCACCAACGTACGATTCGGCGTCGGACAGACCAGAATCCCGTTCGCGTACGACGGCGAAAGGGCCACATTTTCCAACATCTGCGGCCCCGGCGCCACCAGGCAAAGCGACTGCTTCCATTTCGTCTTTCCCGTTGCCGCGTCCAACGCAAACAGCCGCACTTCCCCCCCTTGCTGCCCCAACACGAAAAGCTCATCCCCTATCGGAAGCGGCGATCCCAAAAACATCGTGTCCGGTTCCGGAAGGCTCCATCGCGACGCCGTGCTGCCGATGTGCCAGATCAGTTTTCCACTGCGGATATTGTACGCTGCCAAACGGTTGGGACGAACCGGCACTTCGGTGTCCGTCGCATTCCCCATCATCGGGCGAACCGTCCGCTGCGGCGCAAAACCTTCCACCATGTTGTCCAGCGTATCCTCCACGCAAAAAACCAGCGTGCCGTTGCTGGAAAGATTGCCGTAAATCCCCTCGCTCCATAGCCGCCATTTGACCAGCGATACCATCCGCGAAAGACGCTCCTGGTCGCTTTCCCCCGAAGCACGCGGCAACGACAGGGAGGCTCCCAGAACGTTCAGCACTTCCGTATAATCTTTGGACGGCACTTCCCAAAGCCGACGCCCCGTCGCCAAATCGACCGCCGTCAGGTTCCAGAGCGTCCGCATAAGTACCGTGTCCCCCACCACCAACGGCACCGTTGCGGAAATGTCCACCAGTTCAAATTCCTCCCGATACTGCCGAATCACCTCCACAATCGCCGACGCTTCCGGGTTGTCCGGCACCGAAACACGCCATATCGGACTCAGTACCGGCATGTCTGCCTGCACGGTCGCGTTACGCTGCACATTCCCCCGGAAAAGTTCCCAGTTCCGCAGCACGGTATCCCCCCCCGCCGACACCTTCGGAAACTGCTCCTGCAACATGCGAACCAGCTCCACCGCACGCAGTTTTTCCGCCGAAACACCACGTACCTGAAGTTGCTTCCACCCCGGCGTCTTTTCCAGTTCCGCTTCCTGAATCAGCTTTTCCGCCTCCGTCCCGTTCCCCGACGCTTCCCAGGCTGCCGCCAACAGGATCGGCAAAAGTGGCGAAAAACGCTCCCGTGGCGCCGCATGGGCGTACAGCTTCCGAAATAAAATCGCTGCCGGAATCGGACGCTGATTGTCCAGATGGTTCATCGCCACCAAAAACGCCGCTTCCTCGCCTGCCTTCGTGTAAAAATATTGTCGTGATACCGCCGCAATCTCCGAAACGTCCCCCTTCTGAATCCCCTCGTCCAAAAGCTGGCGGGCCGTCGTGCCATACTCCAACTCGTACAGCTCCCGGCCCCGCGTTGGTAACGCCTCCAAAAGCCGCTCCGCCTCCGTTTTCAAACTCCGAAACAGATTCCCATCCTTCTCGTCCGGAACCAGGCAGTCCTCCGGAATCGCCAGTACCTCCCCAATTTTCCGAACCGCCTCCGCATAACGCTCCAACGTCACCAGCTTCCGCGCGTCGGCCAAATTTTTCAGAACCTCCCGATTCGCCTGCGGAAAGACCCCCACCGTCGGGGTGGATTCCTCCGCCTCCTCCGCCATCGGAAGCTCCTGCCCCCAACCGAAAACCGAAAATATTACCCCGAAGGCCCACGCCATCCAAAATTTTTTCATAAATCCGACCTTTAGCGTTTTAGAATTTACCTAAAGACAATAAATTATAGCATGGGCCACGAGAAGATTCAATCCGTCCCAAAAGAAAAAAACCGTTTTTCTCCTTCCATACGCCCCTTTCCATATTACGGCACGATCCCCCCATGTTCCCGCAACAACGCTTTCACGGCCGAAAGATCCACCTTCCGAGGCGTCGTCCGGGTACGAACCGAGACCACCGCCGCCGCGGCCGCCGCCTGCCCCGTCGCCATGCACGCCCCCTGAACCCGAAGCCCCGAATTGGCCAGCCGGTCACTGCTCAAACATCGCCCCGCCACCAGAATATCCTCCACCCCCGCCGGAAGCAACGCCCGAAGCGGCACCGTCGGCACCACCCCCTCCCGCAAATGCGCCGGTCGAACCCCCGTCGCGTTGACATGCAAATCCACCGGATAAAACGCGAAACAGAGCGAATCTTCCCAAACCTTCCCCGATACGTAATCCTCATGCGTCAGAACATAATCCCCCACCACACGCCACGTCTCCCGGACGCCAACCTCCGGACTCATCCGGGTTATCTTCGCCTTTTCTCCCCCCGGAAGCGATCGCGTAAAACGCAACATCCGCAACGCCGCCGCACGTCCACGCAAATTCGTCTCCGTCCGCTTTTCCGCCGTGGAATTGTCCGCCCCATAAACGTAATTCATCGCACTCGAACCCGACAAATACGACCAAAGGTCCCTTACGTCGCCCGGTTGAACCGCACCACAACGCAATGCCGCCTGATAACGGTTTTCAATCTCCTTTTTTTGCTCGGACGAAAGCGACGCCATCTCTATCCCGCTGCGTAACATGTAGGAAAACGTCCCTGGCTGCGTTTCGTTTTCACGCATCCTTTTCGCCCCAGCCATCGCCGATAACGCTCCATTCCCCGTACAATCGATCAACACGCGACAATGAATCGTCCGCATCTCCCCCATTGCCGACGTCGTAACCTTCCACCCCGAATCGGTCTTTTCCAACTTCGACGGGGCTTCATAATACCGAATCTCCACCCCCTTTTTCTGTAGCGACTCCTCCGCCAAAAGCAAAAAAACCTCCGGCGAAATACGCAGCTGGTGCCTGAAATGCTCGCGCCCCGTCGGCTTGGAAAAATCAGGCATCGCCCCATCCCCCAACGCCATCGTTTCCTCCAGCAATTTCCATGCCGGCCCTGCAATCACCTGCCTGCCCCACGCATGAAAAAGCCCCGGATACGCCACCCCCCCAGAGGTGGTGTTCCCTCCCAACTGCTGCGTCGCTTCCAAAAGGATCGTTTTCGCCCCCGACTCCCCGGCAAACAACGCCGCCGCGATCCCCGCCGAACCACCCCCCGTGACGACAATCTCACACGTTACCTCGTCCGCTCGTAACGTCGCGGCCATCAGAATCCATATCGCAAATATCCAACGAAACATGTTTCCCTCCTGAAAAACCACGACCCCGGCTTCGCCCCTTACTGATACAAATCAAACCCCGCCTGCTTCGCCACGTCCAGGTATTCCTGCGAAACCGAACCCTTCGGCCCCAATTCACACGCGTACAGCTCGCCAAGATTCTTCCACTTCATATACTGAAGGATGGACTTGTACGTTTTCTGTACCCCGCCAAAATCTTTCTTTTCGTCCGTCTCCGCCGACACGATCAGGAACGTTTCCCGAACCTTCAACGGCGTCGGACACTTTTCGTTGACAAACGCGTACAGCTTGTCAATCGCCGCCTTGAGCTGCGCCGAAAACGCAAACCAGTAAAGCGGCGTCGCAAAGACCAGCGTGTCCGCCTCCGGAAGCAACTTTTCCAGCTTGCGGAACCCATCGTCAAACACGCACGCGTTCCCCTTTTTCCAGCACTTGTCGCACGCCTGGCATGGCAGTACGGCATCCTTGCTTGCGGAGAAAAACTTCACCTTGTGCCCCGCTTCCTTCGCCCCTTCCGCAAACGCCTTCGCCAGCAAATCGCTGTTCCCGTTACGCCGGGGACTCCCCGTGATGATCAAAATGTTCCGCGCCATGGTTTTTTCCTTTGTCTGAAATGCTCCGGGGTATCCACATCCCCTCTTTATCCAATATACTATCCCGTTCCACCTTTCGCAAGGACGACCCATAAAAAACCCCGTGAAAAAAACTCCACGGGGTAAATTTTTTAACGATTCTTAACACATGTCATTACATGTCAGGCACCTTCTAAAAACCGCTTTGTACGGAATTGGGTTTTTAGAAGTTACCGTTAGTTAATGGTTCGTTTAATGTAGGTCGTGTGCAGCAAATGATGCGCCTTCTCGCTGCCAGGCTCGCCCAGGTACGTGTCGTACAACTCGACAATCGCCGGGTTCTCGTGCGACATCCGGATGTTGTTCGCCTTGTCCAGATCGTACAACACCTTGGCCCGCAAAGCGCGAATATCCACCGTGTTGCGGACATGTCCCGGCTGCTGGGGCTGCCCGCCACCATTCACACAACCCCCCGGACATCCCATGATCTCGATGAAATGATAGCTCGCCTCGCCCGCCTTGACTTTCTCAAGCAACGCCCTGGCATTGCCCAGACCCGACGCGACCGCCACCTTCACCTCCAGACCATTCACGTTGTACGTCGCTTCCTTCACCCCCTTCGTGCCACGCACGTCGGTGAAATCGAGTGACGCCGGAGCCTTGCCCGTCAGCTTGAACACTGCCGTACGCAACGCCGCTTCCATCACGCCGCCTGTCGCGCCGAAAATGACCGCCGCACCTGTGCCAAGACCCAAAGGCGCATCGAAATCCTCGTTCGGAAGATCCAGGAACCGAATCCCCGCCCGCTTGACCATACGCGCCAGCTCGCGGGTCGTCAACGCGAAATCCACATCCGGAACCCCGTTGGCCGCCTGGTCCGGACGCTGAATCTCGAACTTCTTCGCCGTGCATGGCATGATGCTGACGACTACCATGTTCTTCGGGTCGATTCCCATCTTCTCCGCATAGTACGACTTCGCAATCGCACCGAACATCTGCTGCGGCGACTTGCAGCTCGACAGATTCTCGGTCATGTCGGGGAAGTAATGCTCACAATACTTGATCCAGCCCGGAGAGCAGGACGTAATCAACGGCAGCACCCCACCGTTGGAAACACGATTCAGGAACTCGTTCGCTTCCTCCATGATCGTCAGGTCGGCGGAAAAGTCGGTGTCGAACACCTTGTCAAATCCCAAGCGACGCAACGCGGCAGCCATTTTGCCCTCCGTGTTGGTGCCAATCGGCAACCCAAACGCTTCGCCCAAACCCGCACGAACCGCCGGAGCGGTCTGAACCACCACGAATTTCTCCGGATCGGCAATCGCCGCGAACACCTCGTCGGTCGCGTCTTTTTCGCTCAACGCACCCGTCGGGCAAACGGCAATGCACTGCCCGCACGAAACGCACGACGTCTCGCCCAGACCCATCTCAAACGCCGAACCAATGTGCGTGCGGAAACCCCGCGCGTTCGGACCAATGACGCCAATCCCCTGAACGTTTTCGCAAACCGCCGTACAACGCCGGCAAAGAACACACTTGCTGTTGTCCCGAATCATATGTACGGCCGAATCGTCAATCTCCGACGGCGTACGCGAACCATCGTAATAACCCTCGTCGTCCACGCCCAGCTCGGCCGCCAGCTGCTGAAGCTCGCACTTGCCACTGCGAACGCACGACAGGCATTTGCGATCGTGATTCGACAGTAAAAGCTGCAACGTCTTTTTCCGAGAATCCATCACCGCAGGCGTGTTCGTCCAAACTTCCATCGGTTCGCCGCCGCGCCCCTTGTCAATCGGATAAACGCACGCCGCCACCAGGCTCCGCGCCCCCTTCACCTCGACAACACACATCCGGCAGGCGCCGATCTCGTTGATGTCCTTCAGGTAGCAGAGCGTCGGGATTTCAATATGCGCAAGTCGGGCCGCTTCCAAAATCGTCGAACCGGCAGGAGCCGTCACTTCGACTCCGTTAATTTTCAATGTAATGTCTTCCATTCCGTTTCTCCTCTTATTTCTTGTAAATGGCGCCGAATTTGCACTTCTCGATACACGCACCGCACTTGATGCACTTGGCATTGTCAATGACATGCGGTTTCTTCAGCTCGCCGGAAATGGCGGAAGCCGGACAGTTGCGGGCACACAGCGTACAACCCTTGCACTTCTCCGCGTCAATGAAGAACGACAACAACGCCTTGCAAACCCCCGAAGGACAACGCTTTTCAAGGATGTGCGCCTCGTACTCGTCACGGAAATACCGCAACGTCGAAAGCACCGGATTCGGAGCCGTTTGCCCCAAACCACACAGCGAGTTGTTCTTGATGTAATAGCACAGCTGCTCCAGCTTGTCCAAATCCTCCAGCGTCGCCTGACCCTTCGTGATTTTGTCCAGCATCTCCATCATGCGACGCGTTCCAATACGGCACGGCGTGCATTTGCCACACGATTCCTCCACCGTAAATTCCAGGAAGAACTTCGCAATGTCCACCATGCAGTTGTCCTCGTCCATGACGATCATTCCGCCCGAACCCATCATCGAACCGATGGCAATCAGGTTGTCGTAGTCGATCGGAATGTCAAAATGCTCCGCCGGAATGCAACCGCCCGAAGGACCTCCCGTCTGGGCCGCCTTGAACTTTTTGCCGTTCGGAATCCCGCCGCCGATCTCCTCGACGACCTCCCGAAGCGTGGTACCCATCGGGATTTCCACCAGCCCCGTGTTGTTGATCTTGCCGCCCAAAGCGAACACTTTCGTCCCCTTCGACTTTTCCGTCCCCATCGACGCAAACCACGAAGCACCGTTCAAGATGATCTGCGGAATGTTCGCGTACGTCTCCACGTTGTTCAGGATCGTCGGCTTGCCGAACAACCCCTTCACCGCCGGGAACGGAGGACGCGGACGCGGCTCGCCACGCTTCCCCTCAATCGACGTCATCAACGCCGTCTCCTCGCCACACACAAACGCACCCGCACCCAATCGCAGGTCGATGTCAAAACAGAAGTCCGTTCCGAAAATATTCTTGCCCAACAGCTCGTTTTCGCGGGCCTGCGCAATCGCAATCTCCAACCGCTTCACCGCCAGCGGATATTCCGCCCGAACGTAAATATACCCCTGCGTTGCGCCAATCGCATATCCCGCAATCGCCATCGCTTCCAGCACCGTGTGCGGGTCGCCTTCCAAAACCGAACGATCCATGAACGCACCCGGGTCGCCTTCGTCCGCATTGCAGCAGACGTACTTCTGGTCGGCCTGGTTCATCTTCGCAAACTTCCACTTCAGCCCGGTCGGGAACCCCGCACCGCCACGTCCGCGAAGCCCACTGTCCAAAAGACACTGAATCACATCGTCCGGCGTCATTTCCGTCAGCACCTTGCCCAACGCCTCGTATCCGCCCGTGCCGATGTATTCCTCGATCACCTCCGGATTGATCACGCCGCAATTCCGCAGCGCAATTCGGTGTTGCTTCCGATAAAAATCGGTGTCGGCCAAACCCTTGATCTTCCCCTCGCCGTCCGCTTCCTTGTAAGCCAGACGCTCCACCACTCGACCCTTCAGCAGATGCTCCGAGACAATCTCCGCAACATCCTCCGGCTTCACCTGCGCATAAAACACAGCGTCCGGATAAACCACCACGATCGGCCCCATCGCACACAGCCCATGACATCCCGTCTGAACGATCGCGATCTCCTCCTGAAGGCCCTGTTTGACGATTTCGCTTTTCAAATTTTCCAAAATCTGCGAACTGCCGGAGGACGTACATCCGGTTCCGCCGCAGACCAGTACATGTGAACGATACATTATTTCCTCCGTTATTTAAGGTCCGCAGAAGCCAGGGTGTACTTTTCCACGACGTGTCCACCGACGAGGTGACGCTCCACCACTTCCGCCGCTTTTTCCGCCGTCATTTTAATGTAGGTTACTTTCTCCTTGCCAGGTTCGACGACTTCCACAATCGGTTCGTACTGGCAAAGACCAATACAGCCGGTCTGAACCACCGCAATCTTGTCGGTCAGCCCCTTCTTCTGCACCAAATCCGACAGCGTTACAAGCACCGGACGGGCACCACTGGCGATACCACATGTGGCCATCCCAACCACCACACGCGTTTGCGTATGGTCTTCCGAACGAAGGCTTACCTGATTCTGCATCTTTTCTCGAATCGCCTTCAATTCCGCAAGCGTTTTCATCTTGTTCCTCCTTCGACGCTAGTATTCCGCGCCGTTATCGGTTTCCTGTTTATTCTCTATCAAAAATTCTTTTATGTAATCCGAGACTTCCGGTGCGCTGAACGGAACGTCCCCCAAAATCTCCCGCATTTCCCGCGTATCCAGCACAAACGACGCGTCGTTGTACCGATACGTGTATCGGAAATCGCTCTCCGGATGATACACCACCAGCAGGCGTATCGTTTCCGATATGTCCCCCAGCGGCATCCGGTCGATGTGCGTCAGTCCAAAAACCGCCGTCACCGTCGTCCCAACACCCTCCGTGGACGTTATCGAAAAACTTCCGCCCGTCGCCTCCGCCGCGAATTTCAGGAAAGGAACCCCTAACCCGACCTTCCGCGTCGAACGTGTCGTGAAAAAAGGATCCACCACACGCCGTACCATCTCCGCCGACATCCCGCAACCATCGTCCCCGATGATCACCGTCAGCGTGTCCGCTTTCACGTCCGCCGCGACGGTTATCTCCACCAGCTTCGCCCCCGCACGTGTCGAATTCTCCGCCACGTCCAGAATGTTCAACGAGATTTCCGGCATCATGGCATGATCACTCGTACTGGGCCAAAATCCCCTTTACCTGCGCCGGCACGATCCGCCCATGAACGTCCTCGTCGATCACCATGACCGGAGCCAGACCACACGCGCCCACGCAACGGCACGAATCCAACGAAAATTTCGTGTCCGCCGTGCATTCACCCGCGTCGATTCCGATCTCTTTCGTAATCTCCGCCAGAATGTCCGCCGAACCCTTCACGTAACACGCCGTGCCCAAACAGACCGATATCCGGTGCCGCCCCTTCGGGAAAAGCGAAAACATCGAATAAAACGTCGCTATCCCATAGACCTTCTCCAACGGAACGTCCATCCCCTCGGCAATCATCGTCTGCACTTCCACCGGAAGATAGCCGTAGATCCCCTGGGCCTTCTGCATGACCAGCATCAGTGAGCCTTGTGTGTCCTTGAGCTGGGCGATGACCGACTTCAGTTCCGCCTCCTGCTCCGCCGTCCCCTGGAAGGGAACGCATTGCTTTGTACATGCCATTTGAAATTTCTCCTCTATTTGATAAAACAATATAGATACTGTAAACATTTTAACAGGCTTTATAAAAAATACCATGGGGGAATCTATAGAAAATTATCGTTTTGAGAAAAATATTTTCCCCATTTTAACAGAAGGAATTGTTTTAAATCCCACGAACCACAAATTATCAATTATCAATTGTCAATTATCAATTATCAATTTAGCTTGACCATTAACCATTTCAAACCGCCTCCTTGACGCCATGTTTTTTCCTTTTTATAATGCGTTCATGCGGTACTTGAAAATTTCAGAAATCCCCGAAAAAGAACCTGCCTGGTGGAACCTGATTGGCTGGAAGCTGCGGAATTATCGGGCGTCGCGACATTTTCGTGAAATTCTGAAAAACCGCTCAGCCGAAAAGATTGCTGCGGAATGGGACACGCTCGGAGTCCCACCCGAAATCTGGCGGGAAATCCACAAAATCGCCCGGCAAAACGGGGTCTTTCGCGAAAAAGAGACGCTTTTCTCCCCGCACGACGAGTTGGCCGTGGTGCTTGGAAACTGGATTCATCGGGTCGCCGACAGTCTGGAAACCGAGGGGTTCCTCTACGATTGCAGCAGGCAGCTTGAGAGGGAAATTCCCTGGAGCGACCTTCCTTTTCCGCTCCACCTCACGCTTGGGGAATGGGCATGTTATCTCCAAAATCTTCCCCATGCCGCCCCCCAACCCCGCCCGACCCCCTGGGGGTGTTATGGGCTGCTGGTTCTGTTTTTCATCCCCATTTTTGCCGCCGGTCTTTACGCATGGCGATCCTGCACGTTTTTCGACGCATTGCGGTTTGCCGGACTCCTCCTGCTGATTGAGGGGACGCTTGTTTATCTGGGTGTGATCCTGCGTAGTTTTTGGTGTTCTGTCAAACGATAAACGGAATCCTGGAAAGAAAATAAACACTCATAACATAGCGAACGCAGTGAGCGCACTAAAAGTTTTTTGAAGCCCGGTACGACCGGGAGCGACTACGGCTGCCGCCGGTTGCCAAAAATCCGGGAGG
>JAUNBJ010000119.1 GCA_030535245.1 Planctomycetia bacterium | reverse complement strand
CATTAACCCTTAATTATCCATTATCAATTATCAATTCCCCGAAAACAACTCTCCCCACCGTTCTCCGCCGTCAATGGGGAGGACGATGGAGTTGAGAAACGCCGCCTGGGGGGAAGCGAGGAAAAACAGCGCTTCGGCGACATCTTCGGGGCGTCCCCAGCGGTTTAGGAGAGAGGTTTGTTCGGCGCGTTTTTGCCATATTTCTGGGGCGTTTTGGCCCCATGCCGTCCGAATCCAGCCGGGGGCGATGCATAGGACTCGCACTGTCGGGCCGACTTTCTGGGCCAGGGATTTGGCAAACGCCGTGACTGCTCCTTTGGCGACGGAGAAAAGCTCGGCACTGTCGCCTGCCAGCCCGTGCGGAAGTGCGCTCCAGCCAAAAAGGAGGATGGTTCCCCCTCCATGTTCCTGCATACGTTTTGCGACGTTTCGAGCCATCCGGACGCTGGCGGTTACATCCACCTGAAGCAGGGCATCCAGTTTTTGCTCGAACGTCCACCCTTTGCGAATGCCGGTGAGAATGTCGATTCCTGCCGCCTGAATGAACAGGTCGATTCCCGGACGCACTTCATTCCATGCCGTTTCCACGACCCTGTCTTGTGCTGCGGTGTCGGAAAGGTCGGCATTCAACGATTTCGCAAGCGGAAGTTCGTGACATAAAAACGACAACTTTTCCACATTCGCGTGGCCTTGCAGGAACAGCAGGTCGCCATTCCGTGCAAAACGTCGGGCGACCGCCTCGCCGATTCCGCCGGTGGCTCCGGTGAGGAGGATTTTTCGCGGGGTCATTTCAGTTCCTTTTTCCATTTTTCCAAAAGCGTCAGGGCCTGCAAGGGGGTCAGGTTATCGACGTTCGTTTTCCTCAGTTCCTCGACCATCGGCGGGTCTTTCGGGTCGAAAAGAAGGAGCTGAATATCGCCGACTTCCGTTCGGATACGTGCATGTCCCGGCCGTTTTTGCCGTGATATGGTGAGCGTTTGCGGGGATTCGTCACGATTCTCCATTTCGGCCAAAATTTCATGGGCACGATCCAGCACCTCGCGTGGAACTCCCGCCAGCCGTGCCACGTGAATGCCGTAGCTTTTATCCGTAGCCCCCTCGATGATTTTATGCAGGAAAACCACCTCGTCTTTCCACTCCCGCACCGCGACGTTCAGGTTCCGCATCCGTTCCAACGATTGGGTCAGGTCGGTCAACTCGTGATAGTGCGTGGCAAACAGCGTGCGGCAGTTGATCCGGTCGTGCAGGTACTCCAGAATCGCCCAGGCCAG
The DNA here is from genome assembly GCA_030535245.1 of Planctomycetia bacterium. Classification (GTDB taxonomy): domain Bacteria; phylum Planctomycetota; class Planctomycetia; order Pirellulales; family Thermoguttaceae; genus RGIG3701. Next base: position 9,878 of record JAUNBJ010000119.1, on the reverse strand, counting down.
CGAAATGCCGTCGTACGTGCTGGTTCCCCGGCCAATCTCATCGAGAATCACCAGGCTTTTCGCGGTCGCCATGTTCAGAATCCGTGCCGTTTCGGTCATCTCCACCATGAACGTACTTTGGCCGCGAGCCAGTTCGTCGCTGGCCCCCACCCGTGTGAAAATGCGATCCACCACCCCCAGCTTCGCTTCGCGGGCCGGGATGAAACTGCCAATTTGCGTCATCAGCACCAAAAGCGCCGCCTGCCGGATGTACGTGCTCTTTCCCGACATGTTGGGGCCGGTAATCAGCAGGATTTTTCCCCGCTTGTCGTCGCACAGCACGTCGTTCGGGACAAATTCCCCGTCCGGCGTTACCCGATCCAGCACCGGGTGCCGCCCGTCCAGAATTTCCAGCTCCGCCTCCTGGGTGATCGTTGGACGGCAATAATTCCGCTGCCGTGCCAGTACCGCGAACGAAAGCAGCACGTCCAGCTCAGCCAGCACCGTGGCCGTTCCCTTCATTCGCTTGCGGTACTGATTGGTCCGCTCCCGAAGCTCCAAAAACAGCCGGTATTCCAGCTCCTTCGACTTTTCGTCGGCCGACAGCACCACCTCCTCGTACTCCTTGAGCTTGGGCGTGATGTACCGTTCCGCGTTTTTAATCGTCTGTTTACGGATGTAGTCCGGGGGAATGCGGTCGTTCTGCGAGTGCATCACCTCGATGTAAAACCCGAACACCTTGTTGTACCCCACCTTGAGGTTGGCAATCCCTGTACGTTCGATCTCCTCGTTCTGGTATTTGGAAATCCACGTTCGCCCCCCGTGCGCCATGTTCCGCAATTCGTCGAGTTGCGCGTTGTACCCCGGCCGAAGAATCCCCCCTTCCTGAATCGTCAACGGCGGGTCGTCCACCAGCGATTCCCCCAAAACGCGGCACAAATCGGGACAGAGGTCGATCTCGTTCGCAATCCGTTGAAGCACCTCCGAACGGCACGTCGCGATCTTCGTTTTCAGTTCCGGAAGCATTCGCAGCGTCTGGCCAATGGCGTACAAATCCCTCGGCGACGCCCGCCCCGTCGTAACTCGCGACAGCAACCGCTCCAAATCGTAAATGCCCCGCAAGGTTTTTCGCAGCTCGTCGCACTGTTCGGAGTTTTCCAGAAACTCCCCCACGGCATCCTGGCGTAAACGAATCTTCACCGGGTCGGTCAGCGGATTGGCAACCCAGTCGGCCAACTGTCGCGACCCCATCGACGTTACCGCATCGTCCAGCACCGCCAGCAACGAACCGTCTCGCTTGCCGTCCCGCAACGTTCGCGTGATCTCCAGACTTCGGCGGCTCGATTCGTCTATTTCCAATATTTCCCCCGAACGAAACGTGTTCAGGGCGTCGATATGCGCCAACGACGCTTTCTGCGTTTCCTTCAGATAATCCAACACCATCCCCGCCGCACGCAGCGCCTGCCGATCCAGCGGGTTTTCCTCGTGAAAACCAAATCCCTCCATGTTCAGCACATGAAATTGCCCGGCCAGCTCTTTCCTCGCGAAATCCAACCCGGCACTCCACGAAGGGCGGGTCGTGACCATCATCTTTTCCGTCATCCACGACGGCAGCGTCTCCCCCTCGCACAGCAAACACTCCGACGGCTGAATCCGTGCCAGCTGATCCAACAGCCGGGACTTCGGAAACCCCGACGCGTAAAATCGCCCGGTCGATAAATCCACCCACGCAATCCCGACCGTTTCCTCCACCACCGCCGCCGCCAGATAGTTGCTCTCCCGCGGATTCAGAAGAACGTCCTCGGTCAACGTCCCTGGCGTGACGACCCGCGTCACCTCCCGCCGTACCAGCCCTTTGGCCTGCTTGGGGTCTTCGACCTGTTCGCATACCGCAGCACGAAAACCGGCGTTGATCAGCTTGCCCACGTACGCGTCCACCTGGTGATGCGGGAACCCACACATCGGCATGGCCTTAGCCCCCTTTTCCCGACTGGTAAGGGCCAGGTTCAACACCCTCGCTCCCAAACGCGCATCGTCCATGAACATTTCATAAAAATCCCCCATGCGAAACAAAAGCACCGTATCCGGACATGCCTTTTTCGCTTCCAGATACTGTTTCATCATGGGGGTCTGACGGTCGTTTTCGTTCGACATTATCTTTGCTGTACTATCTTTGTTGTATTTCAGATTCTTGTTGCTGTCTTTGGAGTTGGAATCCAGACGATCTCACGTCTCGATTTCCAACTGATTCAATACCCGCTCGTTCACAAAAATGCGAAGCGCCGGACGACACGACAACGCAACGCCCAACGCGTCACTGGGCCGCGCAGCCACGTCCAGAAGCGTTCCGTCCCGCACCAGACGCAATCGGGCACCAAACCCCCCAGCCTCGTCGCAATCCAGAATCACATCTCGCAGCCCACTCCCCAGCTGGTGAACCAGGTCGCACAAAAGCTGATGCGGCAACGGCCCTGAATTCGTCGGCTCCCGATCCAGAAGCCGCCGCAACGCGACCATTTCCAGCACGCCTACCCCGATGCAGAACTCCCGTGTGCCGCGGACTTCACGCAGAAAAAGAAACCCCGTGTCATCACCTTCCCGCAGCACCATTCGTGACAGTGTCATTTCAATGTACATGGCCGCTCTCCCTGGCGATTTGAAATTATTGAATCCTTACAACAACATTACGGCTTGTCGCCCCAGTTTGTTCCAGATGAATCTCCACACGGTGCTTCGGCAGGCAGTTTTCCACCCGATCCGCCCACTCGACGAAGGTGAGTCCCTCCCCGTCGAAATATTCGTCCGGCCCCAGTTCGAGAAACTCGTCCTCGTCCCGCAGGCGGTACACGTCGAAATGATAAATCGGTCGCCGCCCCTGCCGGTACTCCTGAATCAGGACGAACGTCGGACTGGTCACGGTATCGTCCGGGATTCCCGCCGCACGCGCCACCGCCTGAACCAGCCGTGTTTTCCCCGTGCCAAGCGTCCCTTCCAACGCCACCACCGCCCCGTCGGGCAACGTTTTTTCCAGAATTTCCCCCAACGCGTCGGTATCTCCCAACGAATCCAGGGAAAATTCCAACGTCGTCGGCGTGATTTCCGGTTGCGCGAAAATCGCTTCCAGTCGCTGTTTTACGCTGTCCAAACTATCCTGCTTCATAATAAAATAAAGTATAGCACGTTCCTCAAACGCTGCCAAGTGGGGGGAAGGATTGACAATCGGGGAAATTCCTGTTATCTTTTATCGGTGTGGGGACTTTCAAAATCACTTCCACGGACAAAAAGGAACGGGTGCGATCAAGTTTCCTTGCGAGTTTGGACAAGATGGGTAATTCCCCTCTTTTCAGAGGGGTGGCAGCCGTAGGCTGACGGGGTGTTTTGGCACCATGGAAAGCGTTCACCATTTCGGAACTACCCCCCGCCCTGACGGGCGTACCCCTTCAAAGAAGGGGAATTTGTACGGCGCGCAGAAAGTTTGATCGCACCCAAAGGAACCTTTTGGTCGGAACCGGTTTTTGAAATGGCTCAAAATATCTTTCATCCTTAAAACTTTTCAGGAGTACACACGATGTTTGTCAAACGCTGGAACGTGGTTTTGTTGTTGGCAGTGGTTCTGGGAATCACGGCTTTTACTGGCGGGTGTAGCAAAAAACCGAAAATGGCCCGTGTCACAGGAACCGTTACCCTGGACGGCCAGCCGCTGAAATACGGCGCCGTCTTTTTCTCGCCCGAATCGGGACCGTATCAGCCCCGTGGCACCATTCAGCCCGACGGGACGTTTGAAATGATGACTCAGGACTGGAAAGGCGCTCCGCTGGGAGAGTACAAAGTGTTCATCAACTGCTTCGAGTCGCAAGACCCCAACTTCAAACAAGACCCCAACAAAGAACCGGTACGCGGCAAGAACATGATCCCCAAAAAGTACAACGACGCTGAAAAATCAGGCCTGACGATTTCCGTCAAAAAGGGGATGGAACCGGTTACTTTTGAACTGACGAAAAAATAACCCCACCGACACCCCCTTATTAAATTGATAATTGATAATTGAGGGGTGGGTTGTTCGTGCCCAATAGAACAAATTCAATGACCTGGGGCGATGGGGTATCAGGAAACGCAATCGTTTCAACAATCGAGCTTCCAACGCACCACTACCCAGAAAAAGAGCTTGAACAAGAATAATTATCAATTATCAATTATCAATTCCCCGCAACTTCGATTTTCGTATCCACTTCAGAGGGGTCCATGGGAAGAACGCCGTCGGCCTGGAACATTTCGTCGTGCTGGGTAAAGCAAACACGCATACAGAGCAGTTTCTGATACCGAACGTCCGACTCGTTATCGGTCAACATGAATTCGCCGAGGTTGCCCTGTTTGTCTTTCAGGTTGGCCAAAACGATGAACTGGCCGGGCGTAATGGTGAATTCGGAACGGAGGGAGCCAAACGATTTCTTCGGCCGGGCCTGGGCCATGGTGACGGCACCGCCGGAATCGTAGGAAAATTGCTGGCGTGCCTGCCCGTACTGAAGCTCTGGAATGATTTCGACGTGAACGCTTCCGTTGCCGCAGGTGCGGGTTTTGACTGCCAAAACCCCTTGCGCATTGGCGAACGTTTCCCCACCGGGAATGCCATCCTCGTTGAACAGAACGGTAGCGTACGGGATGATTTCGCTGGTGAGGATTTCGTTTCGCTGATGGTTTCGTGCGCTGATGGTTTTCCGCATGAGCGTTGGGGTCTGGGCCATGTCCTCCAGTTTGATGGTCATGATGCCGTTGTTTGTGGGATTCTCGTCGTCCCGCAGTTTCATCAAGCGGGCCAGCGTGACGGGAATCTGGTTCCCGATAATCCCCATCCGCAACCCGTTCGCCGCCAGATTGCTCCGCAGTTCCGGTGAGAGAACCTGTTCGTCCACCTCTTTCCAGAGATTTTGGTTCAGGTCCTCGTTACCGTAAGGACTACGAACGATGAACACTTCCAGCGTGACGGTATCGGGAGCGAAACTCTTTCGGGGCGTCAGGAAGGAAACATCTTCCAACGGACGATTCATCGGCGTTTGCAGTAGCGACAACGGTTGACAACCGGTCAGTCCCACAAGGACGCACAGCAGTACGATTCGTCGAAAGGATACTAATTGCCGCTTCATTCTGAAAATATTTCCCTGAAAACCATTCTTTCCTGCCTGAAGTGTAACTTTTTACAGGAAATTTGTCAACCGGAAAATTTTTCACGCAGCCCCTCCGCACAACGCCCGTAAAAACCGCTACGGTGCAAACACCACCAGTCGCATGGACTCCGGCTCCATGGGGGCGAACGGTTCCGCAACCTGGGGAAGGTTGGGGGCCGACGACGCGACACATCGTTTTCCCGGCACCTCCAGCCGGAAGGTCGCCGGTTCGGGATTCGGGTTCCAAAGCACCACGCCCAGCTTCTTGCCATCCTCGCTACAAAACGCCTTGGCCAGCACGGGGCCTTCGCAGGTGAATCCGTCGGTATCCACAAACTTTCCCCGAACCAGCAGGTCGGCGTTCGCTTTCTGGAATGCAATGACCGCTTTGGAATACGCGAAACATTCCGACGCTTCCCGGTCGAAATGTCCGAAGTGGAGCTTGTCGCAGCTACGGCACGCGACGTATTCCTGCGTGGTCGGCAGTTTCCCCGTCTCGACGCATTTCACGTCCGGCGGATAACGAAGCTCGACTTCGTGGTTGATCCCATACAGGCAGGCGTAGTTCGTAAAACGCGGGTGCTCCACCGGGCTGGGGTTACGGATGGTCAGCGTCACTTCGGGATACGTGTAGCGATACAACTCCGGGAACCGAACCGTTCCCAAAGCGTTTTTCCGCATGGCCTCCAGCAGCGGTACCGACGGCGGCCCGAACGCTCCGAAACACATGCCGTGATAGTACGAAACCGCATTGGCCCCGGCGTCGTTCAACCCTTCGGTAAGAATAATGAAGTTCGGATTGATTTGGCTCATGGCTTCCTGAAGTTTTTTCAGCAGATACGCCGCCTGCGTGCCGTGCCCCATCGACGGAACCGGATGTCCATGATTCGGAGCGAAGCAGGGGACCGACGCCCCGACGCCGAGCTGGTCGTAAAGGATGCCGTCGGCTCCCAGGTCGTTTGCCTGTTTTGCCAGTCCGAGCATGATCTCAAACCATCGCGGATTCCCCGAACAGGCCAACCCGCAATAATGACTGGGCGAATCCTCGAATTTTTGCCATGTTTCGCTATACAGTCCGCCATCTTTGCGAACCATGGAAAGGGCTTTCCCCTCCTTTTCCCAAAACGCCTTGTTGTCGCTGTCGATGAGCTGGCCGTTGGCGTACATATAGACCCGCTTGCCACGTGCATGGGCGGCGGCAATCCCCTTCCGCAACGCTTCACGCCCGCCCATTTCCTCCGCCGGGAAATATTCCGGATACAGGTGGTCGTGCCCGCCATGGTGCCACCCAAACAACGCGATAAAGTCGTATCCCATGGCATCCGCAACGTCGCACATTTTTCCACCGATGTCGTCGTAATGCCACATCACGTACCGACCATTCTGCTGCTTGAGAATCACCAGGAGCATACCGCTCAGCTCTTTCACCCAATCGGGTTTCTGCTGCCCCACCGTATTCCACGTATCCACCCAGTCGCGGTAATGCCTTGCCGCCACATGCCAGCTTCCACGATACGGCAACACGTGCAGCAGGTTCTTCGTCCAGACCGTATTCGGCGCGATCATCGGCTGGTGAACGATGGAAACTTTGTACGTCTTTGCCGCCGTCTGGTAACGAACCGTGAACCGTTTGGATTCGCGTGTCGGGTCGTGGCTGGCAATCGACAGACCGCACGTGTCCCCCGCGAACGCCACCCACTGCATGGTGAACGGGTGGCTCGGATACTGGGCGGACTTCACGTAATCCCCATTCTCCTCCCGCCATTTCTGCCCCCACATGGTGTCGTTGACCGGCGGCGTCACGTTCGGCGGCAGGCTGAATTTCTGTCCCAATCCGCTCGGCCACAAAAGCGGTGTCTTTTCTATGTCGGCCTGAATCCCCACCAACACCGGGCCGGTAAGTTCCTGAACCACCCAGTCCGTCGTGTTGTTGGCGACTTCGGCGGAAACGTCAAACGCCCCGTTCACTACCGCCAGCTTCAGCCGCACGGAAACGGCAAATTTCTTCTCCCCCTGAACCATTTCCGGGTAGAAAATCTCGTAGCTCCCGTCGGCATTCCGTTGCTGCTCCAGTTTCTGAACGTTGTCGTCCAAAACGATCGTTTTCCCGGTGTAATCGGCATTGGCCGGATTTTCCAGCAGGCAAAGCGACCAGACCGGACGCGAACACCCCTGAACGGCGGGACTTCCCTGATGGGGCGTAATGGACAAACCGTCGGCATTCCACACCAACCGGGCGGTTTCCGATTTCAACTCCAGATTCGGACTCTCCGCATACAACGCCGCCGTCAGTCCCAGCAGCACGACAAACAACCCTTTTTTCATATATTCCTCCTAAACCTGTTTCCATGGAACAGAACTTCCGCATCCATTCTTTTTATTGTAAAAATCGGGAAGAAGGTTGTCAAGGATTTATTCGGACAAATCATGAACATTTTTGGACAAAGAAGATTCCCCCCTAAAAAGAAAAAGACCGTCGCGGCGCGAAATCTCTCGGAATTCACCCCGCGACGGCCCTACAGGAGACGTCCTTTTACGGCAACTTCTAAAAACCCAATTCCGGCCCAAAACGGTGATTTATCGCTTCCAGGCTGCGTTGACATAAGTCTCACCTATTTAGCAATAGGCTACGCCTTATGTCGCCTTGCTGGAAAGCGTAAATCCCTCGTTTTTGCCCAAGGAAGCGGTTTTTAGAAGGTGCCTTACGCATTTTCCGTCTGCGTCACGGCACCAATCATGCCGGAGGATTCCTTCACCTCCACCCGCAACACGTCCGGCTTGTAATCCTTCAAAATCGGATGCTTGCGAAGCTGGTCGGCAAGGTAGTCGGCCAGAAGCTCGGCCGTCGTGTTCGACAACGGCAGAATTTCGCAATCCTCCTCCGGGAAAATCCAACGACGATACTGAAACCGCACCTCCACCTCCGCACCCAGCGACTCGAACGGCGCCTCCTCGCAGGCAGACGTTTCCTGCGGCGTCGGCGTTAATCCCAGCTCGCGAGCCAGGTGGCTTTCCATCTGCCGCTCCCGCTCGAAATGCTCCTCAGCGGAATCGTCCGACGGAATGCGATCGTAATCGTTCACCTTCGTGAGCCAGTCGCCCACCCGCGAAATCCAGTTCTGCACGCTGTCCGAAGTCTCCACCTCCTTCTCCCGAACCGACAGGATGAAGTGCGGATTCAACTCCGGAAGCAGGATTTTGTGATCCAGCTTTCGCAAAATATCACGCATGGCGTTGCGGAACTGCTGGAAATCCAACACGTAACCGCCATCCCCCTGCAGGGCCCCCGACACCTCGACGCTCACATGAAAATCGTGCCCGTGCAGCGATTCGCATTCCCCGTTGGCAAACGTGATGAAGTGGGCGGCCGAAAAGAAAAGCCCGTCGTCACAAACCCTGACCTGATACGTTTTCATGATATTCCTCCTGTTGCTATGGGATACGTCACCGAACGGTACTCTCCGTCTGCGCCGTCATGGGGACGGGAAGCGGCCCACGCTGCCGTTCCACACGGTCACAAATCTGCATGGAAAGCGTGCCAAACCGCTCACTCACCTCCGGACGAACGCTTTTTAGCTGAGTCGCTACCTGCCGGACACCATCTCCATTATAACAAACCGTTCGCGAAAGTACACCCAGGAACCCCACCGTCTGGACAAAATTATGATCCCCCACTTTTCCCACCAGCGGGCCAAACGTCTTGGCCAACGCGTCCACGCCCATGTTCTCAATCTGCATGAACGCGTCCATCCGCACCGACAAAAGCTGCTGCCCCATCTCGTTGGTGGTCGGAAGATACTGAAGCACCAAAAGCCCACTCCCCTTCACCTGCTTGGGGAACGGTGCCCCCTCGTAACTGCCCAGCACATGGATCAGCAGGTACCGGTCGCCACGATACAGGCACTCGATCATCCCCCGCGTTCCGGCGTTGTCCTCCAAATAAAATTGGTCCGGCCCCACTTCCTTCATGCGGATTTTGCTGATGTTCATCACCTCCCACAGATTCGTTAACACGTCTGGGTGCCGCGTGATAAATTCAAACAAATCCTCCTCGCAAACCACCGTCTGCACCGGAAGCCGCCGATACATGCTGATGTCCTTCAGTACCGAACGAACCTTCTGCTGCGATTCCGACGAAAGCTCGCGGTACGGAAGCTGACGCACTACCTCGTTACGAACCTTGACACTCGTACTTGCACGATTCGGATCCGAAATCCGAAACGCCTCCAGAGTCTGCGCCGACGGCCCATAATTCACCGGAGCCGCCACGTACTGCTCCGTCGCTTCGGGAATCGCCCGCATGGGAGTAATCGCCATCGGCATGTTACGCGTATCGTTCGGCGACTCGTTGATCGCCTGACCCATCACGCTCCCGGTAAAAAAACAGACCGAAAGCCCTAAAGCGGAAATTCGCTGGAAAGTCAACTTTTTCATGATTGTTTCCTAAAAATAACTTCCTTGCTGGAAAATACCAACGTTTCTACTTCATGATTTCGGAAGATTCCTTCCTCCCCCCAAAGTTAAAATTTGAGGGTTGTTCCGGTTTTTCCGATTCTTCTGGCGAGGAATTCCGGTTGTTCCGGTTAATGAAACTGAAAAGAGATTTCCGGTAAAAGAGAATGGGTAAAATAAGAAAACCTTGACGCCACACGCAAAAAATCCGAAATGACGTTTTTTTATTCCCCTAGTGCTGTGTCCAAAAAATAAACAATATTAGCCTAAAAGTTTTCGGAGGGG
>JAUNBJ010000010.1 GCA_030535245.1 Planctomycetia bacterium | reverse complement strand
GCGAACGCAGTGAGCGTAGTAAAAAGTTTTGGGAGGTGGGGGCTGGGGAGGAACCTCTTTTTCAAAAGGGTTCCTCCCCAGAGGTTGGAAGCGCAATAGTTAGAACTACCGAGCTTCCAGCCTTTTGAGAGGAAACGCGATAGAATAAGGGAGGCCAGAAGCGCCAGCGCCTGCCTCCCGGTGATGTAGCAACCGGCGGAAGCCGTAGTCGCTCCCGGTCGTACCGGGTCCTCTCAAACTCTCCTTCAAAAAACTTTTAGTGCGCTCACTGCGTTCGCTCTATAAATATTAATGTTTATTTTCTTTTTATACTATTTATAACATGGATGCAGGACTACGTTCGCTTTTATGAACTATTTCTCTGGCAGAATCAACGATTCGTTTTCACGAAATTCCAACGTCCGCTGCTCTCCCGTTGCTTTGAACTTCACAACCACGCGTGTCGTCTTGACTTTGCCCGGAGCCGCGTCGCCAAACGCTTCGTTCCCTGCCGCAATGCCGAGGGCCGCTTTGCCGTTGAACTTCTGCTTCACCAGAGCCGTCACGTCCTTCCACTGGTCGCCCGCACCGTATTTCGCCGAAACGATTTCCAGCGGTGCGTCTTTCATCATGGCATCCAGACGATTCAACGCCATTTTCGCGTCGGCGACCGTCTTGGCATCTTTGCATTCCGCAACCACCCGGTTCAACAGCGTTTTCAGCTCGTCCGACTGGCCCTGGAACTTCAACGCCACCGCCACGCAAGCGGCACATGCGGCATCCCGATAAGCCGGGTCGGCAGCGTAACTCATGGCAGCACGTGCGCTTGCCACGTCGATTATCCGCTTGAAGACCTCGAAGATCAACGTTTTGTCCTCAGGCCGTTTCGCCACGTCAAACGCGATCTTGCACATCTCGAACTTCTTCGCAGCAGGCAGGTCGAACTGACGCGGGATACGAACGTAGCTGCGAATGCCACGAATCGCGTACCGTTCCTCGGCACCCTTGGCCAGCTTCAGGCACGCGGCGGCGACCGCTTCGATGTCGTCCGGCGTATTCCACGTTCCCAAAACCTGCGTCGCCATGTCGGCGGTGTCGGCACTCCAGCACGCTTTTTCCACGCACGCCAACGCCAGCGGGCCACCAATCTGCTTGAGCAACGTCAACATTTTTCCCTTTTCGTCCGCATTCGTCGCGGCATCGTAGAGCTTCACCACCTGAGCGGCGCATTCCTCACGCGGCAGGCGGGTGCAGGCGGAACGGAGAATCCAGCTCGCCTTGTTGTCGTTCTTTTCGCCCGAAAGCGCATCGACCAGCAGGTTCAGTTTGTCGAGCGTCACAATGTCCGCCAACGCATACAGTGCCGCGTCACGAACTTTCGGATCCACGCCCGCACGGTTGGCCACTTTCACCAACTCCGGCCCGGCAGCCACAATACGACGAAGCTCGATGATTTTGAAAAACGCGCAGGCCACATCCACATCCATGCCAGAGGCCTCGTCCATCCCTTTCAGCAGGGTGTCGTCCAGAACCCCGGCTGGCAGTGCTGCCAGCGAAAGAATCGCCGCCTGCAAAAATTCCGCCCGTGCCGCCTCAGCTTCCGGGAGGGAAGCGAACGTCATGATCGCCTTGGTCGTTTCCGCCATGTCCACGCAGCCCACTTTCCCCAGCGCCTTGACTGCCGCAATCTGCACCACGGAATCGTCACTGTTAAGCGACGCCAGCACCACCGGGAAGACCAGCTTCCGACTCGCTTCGTCACAACGATCGGCGACGGCCTGAATCACCAGTGCCTTCCGCTGGGGAGGAATCTGGTTCAACGTGGCCAGCACCGCCTTGGTAATCGTTTCGCCATATTCACATGGGAATTCGCGAATCGTTTTCAGCCCGCCGGTGAAGCAGCATTCCTTCGGCGAAACCATTTTGCTTGCCAAAAGCTCGCCCGCCATTGCGCGACGTGCCAAAATCGTGCGGTAGGAGGCCGCTTTCTGCATGAACACCGGGAATTTCGGATTGACGCAGGCGTCGTAAATCGCGACCGCCTTGTCGTAGCTCCCCGCCTTCTCGAAATTGTTGGCACACTCCAGAATCGCATCGCCCAGGCCCATCTGCACGTGCGGGTCTTTCTCCACTTCGCCCTTCATGGCATTCATCAAAAATGCCAACGATTCGTCGGTGGAAATCATTCCCATCGCGGCATAAATCGCCTTGCGCATGTTCGGGCATTCGCAGCCCTGGAACTTTTCCTTCAACATCGGAACCGCTGCGGCCAGCTTTTTCGCCCCGCACGATTCCACACAGCCGACCCCCGGCATCCCCGTAAGCGTTTTTGCCGCGCGAATCAACGCCTGCCCCGCCGCCTCGCAGGGCATCGCTTCCAACGCATACCGGGCCGCATGGTTCAGCTTCTCGTTTGCCAACATCGCTTCCAACGCCGGCACCGCTTTTTCCGTACCGATAACCGCCAGCCGCTTGCAGGCCAGCATCTTCATGAAAATGGCATCCTCGTCGTCCCCCGGCTGCTGGATCGTTTCGATCAATACGGCGTCGGTGGTGGCGTCGAGAACGGCCTGTTTCTTCACTTCGTCAATAGCTGCTGCGGCAGTTAACGTCCAAAGCAGCATCCCCACAAGGAGGGTTCCCAAAATATGTTTTCGCATTGTGTTTATCTCCAATTATTAAAAGGCAGGTTGTGAACGAATTAAAGCGTGTACCCTTCGCGATACGCACGACGACGCATCCGATTGGCATCCTCGTCGTTGAGGAATTCCTCTTTCACCGGATCAAACTCGACCTTGCGGCCCAGCTGCCACGCAATGTAGGCACAGTGCGACGCGATGTGCGACTGAGCGGCCACGTTCGCGTTGGCGGCAGGGTTCCGTCGCGTCTTGACGCAATCGATGAACTCGGCAATGTGGGTGTCCGGAGATGTACCCGGCATTCCGAAATATTTCAGCTCGCCACGCAGTTTGTCGTTGGAAACCGCCATGCGACCGCTGTCGCCCGTCTCCACCCAGCCTTCTTCGCCGACGTATCGGGCACTGCACGTTCCCAGCCCCAGCCAGCCGGAGGATCGCATGACCAGTTTCAGGCCGTCGGCATACCACGCGTACACCTCGCCCCCCTTGGAGCCATCGGCGTTGAACTGCGGCTCGTAACGCACCGGCGCCGTGTCGTCTTTCTGGGCCGCCCACTGGCACAAATCCACCGTGTGCGAACCCCATTCCAGAATCCCCCCACCATGGAAGTCGTAATGCCCACGCCATCCGCCGTTGATGTACGTCTGGTTGAACGGACGCCACGGGCACGGCCCCAGCCATTTGTCCCAATCCACTTCCCCAACCGTCGGCTGCGGCTGAGCGGGAAGCCAGTTCTGGGTCGTGGCGGGCCAGAGGGTGTTGGCATGAACTTCCGTCAGCTTGCCCAGCTTGCCGCTTGCCGCGATCTTCGCCGCCAACATGAAGTTGCCAATGTTCCGACGCTGCGTCCCCGCCTGATAGATGATCCCGTATCGATTCACCGCATTGGCCAACGCCCGGCTTTCCTCGATGGTTAGCGACAGCGGCTTTTCGCAGTAAACATCCTTGCCATGCTTGGCCGCATTGATCGACGCCATCGTGTGCCAGCGGTCGCCCGTGGCAATCAGTACCGAGTCGATATCGTCTCGCAGGAGCATTTCGTTCATGTCGTCATAGACCTTGAACGCGTTGTCCCCGTATTTTTGTTTGGCCAGCTCCAGATTCCGTTCACGCTGATCCTTGCGAATATCGCAGTTGGCGACGTACTGGATGTTTTCATGACGCAGGAAAACCTGCAAATCGTGCCAACCCCGGCTACGAACACCGATGGTCGCGAAAACAATTTTTTCACTGGGAGCACACGCTCCGTCCAGACCAAGCACTTTACCCGGCAGTACCGCCGGCGACATGGCAGCCCCCGCAACCGCGAGGCCCTTCAGAAAATCGCGACGCTTGACGCATCGTTTCGGTGACGACATGATTCTGTCTCCTTCTTTGTATAAAGAGTTCAAGGGTGGGAATTGGAATTTTTCCAAAAACTCCAATAAATAATCTTATTCTTATTCTATAAAATCTTTCCCTCAAAGACAACCCCACCTGGGAAAGTTTTTTAAAAATTATTGTGAATTTCCCTCGAAGGGGTTCCGTTTTCGCTTACACTTACCCGTACCTGGTCCGCCGCAGCGACACATGTTTCGTCGCGGAAAGAGACCCTTGTAAACAGTGTAAAAAGTTTTGACGTTGGCCCGATTGCGAAAAAAAGAGTATCCCTTTGCGAAAAAAAAGGGGGGTCGCTTCTTGCCATGTGCTGGTAAACATGTTAGAATGGTGGTGTGTTTTCGTGGCATCCATGAAGCAGATACGTTGATGAAATTTTGAAACAGGGAGGAAAAAATGAAAAGACACCGTTGGCTTTTACCCATGCTGGTGGGTATGATTTGGAGCGTGGCTCTGTTTGGCGAGGATGTGGTGACGGTGAAGTCGGAACCGGTGACGTTGCCGACGTACACGATCGGGCCACCAGACTTGAACGCGATTTACTTTACAGGTCGGGTCTATCAGGGGGCGCAGGGGCACACGTACCCTTACGCGATGTATGATATTCTGACCGACAACAAGGTGGATGTAAAATACAACGGCCTGTTTCTGGAGAACCAATACCTTCAGATTTGCGTGCTTCCGGAGATGGGCGGACGCATTTTGCAGGCGACGGACAAGACGAACCGCTACGAATTTTTCTACCGCCAGCATGTCGTCAAGCCGGCGCTCATCGGCATGATCGGAGCGTGGATGTCGGGGGGCGTGGAGTGGAACATCCCGCACCATCATCGTCCGTCGTCATTCATGGCAGTGGATTGGAAAACGACCGAGAACAAAGACGGCAGCAAAACGATCCATGTCGGCGAGACGGAACTGCGTCATCGGATGAAGTGGAACGTGGCAATGACGGTACGTCCGGGGCGTTCGTATCTGGAGGCGAAAGTGCGGATTGCGAACCGTTCGGATTTGCTGCAATCGATGCTCAGCTGGGCGAACGTGTCGGTGCACTGCGACGAGAATTACGAAGTGATTTTCCCGCCGTCGGTACAGCACGGGACGGATCATGCGAAGATCAAATTCTGCGACTGGCCGATTCACAACGGGGTGGACTACCGTTTCTGGAAGAATCATACCGATCAGTTCCGTTCGGTGTTCGCGTGGGATTTTGAGAAGGATTTCCTGGCGGGGTACGATCATGGCAAGGAAGCGGGCACGGTGCATTTCGCGAACCATCATATCGTGACGGGGAAGAAATTTTTCCTGTGGGGGAACCACGACCGGGCGAAGATGTGGGATCAGATGTTGACGGACGAGGATGGTTGTTATCTGGAGTTGATGGTCGGTGCATGGTCGGACAATCAGCCGGATTACAGCTGGATTGGCCCCGGCACGGTGCGGGAATTTAGCCACTACTGGTATCCAATCAAGGGGATTCGCGGGGTGAAGAACGCAACGCTCGACGCGGCGGTGAATCTGGAACGAACGGCAAAGGACAAAGTGTTTTTTGGTTTTTGCGTGACCGGCACGTTTGACGACGCGACGGTGGAATTGACCCATGCCGGCCAGTCGGTGTTGCAGGAAACCATCTCGCTGACGCCGGAAAACGCCTATTTGAAAGAGATTGCCATTCCGGAGGACGCGAAGGATTCGGACTTGTGCGTTTCGTTGCGGGACAAAGACGGCAACCTTCTGGTGAAGTACCAGCCGCAGGTCTTGGAACCGGAGCCGGAACCGGAGATTGTGAAGCCGACGGGCGACCCGAAAGATTTCCAGACGGTGGAGGAATTGTACCTGGCAGGTTTGCGGATCGAGCAGTTCCACAACGCACGGATGGATCCCATGGTTTATTATGGCGAGGCGCTGCGGCGTGACCCTGGCGACGCGCGGACGAACACGGTGGTAGGGCTGCGTTACGCGCGGCAGGGGAAATGGGATTTGGCGGAGAAACACCTGACGTTGGCGCTTGAGCGTCTGACGCACAATTACACGGTGGTGAAGGATGGCGAACCGCATTATGTTCTGGGGTACGTGCAGTGGCAGCAGGGGCGGCTCAAGGAGGCGAAAGACCAGTTCTGGAAGGCGGCGTGGACGACCGGTTACGAAGCGGCGGCGTACATGCAGTTGGCTCGGATTGCCTGTGCGGAAGGGGCGTATGCCGAGGCGGTGAAGCTGGCCGACGCGTCGCTACATGTCAACGACCAGAACACCAAGGCGATGGTAATCCAGGCGTTTGCGCTGCGGAAACTGGGAAAGAGCAAGGAGGCGGGCGACGTGCTGAATCAGGCGATGAAGCGCGACAAGCTGGACCACTGGGCGACCGTGGAACGTGCGATGCTCAAAGGGACGAACGCGAAGAAACTGGCCGGGGTGTTGCGTCGGAATCTGGTGGGCGACGCGATGATTCAGCTTCAGGAACTGCTGGAAATGGTCGTCGATTACCGGAACATGGGTGCGATGGACGAAGCGAAAGCATTGCTGGAAGGGGCGATCGCCGCCGGGAAGCCGTATGCGAACAGTCCGATGGTTTACTACTATTTGGGCGATTACGAAACGGCCGCGAAGCAGTCGCCGGATTACTGTTTCCCGTTCCGTGTCGAGGAGCTGGCCCTGTTGGAAACGGTGCTCAAGGCGGCTCCGGGCGATGCGTGGGCATGGCTGTATTACGGCGATTTGCTCTACTATCTGGAGCAGAAGGAAAAGGGTGTGGCGGCCTGGGAAAAATCGGCGGAGCTGAATCCGAAGTATGGCCGCGTCTGGCGGAATCTGGGCTTTGCGTACAACCGGGCAGGGGATGTGAACAAGGCGATTGCGGCCTATAAGAAATCCTTGCAGGCGGATCCGACCGACCCGCGGGTTTACACGGAGCTGGATGTTCTGGAAGCGCAGCTGTTCGTTCCGGCGGCGGATCGTCTGGCGGTGATGGAAGCGAATCTGGCGACGGTGCTGAAACATGACGACGCGGTGATTCGGCTGGTGGGGCTGTACAACGAGACGGGAAATTACCAGAAGTCGATCGACCTGATGGCGAAACGTCATTTCCACGTCTGGGAAGGGGGGCGTGCGGTACACGACAACTTTGTGGACGCGCACCTTTTGCGTGGGCTGGCCCTGCGTGACGCGAAGCAGTTCGACGAGGCGGTAAAGGATTTCGAGATTGCCCAGACGTATCCGGCGAATCTGGAAGTGGGGCGTGTGGTTGGCGGTGGCCAGAACGCGAAGATTTTCCATTTTCTGGGAACCACGTTGGAGGCGAAGGGAGATCGGGAAGGTGCGGACAAGGCGTTTGCAATGTCGGCGGCCAGGGAGAATCGTCCGGGGGATTTGGCTCACGAATTGACGTACTATCAGATTCAGTCGCTGCGGAAGCTCGGCAAAACGGAGGAGGCGGAAGCGCTGACGAAAGAATTTGCGTCGGCCGTGACCGCTCGTTTGAATCGGGACAATCGTTCGGATGAATTTTCCAAATTCGGAGAGGACGGAACCCCGGCGGAACGTCAGGCGAAGTTGCTGTACCTGCAGGGAATGGTCCAGCTTGCGGGGGGCGATCACGCGGCGGCGAACACGTTCTTTGACGAGGCGTTGAAACGCAATCCGAACATGATTTGGCCGAAGATCATGAAGAACGAGAAATAACGAGAATCGGGGAGGTACGAGGGTACTTTCACGACGGTTCAGGCAGCGAAACACGAAAAACGCAAGAGAATTGGGTTTTTCGTGTTTTCGTATTTTTCTTTATTAAGAGGAGAAAGGGCCCTACACGAAAAGGGAATTTTATGGCACGGTGGATTTTGTTGATTCTGGGGATTTCCAGTTGGGCTTTGGGAGCGGAAACGGGGTCGTCGTACATTCGATTTAACGACGCGAACGGCATGTTTCTCCTTTCGACCGACAACATGAGTTACGGCATGATTTTATGCCATTATAAAAAAGGGGCACCCTTCCAGGAAGGGGTTGGGCTGCCGTTGAATACGTACTGGGGGGCAAAAATCGGGGCGGTTTCCGATTTGCCGGGGGCCTGGGAGACGACGTACCATGCGTGGGGGCAGGTGCGGAACGCCCGGCAATCTCGATGGGAATATCCGCTGTACGTCTGGGAGAGCAGGCAGCAGAATTTTGAGCCGGCGTTGAAATTTCGGGTTCCAGACGACCCACGCCTTTTTAACGTGGGATTTGAAAAATACGCGTTGGTCAGCGACACGCATTTGGCCATTTCGCTTTTGGGCGGTGGGGGAACCTATCGAATCGTACTGCATTACGAACTTTTTCCAGAGTACGATTTGATGCACCGTTGGACGGAGGTGTTCAATCTGTCGAAGGAACCGATGGTGTTGGAGCATTTCTTCTCGGCGCAGTGGTCTTTGGCGCGAGGTCGGGAGTGGCGATTGACGCATCTGGACGGTGCGTGGGGGCAGGAATATCAGGTGACGCGGGAACCGTTAACGGCGGGAGAACGTTGTTTCGAGTCCCGTTCGGGGCTGAGCGGCCATCATCACGTGCCGTTTTTCGCGTTGGACGAGGGGCATGCCGACGAACGTCAGGGGGAGGTCTGGTTCGGAACGCTGATGTGGAGCGGCAACTGGAAATTCCTGGTGGAGAAAGACGCGTATGGCGAGACGAAAATTCTGGGAGGGCTGAACGATTTCGATTTTGAGATGGAGATTCCCGCAGGCCAGAGCGTCCGTTCGCCAGTGTTTCTGGGAGGGTTCACGAAGGGGGGATTCGGACAAATGTCGCGGACGATTCACCGCTACCAGCAGCGTGAGATTTTCCCGGAAAACATGCGGACGCGTGAAATGCCGGTGGTTTTCAACACGTATTCCAGCATTCGGCGGGAGCAGGTGACGGAGGAAAACGTGCTGAAACTGATTCCACTGGCGGCGAAAATCGGAGTGGAGGCGTTCATTATCGACGCCGGCTGGCAGAAAAACATGGGGGATTGGGTGATTGACCCGGTGAAATTTCCGGGAGGGTTTAAGAAAATCATCGACGAGGTTCATCGTAACGGGATGGAGTTTGGAATCTGGATGGAATTTGAGCGGGTGGATCGGGAGAGCGAAGTTTACCAGAAACATCCGGAGTGGCTTTTGGATGAGGAGGGATACACGCTTTTGAACCTGGCTCGCGACGACGTTCGGGAATACCTCTACGGTATGATTCATCGGTTTTTGAGCGAGAACGACATTGCGTATTTCAAGATCGATTTGAATCGTCATCCGGGGGTTCCGTTCGTGGTGGGGCGGCGTTCCCTGCATGAGAAATACACGCGAAATTTTTACGAGATTTTCCGACGCTTGCGGGCCGATTTCCCGAACGTCTATTTTGAGAACTGCGCCGGCGGCAGCGGACGGCTGGATTTGGAGATGGATCGTTATTTTTCGCGAATCAACCGGAGCGACAATCAGGACACGTTTGACATCCTCAACATTCACGAGGGGTTCACGTACCTGCATCCGTCGAAGATGGGGGGTGGAGGTTGCCAGATCAGTCGCCTGTACACGTATATTTTGAATCACCGGAATTTCCCCATGCAGTTCATGGCGTACGCGGGGATGATGAGTTGGCTTTCGGTGGGGTTGCCGCTGGACCAGTGTCCGGAGGAGGAGTTGGCCGAGTGTGCGGAGTACGTGAAGCTGTACAAACGGTTCCGGCACATCGTCGATTTTGGCGAGCTTTACCGGCTGGCGGCGATTCGGGAAAACCGGCGTTATTCCGCGTTCGAGTTCGTGACGCAAGACCGGTCGGAAGCAGTTCTGTTCGTGTTTGGGCATGGGCTGAAATATGGGCAGGCGATTCCGAACATTCGACTTTTGGGGCTGGACCCCGA
Source organism: Planctomycetia bacterium (assembly GCA_030535245.1). Classification (GTDB taxonomy): domain Bacteria; phylum Planctomycetota; class Planctomycetia; order Pirellulales; family Thermoguttaceae; genus RGIG3701. The sequence goes on along the minus strand of JAUNBJ010000010.1, from coordinate 43,227 downwards.
CGCCGTTTATACGGTAGAACGGTTTGGCGACCCGAAAATCCAATACGAGGGATTCGGCCTGGAAAACACCCGATTTCCCGTCCAACGCCCCATGACGGGCCGTGCGCTGGAAAATATCGGGCTTTTGACATGGCTGCATGGCGATTTGGACAGTCGGCTGTATTACCTGAAACGCGTTCCGCCAGCCCCATGACGTGGGAAGATTTCGCCACGTCCCTTGAAAAATTTTCGGAGACGTGTCATAATGGGGGCTGTTGTTCCAAACCGTCCTAAACCCTAGAAAAAGGAAGAAATCATGTTTGAGAAATATCTGAACATCCATACCGTTCAGGAAATTCGTGCCCGTTCGCTCGTCTATTTCGGTTGCGGTGCCATTCAGAAAATGAACGACATCGCAGCGACGCTCCGGGGGCGTGGCATTCAGAAAGTGTTGCTGGTAACGTCCAAAAACGCTTACAAAGGTTCCGGAGCCTGGGAACCCACGTTGGCGGCGCTGGCTCAAAACGGTCTGGAGTACGCCCATTTCGACGGGGTGATTCCCAACCCGACCACCGACAACATCGACGACGCGGTGAAAATGGCCAAAGCGTTTGGTGCCCGTGCGGTCATTGGAATTGGCGGCGGCAGCCCCATCGACGTTGCCAAGAGCGTCGCCATTTTGCTGGAATACCCGAACGAAACGGGGGAGTCGCTTTACTGTTATCGGTTTACGCCGGAAAAAGCGGTTCCGATTGTGGCCATCAACCTGACGCACGGCACCGGTACGGAATGTGACCGGGTGGCGGTCGCTTCGGTGGCACACAAAAATTACAAACCGGCCATTGCGTACGAGTGCATTTATCCCGAATGGTCGATCGACGATCCGGAACTGATGATGACGTTGCCGCCCAGACACATCCTGTACACCAGTATCGACGCCGTGAATCATGTGATCGAGGCGGCCACAACGACCTGCACCAATCCTTTTGCCATTACGTTGGCACGGGAAGTGGTGGCGTTGGTTTACGAAAATTTACCCAAGGCGATGGCCAACCCGCAGGACGTGGAAGCACGTTACAATCTGGCTTACGCGGCGCTTTTGGGAGGGATTTCGTTTGACAACGGTTTTTTGCACCTGACGCATGCGTTGGAGCATCCGTTGAGTGCCGTGAAGCCGAGCCTGACGCACGGGCTGGGGCTGGCCATGCTTTTGCCGGCGGTGGTGGAAACGATTTATCCCGTCTGTTCCGCGGTGCTGGCCGACGTGTTGGCTCCGGTGCTTCCCGGATTTCATGGCGACGCCTCCGAAGCCCGTGCCGCAGCTCAGGCGGTGGAAGCGTGGCTGTTCCGGATGGGGGCCGACCACAAACTGGCCGATGAGGGCTTTTCGCAGGCCGACGTCGCCCGGCTCACCGAGCTGACCCAAACGACGCCGTCGCTCCCCGTGCTGCTTTCGGTCGCACCGGTGAAAACCTCTCCCGAACAGGTGGCTAAAATTTACACCGATTCGCTGACCCCTTTCCCCACCTCGGTGGAAGGGCTTTAACGGTCGTCGCGTTTTTCGGAATTTCCCTCAAAAACGACGTATCCCAGAGGCGCAACACTCCGACCCTCGCAGAGAAACGGGCGGTCGGAGTAGTTCGTAACGATCCGCGTACCGTCGCTGAACGTCGTGCAAAAGACCTCTTGGGCAAGCGGTTCGTGATTTTCCATGAACGCGTACTGCAAGTGCCGCAGCTTCTGAAATTCCTCGTATCCCTCACGGATTTTGGCGACGCTTTCCCGCAGCTCTGCGTCGGTGCCGCATGTAATGTCGCGTTCTCCCATCCAGTTGGCCCCGGCCGCCAGGAACCCGGAGTAGAAATAGAACATCGGACGTCCGCCGTACTCTACCAGTTTCAGACGCGAAATCGGGTCTTTTAGCGTGTAATTCGTCGTGGCGCAGAACGGGTTCTGGAGCACGATTCCCGAATAGACCAACTGCCAGAACGGGGTGTGCCGATCCACCAGGGCAGGAAGCGGACGGGTCGGATTGTACTGGGCGTTGACCTTGGCGTTTTCTTCCGGACGCAGCACTTTGCCAGGGTCGTGGAACGAAACGTAAAGGGCGTAATCGACGTTGCCAATCGCGAAGTCATAGCCACTTTCCGAGCCGAAACCGCCGAACGTCCGTTGCGTCGTCTCGAAAATTTTCTGACACCACTGAACGTTTTCTTCCTTGGTGAGCGGGTGTTCTGCGGAATAACACCGCTCCGGCTGCCAGATGGTGTAGACGTCGATGTAATGGACGCCGCGAAAACCCAACTCCCGAATCCGTTTCTGGTCGGACTGGACGAACCGTTCGTAAACGCATTGCGGGCAGGTTTGATAGACGTTTCCGCCGCCCCAGGTGCGGGTGGTGCGAATGCCATCCTTGCGAACGATCAGGTAGTTCCAGTCCCACAATCCGCCGATGGAGGAAGCGTGGTATGCGTCGAAGTTATTGGTATGGCAAACCACCTGATACCCACGTTCCTGAGCGTAGCGGATCGCCTCGCGGAGCTTTTCCTCGCCCCCCAGTTTCGGCTCGACGGGAAACACCTGCGGCCAGCGTCCGTCGTGCCCCCCGACGTTCCAGCCCACCAGACAAAATTCCGCCTCGCGAATCCCCTGCCGCTGAAACTCGTCAACAATCTGTCGGAAACGGTCGAACGTGATTTTGACCCCCACTTCCGGTTCGTTCTCCGCCGTCTGCTCCCCCACCGGCGACGGAACCGGCTTCCACGCCTGACGGACGCGAACCTCCATCGATTCCGCCGCATATTTCAATTCCGGATTGTTTTTCACCCGTTCCCGAAGCGGCACGCACGCCCCCCGGTGAAGCTGATAATTCCGGTAATATCGGGCGACCTCCGCGTACGTTGCCGTTGGGGGAAGGCGATGGTACTGTATCCCCAAATCCGCATCCGGTTTTTCGCCGTTCAAAACGTAGTTCAGGAAAACGTCGTACTGGCCGGTTTCTTTTTGATACGTGACGACATACTGCGAATCGAACCGCAGCCCGGTCTGGATCACCGTGAACGCACCACGCGGCGTCCGGACACCAAACATCGGCATGATCGTCGCCCCATGCGTGTAACGGGCACTCTTTTCACGTTCGCGAAACTCGCCGTACATCCCGTTGTTGAAAACGTAAAATCCGTCGTCCCCCACATGCGCAACGCAATCCGGGTGGTGGACTTCAAAATGCCGCACCCCCGTGGGGATCGCGTGGCGGGGAATTTCCAGAAATTCGACGTTGGAAGCGTCTGCCACCCCTTCGGACGACGCTTTTTTCGTCAACACGACCTTTTCCGAACGGCTCGTGCCATCCATAAAATGCCACTCCACCCGTACGTCGGCAGAAAAAGCAGCGGTACTCAAAAACATCCCCCAGGACAACACGAAAATTCTGGAAAACCACATGGAAAAACTCGCTTTTCAAAAGTAAGGAAATTGTTTACGTTCGCATTTTAACACATTTTAACAAAAGGTACCTTCTAAAAGCCGCCGGGCAAAACGGCCAAAGATCCCTCAGATTTCCGCCAGTTCCCATTCCCGACGCAAAAACGCACACGCCTTGGGAATCTCGATTTCCTTGTCCCCTTTTACCCCGCACTCGAACGAGCAGAATTTGTCGTAACCGATGTACTTCAGGCCGCGAAAACCTTCGACGAACCGGGTCGCGTTCTGTCCGGGCAGGGTGCGTCGTGGGTCGGAGGGGCCGCCGGCGAGATGGACGTGCTGGAGGTACTTTCCGCCGGAAATAAACGCTCCCATCATGTCGGTTTCCTCGATGGCCATGTGGTAGAAATCGCCCATGGTTTTGATTCCATTTTTCCCCGCTCCGGTACACTGTTCGGCAATATCGCGAGCCAGTGCCGCCCCGTCCGAAACCAGCCGCAGGAAGCTGTTCTCTCCCCGATTCAGCGGTTCAAAAATAATCGACGTTCCCGCCTCCCCTGCCATCTGCGCCAACGGTGGAAGTGTGTCCAACAGTGCTTTCCGAATCTCCTGATGGGAGAGTTTCGTGGTGCCATGAAACGCCGGAACCAACAGGAACCCAAGCCCCCCTAAAAGATGCGCCGCCTCGATAGCACGTTGGATGGTTTCGATCCCTTTCGCGTGCTGGGACGTGTCGTCCGAACAGATCAAACCGCAAGGCCCCACTCCGTGCAGGATGGACGGAACCAGCCCCGCATCGTCCAGCTCTTTGCGAGCCTGCCGGGTGTCTCGATACGTTCCATAGTTCAATTCCAGCGCCTCGATCCCGCATTTCTTGCAAAACGCCGCTTTTTCCGCGATCGTTTTCCCCGGAATCAGCGGGGCCTGACTGGAAAGCCGCAGGCGGGCTTTGGCACTTTGGTTGGCGCTTTTTCCGTCGTATTCGGAATCGGTGGGGTCGGCGTGAACCTGACCAGACAACGTCGCGGCCAGTCCGGCGGCGATTAAAAAGGAACGTCGTTTCATGGTTTTTTCTTTTCGGTTAAAGTTCATGGTTTTCTTCCAATTCTCCCGGCAGAACGTTTTCCGCCCAGGTGATACGGGGCAGGGGGATGCCGTTGGTGTGGCGACGGTTGGGCAGCAGGAGCCATTCCACCCGATTTTCCCCTTCCCGCAGCGTTATGAATCCCCAGCTTCCCCGGTTTTGCGCGGTGCCGAGGAGTTTTCCGTTGACGTAAAGCAGACCGCACGCGTCGTATTGGAAACGAACCCGAATCGGACGTTTGGCGACGATTTTCGTCACGGCGTATAAAAGTTTACCGTCGTCCTGTGGCTTGAAAAACGGCGTGAACTGGAACATTCCCCGTTCGAGGATGGCCGGAACGAGCGTCGGCGATGGGGGCAATTTTTCGTAAGGAACGTATCCCATTTTCGTCATGGTTCCGTTCGGTCCGAGAAAAGGGGTGGGAGAAACCTGCCAAGACTCAAGCGGCATATTTTCCCAGGGATTTTCCAGCTTCTGCAACCACGAAAGCGTCCAGCCGTCGCCCGAAAGCGTGAACGTTACCGGAATGGCCACGAAGCGGGCTTTCCCTTCCGGTTTCTCGACCATCAGATTCTGCGAAAATTCTTTTCCCGGCTCCAGCGTCGCTTCGGGATACGTGAATTTCCACCCTTCCACCGGGAAATCTTCCGGACGCACCTCCGCCGTCCATTTTCCCGCCACGGAACAATTCGATGAAACGGACAGATACAACCCCGCTTTTCCCGCCTGGCCATGCTTCATCAACGGTTCCAGCGACGTCCAGTTCACCGTACGAACCACCATGCCGGTCAGATTCGCGACACACTCGGCCGTCAGCCGTTTTCCCCGGTATTTTTCCGAAACGTACCGAAGCATGGCCCACCGGTCAAGCTCGGCGGTTTCCTCCGGGGGAAGGTTTAATTCCCAAATCACCGCGTCGCGTGCACTTTCCCACGCCTCCGCCTCGTCCAGCACCACGGAATCCCGCGAACAGACGTACGGACGCCGCACCTTGCAGAACGTGTTGTTCCGTAACACGATATTCTTCGCCTGCCCGGAAATCACGATTCCCTGGTCGCTGTTAGAAACCGCGTTGCCCTCCAAAACGCAATCCTCCACGCCCCCCATGAGGTGGATTTTCGCGTTGGACAAAAGCTCGTTGTTTCGCACGACGCAGCCGCGGATCAGGGGGTATTTCTGCTTGCCGTTGCCGTCGCCATACGCCAAAAGGCCAAGTTGCGCGTCGGTCGGCGGAACTTCGTTGCGAGGGCCGCGATAACTGTTGCCGCAGGTATGCGTGTTGTTGAAAAACTGGTTGAACCACCCCGTTTCGCCCGTCATGGCGTCGGCATTCCAGCCCCCGGTTCGGCACGCGTGATTCTCAAAAAACAGGCTTTCCAGCATGGAACCATAAAATTGTAACGACACGGTAGAATCGTACGAGAGGTTCTCCGTGTAAACGAAATGCCGCCGAAAGGAACCGATGTTGATGACGGAATTGGCGTCCGGCAAAATATCCCACGGACGCTCCAAAACGATCTGGTTCCCGTCGATTTTCTGAATCCGGCGGAACTGGCCCACCCCTTTGCCGCCGACAATCTGCACGGCTCCGCGTTGCCACACCTCCACCGGGAAACGGGGCCACACCATCGGTTTGCCGTCCGTGATGAGCGTGAACGAGCGGGGGGTGATGTTCTCGATCAACCCCTTGTACGCGTGCACTCGACCGTCGCCGGTAATCGTTTCGCGATTGTTGCCGTCGAACGTGTTTTCGTGGGTGTTGTTGCGCCAATAGATATTCTCCGACCCATCCGGCCGACCGTAAAACGACGTGCAATTCGCGCCGCCGAACCGGTTCCACAGGAAGAGGAGGTTTTGCCCCTGAAAGCCGTTCCAGCCGACGATATTCCCACAGCTCAACGCATTTCTCTGGAACCGACTGTACGTGCAGTTCAACTCGAAAACGCCCCCCGCCGCGCAGTAAATATCGCTATCCGTGACTTGCACGTTCTCCCCCGCAAGCCGCAGGGCACGGGTGTAATGCAGGTTGTTCAGCCGCCGGGAACGCTCGTCGTTGCTGTCGTTCACGTATTGCGAGTACAACATCCGTAACGTCACGCGATGAATCCGAATGTTCCCCGCTTCCGGAGCGTCCGCCGGAGCGGAGACGATTCCGTCCTGGTGAAAACCGCAGGTCAGAAAAATATCCTCCACCCCGAACGCGTGCGTGCCACGAATCAGCGCTTCCGGCGGCTCGTACGTATCGGGCCAGTAAATTTCCGTCTGAGGCTCGTTTCTTTCTTCCTGAAATGAGTTGTCTTCCCCACAGGCTCCACGAACCACGCTATACGGCGGCAACGCGATGGTTTCCGTCATTTGAAAACGCCCACACGGAAAAAAGAGCACCCCACCGTCGTTCTCCGTCAGCTTTTCCACCGCCGCGAGAATAGCTGGCGTGTCGTCGATTCCATCGTTCGCGACCGCCCCGAACGCCGTAACGTCGAAAACGTCCTCTTTCCAGAACGACTTTTTCGGTACCACCTGAATTTTGCCCAACGGAAAGACCTCTTTCGAGTCGTCGTTCCGCAAAACCACGGTATACTCCCCGGTCGGAATTTCGATGCTCCAGAAAACATACGCCAGGCATGCGTTGGAAAGGAAATGCGGAAAAGAGAGGACTTCCTTTCCCTCCCGCAGAAAAACCAGCGAACAGTTCTTTGCCATGGAATCCAGGCACTCCCCGACGCAAAAAAACTCCCCATCCACCGACGATGCCGTTCGCCCCTGATCCCCCTGAATCCACCAGCATTTCGGATGATTCAGCGTAAAGGAAGCTGCGTTTTCCCCGTTTTTCACCTCGCCGGAAATCCACCCCTTCGGAAACCCCTGGGGTACGACGAACGTCACCGCGTTTGGCGAAACACTCTGAGGCGTGACCGTCTCGGTTTGGCCACCACAGGTGAGTGTCACGGTCGGTTTCTCCCCAAAACCATCGCCAAACAACAGCGCCGTTTCTCCCGGAGACACCGGAGACGACGACCATAAAATCACCGGTTTCTCCGCGAAAACCTCCGTTGCCACCAACAGGATTCCAAGCCAAAACAGACGTTTCATGAGCGTTTCCTCTCCTTGCAAATTTGCCATAAGGCAGCGCTAAAAATCCAATTCCGGTTTCCCATCGGGAGGGGTTACTTCCGCACGGGCTTGTACCACATCGATTCCCAATATTTCCGCTCCACTTCGTACGGGTTGAGTGGCTGCGAAAAATCCCAGTCCGACGGAAGGATTCCGTAGCGGATCATTTCGCGGACATACTCCTTGCGGGGGACGAAACGAACCGGGCAGTCTTTCCCGTTGTTGGGGCTTGGCAGGGCCATGGAAAAACGGTTGTTTTCTTCCAGAATGTACTTGCGCCCACGCTGGATTCCGGCAAGGATCGTCTGGTAATCCGGGTCGTTCGTGTCGGTGAATACGGGTTTGCCGCTTTTCGCCTGACAGACCCCCAACCCTCCCGCCGATTGGGCCAGAGGAGCACGCACCGCCTTGGATTTCTCCGGGTACGACAGGTTGAAAATGATATGCCGATTGAACCGTCCGCCATCCTCCGAAAGGGTGTGCGCGACGAAAAGGTTCTTCTGGAACTGCTCCGGCGGGTAGTAATTGGCGTAATATTGGGCCGGAAGCGTGTAGGAACCGATTTTCTTGTCCGCCTCGGTCGGGGCGTGGCACGGGTCGCAGCGTCGGGAGATGGTTTCCGCCATGGCCTTCGTTTCGGGCCAGTCTTTGTCATTCCGCATGTTGACGCTCTCGTAGGAACCGATTTCCCCCGCACAGTTGCAGGTAAAAGTCGCCGCGTAATTCGCGCCGGCGTCGAGCCAGCAACGGACCATCTTCAACTCCGCTTCGGACAGTTTCACCCCCTCGTGGTGCTCCTCCATCAGCTGGAGCAAACGGCTGGCGCCGGTGCCGATTTCGTAGGGGCCGAAGTTGCTTTTCGGACGGTACGGCACGGTAATCCGGTTGTCGCCCAACAGCTTCCGCCACGAAAGTTGCTGGTAGCCGATCGTGTAGAGCGGCCCCCAGTCGCCGGAAATGTTGAATCCCCCCTCCTCGCGGTCGTGGTTATGGCATTCCAGGCAATGTTTATCGAGAATCGGCTGAATATCTCGCGGGAAGTCGAAAATATCGGGCACCCCCTCGATCGGCTGCGGATCGACCGGCGGCGTTCGCATGAGGCGGGCAAGTTGGTCTTTTTCCTCGGCGCTGGGGGTTTCCAGACGTTCCTCGTGGCAGCCGATACAGACCGTCACTTCCCCCGGCATGACCGATGTGAATGAGTGCATCCGCTTCACGCAGTGGTGGTTTTCGTCCATGCAGAGGAAAAGCACCGAACGGAGCGGCGGAAGGTTGAAATACGCGCTGCCATCCTCGGAAACAGGCACCGTACCGATCAGGCGCTCGGCGGCAAACGTTCCGGCGGACGACATTTCCGACATGCCTCCCGCGTAGTTGACCGGTTTGGGCAACGCTTCGTATATTTGCAGGTATTTGATCGTCCCTTTTTTCACGTCGCTCATTTTGCGGCCATGGTAAACGTTGATCAGCGCCAACGTCCCGTGGTCGCTGGCAGGGTCGGTCAGGTCGGCGATTTCCGGCTCCCGTTGGCGTTTCATTACCGGACGCGCCTCGGAAAGCCAGTATCCCTTTTTCACATCCTCCGGCGGAAGTTCGTAAATCACCTCGGTATTTCCCTTCCCGTCCAGCAGCATCAACTGGGTGCGGGCCGACACGAGAAAATGCTCCGTATCAAACGGCCACGGGTCGGAATGGTCGGTCGTTTTGCTGAGGATTTTTACACCACGCGGGTCGTCCGGCCCCCAGGAGGGATCGAAAATGGCAATCTTGCCGTAATGTTCCTTCATGCCGTGACCGGGCGAGAACGTCGCGACGACCGCCGGGGTTCCGGGAATCGGCTTGGCACCCAAAAAAACCCCGCCAGGCCGCTGGTTGCCATAAAACACCATCTGCCGTGTACCGTCCGGATTCATGCTCCAGAGGTGGTGATACACCAGATGATTTCGGTCGATGTACTCCCAACGCATGTAAATGATCTGCCCGTTGGCAAGCACCCACGGCGTGTTGTCATGCTCCAGATTGGCCGAAAGCTGGCGAATGTTCGAGCCGTCAGCGTTGCACTTGTAGAGCGTGGCGACGTGCGTTTTCCAGCACTGCACGTATCGCTTGCACCGCGTGGAGCAGAAGACGATCTGGCCGTCCGGAAGGTACGTCGGCTCAAAATCGTCCCACCCCGCCGGAGCGTATTTCGTCAAATCCTCCTGACCCGCAGGCTGCGTGTCCTCCCCCTTGCCGGTGAGCTGGCGGAGGTTCTTCCCGTCGATGTCGATCTCGTACAAACTGTAATGGTACTTTCCTGCCGGCAGGTACGCGAACAGGATTTTCTGCCCGTCGTAATGCAGCTGCGGATCGCGAACACTCCCCTGGGGATCCTCGAAAAGGGTTCGCGTCTGCTTCGTTTTCACGTTGTAAATGCAGAGCTTCCCCCCACCATGCGGATGAAACGGATACCGGCACGAGCTGGTCGCGTAGTAGCCGATGTTGGCATACCAGTGGCCGTCGATGCTCGGTTTTCGCACCGCGAACAGGATTTCATCGGGCAGCCCGCATTTTTGAAATTCCTCCAGACGCGATTCCTCCGCCCAAACCAGCCCCGCTCCAAAGATACAGCACCACAGCAACCATTTTTTCATCTTTTTCTCCTGTTCACAAAATAACGGTGGGATTTTTCTCCATTATAACCGGGAAAATGCCAAAAAACAAGGGGCGTGAAAAATTTCTCGCCCCGCTTTCTGACACATTAACTTTACGTTCGCGATCTTTATTCGCCGTAGCGTTCCCGCTCGATCTGCTCCAGCGTCTTGCCCGACGTGTTCGGTGCAAACAACGTTCCTACCAACATGCTGAACAACGCAAACCCCACCATGATCGCCGCGGCCGTGGCAAAGTTTTCGCCATCCTTCCCCATGATCACTGGAACACAAGCCGTCCACAAACCGACCGTGATCCGCGCCACAAAGAACGTGAACCCCTGTGCCGACGCACGGTAATGCGACGGAAACAGTTCGTTGCACCAAAGCTGATAAAACGCCTGCTGCCCCGAACCGTTGTTCAGCCCCATCAGCACCGAAATCAACACGAAAATGGCCGGCACCGTGCCCAACACCGGAAGCGTCAAATGCCACTGCGAATAGACCCCTTTCGGAAGCAAAAACAGCCCCCAGGCCGCAACGAACAAAAGGGCAACCACGGCGTAAATCAGCCGCCGACTGACCCGATCCCCCCACGCCATGAAGATACTCAGCGTGGAAAGGGCCGACGCGACAAACAGAATCACCGTAAGCGCACACGATACCGAATTGCTGATTCCGCCGACATTCTGATAAATATACGGCAGCAGCATCCCCATCGTTCCCGCCGCCCAGTTCCACACCACGTACACGCCGCAAAGGAACAGCACCGTTTTCAGGTTGGTGGGCGACAGCAGGTTGACCATCCCCAAACGCTTCACCCTGCCGGTGGCGATCAGTTCCTTTTCCTGCTCCTTGGCTTTCTTCCAGTTGTCCGATTCCGGCATTCCCAGACGCAAAAGCCACACGACAAACGCCACGACAATCAGGTGTCCAAACACGATTCGGTTGCCCAAAAGTGCGTTTTCCTCGCCCAGGCAGAACCCCAACGCCGCCTGCATTAAAAGCACCACGGCCGGTCCTACCGCCCAAAAAACCTGCGCAGCACCGCAATGCCTGGCCCGATTTTCCGCCGGAGCCTGCTCGGCAATGAGCGTCCAACTGGCCACCACGTCCGCCCCGACAGCCAACCCAATGGTCAGATACCCGAACAGGAACAGGCAATACCCCAACGTCGGAATGTTCGTGCCAAACACGATGAACAACATCCCAAACATATAAACCAGCAGGTCGTACGTGTAGACAAACTTGCGGCCAAATTTATCGCACAAAATGCCGCCGACAAGCGCCCCAATCGCCGCTCCGATCGCGTTTGAACTGCACGCGGTGAGAAGCCCGACCTGCCACCCTTCCAGATTCATATATTTTTGCCACAACGCCATCCCCGCAGCTCCGGCCACGATGGAACCCGCGTCGATATAGCTGGTCATGGAAGCGATAATCGTCTGCTTCCAGTGGGAAACCCTGCTTTCCGCCATGATGTCAACCCCTCTTTCGCTGCACGTCCTGTTCGTATTGTTTGACGTCTGTAAGCCAGTTCTGCATGACCGGCACGTTGTTCATCTCGCAGAACGCGTTCCACACGTCGCCCATGGGATACGTCCGAAGTTCCTCCATCAACGCCATCAGTTCGTACGAACGCCCCTCGTTCTGGAGCTTCGCAAATTCCTTCCACGGAGTCAGCAGGGCGGCCAAAATCGCTTTCTGCATGTTCCGCATCCCCACAACCCACGCCGCGACACGATTGACGCTGGCATCGAAATAATCCAACGCAATCAGGACCTTGTCCAACGCATTGCACCGGACAATCTCGTTGGCAATCTCCCGCAGATCGTCGTTCAAAAGCACCACGTGATCACTGTCCCACCGTACCGGACGCGAAACGTGCAGCGCCATCATGTCGTTGAAAAGCAGCATCGACGGAATCTTGTCCCCCACCGATTCGGTCGGGTGAAAGTGCCCGTTGTCCAACAGGCAGAGCACCCCTCGCTTCGCCGCGTAATTCATGTAAAACTCGTGCGAACCCACCGTGCACGCCTCCAGCCCCAGCCCGAACAACTTCGACTCCACGCTGTCATACAGGTATTTACCGTCCCGTTTTTCGTCGAAAATCTCGTCCAGCGAATCCCGCAGCCGTTTGCGAGGGGAAAGACGGTCGGCAGGAATGTCCTTGAACCCATCCGGAACCCAGATATTATTCAGCGACGGAATCCCCAGTTTCTTTCCGAAATGCTCGGCAATCGCACGGCAGCATTTGGCGTGACGGATCCAGAATTTGCGGATTTTGGCGTCCGGGTGCGAAAGCGTCAACCCGTCGGCCGCCTTGGGGTGCGAGAAAAACGTCGGGTTAAAGTCCAGCCCCAACCCCCGCTCTTTGGCAAAATCCTGCCACTTTTTGAAATGCCTGGGTTCCAGGGCGTCGCGTTCCGGTTTCTCGTCGGTAATGGCGTAGATGGAATGCAGGTTGAGCTTGTGCTTGCCCGGAATCAGACGGAGTGCCTGATCGATATCGTCCATCAGCTCGTCGGGCGTGCGGGCTTTTCCGGGGTAATTTCCGGTCGTCGCAATGCCTCCCGACAGGTCGCCGGAGTTCTCGAAACCGCATACGTCGTCCCCCTGCCAGCAGTGCATCGAAATTTTCACTTTTTGCAGTTTGGCCAGTGCCTTGTCGACATCGACCCCCAAATTTTCATACATTTCCTTCGCATCGTCCAAACGGGCCATGTTTTTTTCTCCTATTGCGTACGTTCAAATACCAGAATTTGGAATACCCTAGATTTTATGATACATTCCCCCGAATGTCAAGATACCAAACCACCGAAAAACGAAAATCTCCCCGAAAGAATCCGTACCATCCCGTGGCTCCATAAAAATAGCCCCGTGCGAGCGACTCATCATGGCTGCCGCTTTGCATTCGGGACTATTTATCTTGTTCTTCATCCTGTTCTTCCGAAACCGAGTCCTCCAATGGTGGGGGGCTTTTCTCCTCGAGCTTGGATGCTTCAGGTTCCGCAGGGGGTTGCGGCGAAGATTCTGGCAATGAATCGAGTTTTCCATGGACGTTGACCATCCCCGCGATGGAAATGTCGTCGCCGCTTTTGGAAAGTTCTCTTTTCATGTAATCAAGCAAATCCGCTTTGGCCGCATTAAAATCGGATTCCAAAAACACCTGCGTAATAGAACGATAGATTTTCTCCAACCACGTCTTCATCGTAGAAAGGGGAAAACAGTTCTCCACACCATCGGTCGCCACAAAAAGGCCTACGGGAAACCTTCCGTTTTGAGAAAAATAGTGCCGAAAACGAAGATGTGCCTCCCGATCGCACAACGAAGATGTCACCGTGCCTTCTCGCTGTACGAAGGGATCGTCGCCTATCGGAAATTCCACCGTACCATCCTCGAAAACCGCAGCGCAGGAACCATCCCCTAATTGAATCGCAAACCAATATTTCGGTGTAACCACCGCAGCCACCAACGTTGCACCATAAGCCCGTTCAGCACGTTCTCCGGCATGATACTGCTGGGCGGAATGCTCGGAAAGTGGAGACAGTTCTTTCTCAGAGAAAGGGAAACCTTCCAAATCTTTCTGAACACGATCATACCACTTCGACACCAGGGTTTTCGCCATATCTCCAAAATAGACGCTTTGCTGCGAAGGACTTTCCATCTGTTCCAGCATTTCCGGAGTGACACGCGCGTAAAATTCCTCCATACATGCCTGAGCGGCCTCCACCGCAAACCGCGACCCCTCGTGACTTCGGAAATAATTGTTGCCTCCATGCCCATCCGAAACAGCGATAAATTTCATCTTTCTGTCGGAGGACTGCGCAGCACCGGAGTTATCCTGGCACACTTTTTTCGTTTTAGCATGGCTTCGCCCAATATGGCTTATTGCAAAAAAGCGATATTCGGCGTTGGCCGGGTATTCACCACTCATCCTCTTCCTCTGGGGCGTTAATCAATTCCTGTATCTCCGGGTTATTAATAAAATTCTGACTGTTGTCTATCGGCTGATTCGGATCGGCTACCGAGGAACTCTGCGACCCAATCGTGGACGATGTAACCGTCACGCACCGTATCATTTTTCGCAGCTGGGTTGGGTTGTGTGCCGTCAAAACCAGTTCCTTGTTACCGGTGAACTCGGCCAACACCTCTTGATTCGCATCGTTGCCAATGGCCAACGCAATTTTAATAGCACACTTATACCAGTTGTTCTGACGCAAAACGTCCAATCCCCTTTTATAATCGTCGGTCGGTTCCCCGTCGGACAACAGGATAATCACCGGCGCGAAGGACCCGGTAGCATCTTTCATGAACGCCTTCCGTGAAAGTTTGGCAGCCAACTCCTGACACGCTGTTCCCAAATCCGTGACGCCTCCCGCTTGCAGGAAGTCCCACTGGAATGTTTTCACATCCACCGGTTCCAGCGTTCTCCACTCCACGCCCGAAGAAAAATCCAGCACCGCGACTTTAATGTTCGCGTCGGCGCTATCTTCGGAAATCTTTTGCACCTCAGGAATCACGCTCTGAATGGCGTTATTGACTTCCGCGATTTTTTCTCCCTCCATACTCCCAGAAGTATCAATGACGAAGAAAAGAACCATGGTTCGGCAAGGTACAGGTTCGGTAATGATGTCGGACAATCCCATCTGTTGACTCCTAATTGTTTTATGAAAGGGTTCGGTTCTGGCCGGGAGGGAAAATCTCCCACATGACCGGAATATGTTTCTAAAACGACGTTAATTTTGGGGCTGGAATGTAGCGGTAAGTCCCTTGAAACGGAGACGCAACCCCGGCAATATCGTCCCGGTACGCTCGGGGGGTAAAATTCGGCTTTCCCCCGTCGGGAGCGTGCACTCCAGCGCCTCCCCTGAAGTGTTCCGAAACACCCATTTCTTTTTTGCTTCGGAATACTCCACCGTGCCAAGCGACGTTTCGGTATCTCCGTAAAGTCCATCCAAATAACAACGATAAATCTCACTTCCATGATGCAGTGGAATCGTCATTTCCGGCGTTTGAATCTGGAATGGCGTTGTAAAACGGCGATTGCATTTTCCGCATGATTTCGGCTCAAAAAGGTAGAACTCGTCTTTCTGGCACGGACATTGGCACAGATCGCTCCGGAGCCGAACCAACTGTTTGAGCCACTGCCACGTATCCTGTCGGTGCTTCCTCCCCTCCCCGGTCATCCGATCTTTGCTAAATTCTTTCCTAAATACCTCCTGGAAGTACGGCGGATATTCCTTCCATAACTGGGGAGCGTTTCGGTGAATCGCAGGGTGGGGGGAATTGGAGTCGTCGTTGGGATCGAAGATAAAAACCGGATTTTCCCCGTAAAAATCGCGTTCTTTTTCCGGCGTCAGGCAGGGGGTTAGCGTCCGTTGTCCTTCCAGAGGATGATTCATAAAAAAGAGCAAAAAGAGGATCAGGGACATCGAAAACCGATCGGTGTGCATGTTCGGCTGTTCCTTCCCCAGGATCACTTCCGGCGCCATGTAGCGACATTTTCCGGCAATCCCGGTATGGGTGCCATGCGGCGCCACATTGTCGTTATCACAAATCAGCACATCACCGTTTGTCGGGTCGATAAAAAAGTTACCGTCATTCAAATCCTGGTAGCTAAACCCCTTGTTCTGGAGCTGTTGAAACCCCGTGACAATATGAATTGCACTGCGAATACGAGCCAACTCATTCGCAAACCGAACGCGGGCGTTCAAAAAATCGGTAAACCCAGAAAACCGCTTGGGACGGAGTTCCATCACGTATCCGAACGTGCCGTTCACTTCCTCCGTAACCCCTAAAGGCCAAAGAAACATCGGCCCAGGGCTTCCTTTCCGAACATTCTCCCGCAAATTTTTCAGGAATAGTTCGCGTTTTTTCAACGCTGCGGGCTTGTACCATTTCAAAGCTCGTGGCTGATCTTCGTACAAAACCTTGTAAACCTGTCCCTGTCCCCCTTCCGCGATATAAGAATCAATCGTCAGGCTTGTGCATGTTTCCAATGCAATCTTCGTGCCTTTTTCCAGTTGTTCCATTTTTCTGCTTCTCCCCTGATTTTATCAATAGCCCCCACCCAAAATATCAACCGTATTGCAATTCTCCAGCTTGGCGGCATTGCCACAAACAGAGCAGGTAACGAACCAGGTTTTTCCATCCCAACAATGCAGCGCACCGCAGGAGCAAATCCAGAACTGCTTTCCCCCGCAGTACGGGCATCCCGGATAATCGTTCGTGCAGCTAAAAGTTCCAGTCAGTTTCGTTTTGTCGTACCCTTCCTTTTTAGCGGTAGATTCCTGTATCGGGAAAGCCCACGTCCGTACCCAATCTCCGTTTTGTTTTTCGACCCGAGCACCAAAAATTTTACCATGGTCGCGTATCTTTTTTTCGTTGCAGTGGATGATAATTACGTTAGCTTCTTTTTTCATAAAAGTTCTCGGCATCCTGTTTTCCAAATCAGAAACGACCTTCTAAAAAACGGTTCCGCTGGTAAAAGGAAATTTCCGTTTTCTGAATCGCCCGTACCTCACTAAAAGTACAGTATCGTAAATTTCCCTGAAGATTTCAAGGGGGGTACCCCATTAAAAAGGGTGCGTTCAAATTTTCTGCGCGCCGTACAAATTCCCCTTCTTTGAAGGGGTACGCCCGTCAGGGCGGGGGGTAGTTCCGAAGTGGTGAACGCTTCCATGGTGCTAAAACACCCCGTCAGCCTACGGCTGCCACCCCTCTGAAAAGAGGGGAATTATCCATCTTGCTCAAACTCGCAAGGAAGTTTGATCGCACCCCATTAAAAATTCCCCCCCTGGTTGACAGATTCCTGTGGAAGTATCATACTGAACGAATTAGAAGCATTGATTTTCAGCCGGGATGCGGGGTTTTTTATGGCACTTTCTGAGGTTCTTGTGATTGCCGTCAAGCAATATGGGGTGGACTTCTTCAATTATCCCAAGCGACTGAAAGCTCTTTTGTCCGATTACAAAAACCAGCTGGAAAACCGGGATTTGCGCGTTTTGGACACCGCCATTTCGCTGGATATCCTCCACGAAATGATCGCCGTCCGGGAAAAACCAAGCAGCGTTCAGGAACGGATGGCGGACAAACTCAGTAAAAAACTGGTAGAGGATGGGGCAATCATCCCGGAACATGCCAAGTCGTTGATTCAGGAGCTGGCCATAGTTCTTTGGGGACAGGAAAGTGGGCAGGAAAAAACATTTTCTTCCGACGACAAAAACGTGGAAAAATCTCCCGCCCCGCAAACGAAATCTCCTCCCACAAAAAAGTCAACGAAAACATGGGTCGTTCCCACTACGTGTAAAACGCTGAAGAAAGCGTACAATGCCGCGAAGGATGGCGATACGATTCTCTTAAAACCAGGAAAGTATTCTCTCACCAAAACACAGATACTAAACAAATCGATCACCCTTTGCGGAAGTACCGGAAACCCCAAGGATGTGGTCGTTGAATGCTATGATTCGGTTTTCAGAATAGAGTTTGGAAGTCCGATCATCAAGGCAATTTCTATTCGCTCCCGTGGGACACTCCATTCGGGTATCAGGATTACTGGCGGGACGCCCCATATCTCCCAAACGTATATTTCCTCGGAGCTCTTTCATGGGCTTGATGTGAATGGCGTCACTGCCTCACCGATTCTGGAGCAATGTACCCTCCATGATTGTGGAGGAGCGGGAATATTTTTCAGCAATTCCGCACGGGGAACGGTTCAGAACTGCAAAATCCATGGCAATACAACCTCTGGAATCGTAGTTACAACCAACGGAAATCCGATGGTTCGTGGGTGTGATATTCACGATGGAAAGCAAAGTGGTGTTTTTGTTTACGAGTCCGGCTCAGGAACGTTTGAGAATTGCAAAATTCATGGCAATACAACCTCTGGAATCGTAGTTACAACCAACGGAAATCCGACGGTTCGAGGGGGCGATATTCATGATGGAAAAAGTGCTGGAGTTTACGTTCACAACTTTGGCACAGGAACATTTGAGAATTGCAATATCTATGGCAATGCACTACCCGGAATTGAGGTACAAACCAACGGAAATCCGATGGTTCGTGGGTGTGATATTTACGATGGGAAAGGTGCTGGTATTCACATCCCCAACTTTGGCAAGGGAACGTTTGTGAACTGCAAAATCCATGGCAATGCACTACCTGGAATTGCGGTACAAACCAACGGAAATCCGATGGTTCGTGGGTGCGATATTCATGATGGAAAGCGAAGTGGTGTTTTTGTTTACGAGTCCGGCACAGGAACGTTCGAGAATTGCAAAATCCATGGCAACACACTATCCGGAATTGCGGTTCAAACCAACGGAAATCCGACGGTTCGAGGGTGCGATATTTACGATGGAAAGCGAAGTGGTGTTTTGGTTCGCGAATCCGGCACAGGAACGTTTGAGAATTGCAAAATTTATGGCAATACACTAGCAGGAATCTATGTTCAAACCAACGGCAATCCAACGGTTCGAGGGTGCGATATTCATGATGGGAAACAAGACGGTGTTTGGGTTCTCGAAGCAGGTACAGGGACGTTCGAGAATTGCAAAATCCATGGCAATGCACTATCCGGAATTGAGGTAAAAACCAACGGAAATCCGATGGTTCGAGGGTGCGATATTTACGATGGAAAGCGAAGTGGTGTTTTGGTTCGCGAATCCGGCACAGGAACGTTTGAGAATTGCAAAATTTATGGCAATACACTAGCAGGAATCTATGTTCAAACCAACGGAAATCCGATGGTTCGAGGGTGCGATATTTATGACGGGGAAAGTGCTGGTGTTTACGTTCTCGAATCTGGCAAAGGAACGTTTGAGAATTGCGCTGTCTACAACAATGCACTACCCGGAATTGCGGTTCAAACTGACGGAAATCCGACCATTCGAGGATGTAATATTGACAATAAGCCAACCCTGAATACCCCCACAAACAATCCCGATACATCCAAAAATGTGAGTATCAATAGAACCTTTGAAATTTTGGGGTTTTTGTTGGGAGTGTACCTGTGTCTGTGGTGCCTGTGGAAGCTCTGTGTGTATTTGTGGCAGTTCTGCGGATGGCTGATACAGCTCTGTCTATGGCTTTTGGGGTTCTCCAGTTAGCGATCTCGCCGAGGCAGAGCCTGCCCGTTAGGAATCTTCCCCTCTTTTAGGGGCGGGATATTCAGGGGCTTTTTAAAGGTAACTTCGGAAACTATCGAGAAACGCTGCGGTAAATGGAGTCGCGTTCCACTGGCAGGCGGCCGGCTTCGCGAATCAGGTGTTCCAGTTCCGCTACCGTCAGGCACTCTGGTGCGGTGGAACCGGCGTCATGGTGAATCTTCTCCTGCCGTACCGTACCGTCTATGTCCGACGCACCGTACGCCAACGCCGTCTGTGCCGTGCCAATCCCCAGAGAAATCCAGTACGCCTTGATGTGCGGGAAATTGTCCAAAATCAACCGGCTGGCCGCAATCATACGCAAATCGTCGGCAGCACCCCGCGGAGGAAAGGTACGCCCCTCCCCCAAAAGCGGCGTCCCGCCCGGATGGAAGGCCAACGGAATCAACGCCAGAAAACCGCCCGTCTCCTCCTGCAAATCCCGCAGCCGAAACAGGTGCTCCACCCGATCCCGCATCGTTTCCACATGGCCGTAAAGAATCGACGCCGTGGACGGAATCCCCATCCGGTGTGCCGTTCGATGAACGTCGAGCCAAACGTCGGTCATCGGTTTGTTTTTGCAAATAATCTGCCGCACACGATCCACCAGGATTTCCGCCCCGCCCCCAGGAAGCGTGACCAGCCCGGCTTCCTGCAAATCCTCCAGCACCCCGGCTACCGTTTTCCCGGAAAGGCTCGCCATCCATGCGATTTCAACCGCCGTGAACGCTTTGATTTCCAGCCTCGGAAAATGCGTATGAATTTGCCGCACGATCTCCACGTACCACGCGTAGGGAAGCTCCGGATCCACCCCGCTGACGATATGCACTTCGGTACAACGCGCCTCGTCGGCCGCCTGCGCCAGCTGGAGCATTTCGTCCATCGACATCCGGTACGCACGGCGTGTTCCCCGCTCACAATGGTAGGCGCACAAAGCACAACGGTACTGGCAGACGTTCGTCGGGTTGATGTGGGCGTTGACGTTGTAATACACCACGTCGCCGCACCGCTTTTTCCGCAGCGCGTCGGCCTGAATTCCCAACGCATGCAACGGTGTTTTTTGTGCATCCAACAGTGCCATCGCTTCTTCTTGGTTCATCGTTTCACTTCCATTCCATTTGAGGAAAAATTTTCCGCCCGCCTGCCATCCCCAGCAGCTCCATGAGCCGTTCTACCGGCAAACCCACGACATTCGACGCCGTACCTTCCAAAATTTCCAGCCAGTCGTTGCCATCCTGATACCCAAACGCCCCCGCCTTCCCTTCCCATCGCCCGGAATCGAGATACGCCTCCAACTGCGTGTCGGAAAGCGAATCCATACGCAGCGTGGTCGTTACCGCTTCCAGGTGCGGTTGCTGGAAAAAACGTGGATTCAGCAAACAGAATCCCGTCGTCACCGTATGTACCGAACCGGAAAGCTCCCGCAACATCCGCCGCGCGTCGGCCCGATCCTGCGGTTTGCCAAGCAGCACGCCCGCCGCCACCGCCACCGTGTCGCAGCCAAGGACGACCAAATCCTCCCCCGGAAACCGCTTCGCCACGTTCTGCGCCTTCGCATGGGCCTGCTCCTGAACGAAATCCTCCGGCGACCGGTCGCGGGCCGGGTCGAACGCACGCTCCGCCGTGTCGTCGGCAGGGAGGCACGCAAACGAAAACCCATGCTCCCGCAATAATTCGCTCCGCCGGGGGGAGCGGCTGGCAAGAACCAGTTTTTTCTGATAAAATAGGATTTCGTGAGTCATTGGTTTTCTTTTCGGGGATGGGAACATGCACGTTTTATATGAGGATAATCATCTGTTGGTGGTAAACAAACCCGCCGGCCTGCCGACCATGGGGGTGGCCGAGGGGGAAAAATCCCTGTTGACCGTGGCAAAACATTATATCGGGGAAAAATACCATAAGCCGGGAAACGTCTATCTCGGCATCGTCAGCCGGCTCGACACGCCGACGACCGGGGTGGTGATCATCGCCCGAACCAGCAAGGCTGCCGATCGCCTGAACCGCCAGTTCCGCGAACACACCGTCCGCAAAATTTACTGGGCCGTCGTCGAGGGAACTCCCCCCCCAAACGGCACGCTCTCCGACCGCATGGGCGAGGAAAAACGTCACCGCAAAATGTACGTTACCCAAAACGCCGACGGCATCCCCGCAGTCCTGCATTATAAAACAATTCGGAATTTTGGGAAGGAATCGCTCCTGGAAATTCAGCTCGAAACGGGAAGAAAACACCAGATTCGCGTTCAGCTGGCACACCAGGGATGGCCGATCGTTGGCGATCGCAAATACGGTGCCCAAACGACGTTCCCGGTCGGAATCGCACTGCACGCACGGGAATTGACGTTCGTTCACCCAACGCTCAACGACGAACGGACGCTTTTCGCGGAGCTTCCGGCGACCTGGAAAAAATGGAATCTGGAGGAGTAAACCGGATGGATATGCGAGAACAACTGGCAACGACGCTTGCCGAAATTCAGAAAAACGGTTGGACGCTTCGTGAGGAATGGATGGATGGCAACGGCGGCGGCTGCATTTTGCATGGGAAGAAATTTTTCTTTTCCGATCAGTCGCTCCGTTTGCCCGACCGGTTGCAGGTGGCACTCGATTTCCTGGAGGAATTGCGCAGCACTCCTCATCCCAACGCGTCAAACCCAAGCGGACACGAACGCCCCTGATTCCCCTCGCGATACAGGTTCCGTCGCGGCGTTTTCGGCTGAAGATAACTTCTGGCCACCGTCGTTGTGTTGCGGAACCTGTATCGGTCGAGTTCCCTTTCTTACGCCGTTTTGCTCGCCAGGATGATCCCCGTCACGGTCAGCACCGCACCACCCCAGAACAGGGCCGTGGTCGCCTCGCCGAAAATAATCACCCCGAACAGCACCTGCAACAGCACCTGCACCACCGAAAGCGTCGCCGCTTTGGAGGCCGTGGCATAACGATACGACAGGTTCTTGAAGAAAAACGCCGCGAACGTCAGTACGCCCGCCCCCAGAATAAACAACCAGCACGCCACCGGAATGGCCGCCACGTCGCTGAGCTGCGCCCCCTTGCTGAGCATCGCCAAAAGCCCACACAAACCCCCAAACCCGAACACCGTCGAAACCACAAAGTAAATGTTGACCGGCGGCACCGGCTTCTTCGTGACCGGGTCCTCCTTCCGCATCACCACCCGCAGCATCAGCGTATAAATCGCGTAGCCAATACCGGTGATGAACGCACAGATAAACCCGAACAAAAACGGATCAATCTTCAGGTCGTAACCGAAATACTTCGGAGTCGGGGCCGTCGCTTCCGCCGTCTTGACCGAATCTTCCACCGCCTGCTTCGTTTCCAAAACTTCGGTCGCCACGGTGTCGGGAGCCTTCTCTGCCGCCACTTTTTCCGCGACGTTCTCGGCCACAAGTGCCGGCTGCACCTGAACGTCGTCCGCGACCGTTTCCACTGCCGCCGGAGCTTCCTGCGGAGTCGGTTTCGTCGGCTGCGGCGCCCTGCAGAATCCAAACATGAACACCGCCGCCACCAATACGGCAATCGTCGCCGCCTTGAGTGGGGAAACCTTCTCACGCAACAAAAGCGCTCCGACAATCGTCGCTCCCAAAATCGTGACGGTTCGGATCACCGGAAGCCCGAGCGCCATGCCGATGAACTGATACGACGTCACATGGTGCCCAATGCCGATGTACTCGCAAAAGAACGCCGCGATGAATAACATCAGGATCACCTTGAACGACGGCAGCCCGGCACGCCCCTTCGACCACAGGTAGAGGAAAATCGGCAGCGCGAATGCTGCGGCAATCCACTCCTTGAAACAGAGAATCCAATCCCCTTTCCAGTCGGCGGCAAATGCGGCGTACTTGTTGATGAACTGCACGAACACGTACGCGACGCTGAACAGCGTGTCCGAAAGGACGCACAGCAACGTTCCATACGCCGTATCCGACATGAAATGCTTTTCCACTTTCTCTTGTTCCATGACTGCTCCTTATGAAAATGCTTCCAAAATGCCGTAGTCGGCAAACTCAAAAATCCTCGCGTTTTTATCCGGATTCCACGCAATCACCGTGTCGGCGTTCGCGATGGCACACGTATGCTGCACCGCTCCGGAAATTCCAATGGCGACATACACCTTCGGCGAAACCATCCGCCCGGTCAGCCCGATTTGTAACGCGTACGGAACCCGCCCCGTATCGACCAGCCCCCGCGACGCACCCAGCTCGGCCCCCAGCGTTTTCGCCAACTTTTTCACCTTGCTCCACTTGTCGGCAGCCCCCCGACCGCACGAAAAAATCACTTCCCCACCCCCACTGTCGGTACGCACCGTCGCCATCTGCGGGAGCGTCCGGCACTCGATTTTAGCCATCACGCTGCCGCCGTACGTCGGACGATACATCCAAAGCCGCTTGCCATCCGTCTCCAACGACGTGCAATCGGCACACAACCCCGTCCGCAAAAATGCCGCCACCCCCGGCGCATTCCTCCGCCCCCACAGGTCGGCATTCCACAAAATCACCTCCGGTTTTTCCGCAGCGGCTCGCCGGGCAATTTCTTCCGACGTCGTTTTTTCCAGAAAAACCACCTCGTCGGCAATCGCCCACGCTTGCTTTTCCACCTCGTGCCCCACCGCCCAAATCCGACGGAACTTCTTCCCACTTTCCGGAATCGCCCAACCCCGCCTGGGACGCTTTCGCAGCTGCTCCAACAACGGCTCCAACTCGTTACGCGAAATAAAACGGCATTTCCGATTCCCCTGTTCCGCCGCAAACGTTTGCAGCACCCGCGTCGGTGAACCGGCCAGCCCGCAGGCCTCCTCCGCCACGCCCAAACGCGTATT
Source organism: Planctomycetia bacterium (assembly GCA_030535245.1). Classification (GTDB taxonomy): domain Bacteria; phylum Planctomycetota; class Planctomycetia; order Pirellulales; family Thermoguttaceae; genus RGIG3701. Next base: position 19,023 of record JAUNBJ010000010.1, on the reverse strand, counting down.
GTCCCAGACCTCCACCGGCTTTTCCTTCGCAAATAACGACGGAAACCGCAGCTCCGCGATCCGCTCCACCGTGACGACCGCCGGACGACGCAACACCTCTGCCCCGGTCCGCGTACGGCACTTTTCCAGCGAAAAATCCAACACGTTCGGGACCAGCCGCCACCCCAAAAGCGCCGCCAGGCAAGGCCCCGTCTGCCCCGTGTCGCCATCCATGGTCTGCCGCCCGCAAAGCACCAGGTCCGGTTCCAGTTTCCGCACCGCCGCCGCCAACACCGTCGCCGTCGCCAGCGTGTCCGACCCCGCATATGCCCGGTCACACAGCAACACCGTCCGAAAATCGCCCCGCCGCGTTAGTTTCCGCAACGGTTCCCGCACCGCCTCCGGCCCCATGCACAGCACCGTCGTCTCCGCCCCGGTCGCCAGCGCACACTCCAGCGCCGCCGCGTCAAACGGCCCGATCTCCCCCTGAACGATTTTGACTCCAACCACAATCCTCATGCGTGATACACGTCCGCCAGGACGTCGTGAACCTTCCTGTATTTCTCAAACAACGCCGCATATTGGGCCGTGTTTGCCGCGTTGGGAACCGTGCGGGAAACCTCCTTCACGCACCTCCTCACCGCATCCTCACACGACGCGAATATCCCCGCCGCAACCCCCGCAAACATCGCCGAACCAAACGACGAATCGCTATGCTCATGTACGACCAACGTCATCCCCAACGCGTCCGAAAGAATCTGCCGCCACAACCGGGAGGCCGCCCCCCCACCAATCGCCACCGCCGTCGCCTCGTGCGGAATCTGTAAATTCTCCAGCGCCGTTTTGCAGTCCAACATCGAAAGCGCCACCCCCTCCAGCACCGCACGCGTAAAGTGCGCCTTCGTGTGCCCCGAACGGATACCAATAAAACTGCCACGCAAACGGGGATCGGCATACGGCGTCAACTCCCCGTTCAAATACGGATGGAACATCAGCCCGTCGCACCCCACCGGAATGTCCGCCGCCTGCTGGTCCAACTCCTTGTAATCCCCGCCAAACGTGTCCCGAAACCAGCGAAACGACGCCGCACACGATTTTGTCGCCGTCCCCGGATACCAAAGCCCATCCACCACATGCGAATAGTTGATCAAATTCCGATCCGGATACGCTCGCTCCGTCATGACACAAATCCGCCCCGCCGTCGCCAGCTTGATCGTCATCTGCCCCCGCGATACCGCCCCCGAAGCGAACACCTCCATCACCGTATCCGTCGTACCGCACAGCACCGGCGTTCCCTCCGCAAGCCCCGTGTCCGCCGCCGCGGCCGCCGTCACATGCCCCGCAATCGCATACGGCTTTACCAACTCCGGAAGCACCGATTTCGGCAACCCCAACAACCCGAACAGTTCCTCCGACCACCCCATCGTCGTGTAGTCGAAAAACATGCTCCCCTGCGCCTCGATCTCGTCGGTGACAAAATCCCCCGTAAGCTGATGCCGCACAAAATCCTTCGCGAACATCACACGTCGGATTTTTCCCCAGATTTCAGGCTCGTGCTTCCGCACCCACAAAAGCTGCGGCAACGTCCAGATCGTGTCCGGCTGGTGCAGCACCTGCTTTTCAATCACCGCGCCGTAATCCGTTTTCAAAAACGCGACCTCCTCGACACTCCGCGAATCCGTCCAGTAAATCGCCGGACGCAGAACGTGAAAATCCTCGTCCGTCAACACCGCCGTGTGTGTCGCCGCATCCAACGAAATCGCCGTGATCTCCGACGCCGAAATCCCGCTTTTCGCCAGCAACGCCCCAATCGTCCGCTTCGTCGCCGCGTACCAGTCCTCCGGTTGCTGCTCCGCAAAACCTGCCTGCGGATAATGCGTCGGATACTCCACCGTATTCGTCGCGACAATCCTCCCCTCGTCCGAAAGCAACGTCGCCTTCGACGCACCACCACCAAAATCAATGCCCAGTAAATATTTCATTCCACCGTACCCAATATCATAAACGACATCACAAACAACCACGAAACCCGCGAAAGAAGCATTCCCTCCTTCGTGGGTTTCGTGGCGTCCTCTTAAAGAGTATGATTCTCGCCGAAAATCCCCGGCACCACACCGCGAATTTTCAACGCCTCGTTTTCCTCGTGACAGATCAGCCACTTGTTCTTGCGAAACAGCAACGGATCCGCCGGCTTGCCATCCAACGGAAGATTCGTCTCTTTCGGCAACACCACGATGCAGTTAAACCCCGCCGGATCGGTCGTGCAAGGGCAAAAATGCAACGTGTCGGCATACACCTCCACCGTTTCGCCTTTCTTGACCTCAAACGCCTTCACGTCCGCACTGTTCAAACGCCCGTCATGAATCTCGTCGAGCTTCGCCAGCATCAGCACAAAATCCGTCACCGCGATATTGATCTCCGACGATTTGTGCCACTCCAACGCATTGAGCTGGCGGTTGTGTCCCCAGCAACACCCGATCTGAATCGGCAACTCGCCGTAAATCTCGTCCTGGAAAAACGTCCGGGCATACGTCGCTTCCAACAGCGCAATGGACGGTTCGTACTTCGCCCCCTCCAAGGGCATCTTCAGGGAAGCGGCGGCGTCCACCACGTCCTGAACGTCGGCCTTCACAACGCACCCATAACGCGCAAATTCCGGATCCGTCACGCGATATATCTTCATTTGTTCAGCCATTTGTGCCCTTCCTCCGTGGTCATGTGGAAACCACGATTCGGCCCGGCCATGATCCACAAATAATAATTCTGATAGCCCGGAGCACAACAGAACGGATGATACCCCCGCGGAATCTCCACGAAATCGCCCGATTTCACGGTGTACGTCTCGTTGATCTCCCCTTCCTTCGTGTAAACACGCTGGATTCCAAACCCGCTCGGCTTGTCAAACTCGTAGTAATAAATTTCCTCCTGCTGCCCTTCCGTCGGCATGTTGTCGTCGTCATGCTTGTGCGGAGGATAACTGGCCCACTGGCCCCCTTCCACATACGCCTCGCCGATGTAAATCAGGTTCGCCTTCACCCGCTCGTCCAGAATGAAATGCGCCTGACGCTGCCACCCCGGCTTGCCAAGGTCTTTGATCACCACGTCCTCCGGCTTCACCAGAACCGGCTCAAACGGCTCCTCGGCCGGCGACTTGCAGACCGCTATCGAACAATCCTTCACCCCCGTAATCTTGAACGGACGATTGCACGGCACGTAAACACACGTGGCCGCACCGTCAAACACGTTCTTCCTTTTCCCAATGTTCGCGAACTTGAAACCCTCGCCGACAATACTGCACTTGCCGCCGAGAATCACGATCCCGTACTCTTTGTCCTGCTCGTTGTACGACTTCACGTCGCCCACACCCAATCGCACCATGTCCACTTCCAACAACTCCAACGCACTGTTGTCGTAGGTGATCACGGCACTTTTGCCAAATTCCTTGTTCCACGACTTCATCAGGGTATCGTCACAACACATAATTTCTTTCCTCCAAAAATTGCATGGTTTGCGGGTACGTCGGCACACCCGGCCGAGCACCCAGTTGCGTACATTTTAACGCCGAAACGGCACTCGAGAAAACGGCACACTTCGCATAATCCCACCCGCATGTCACCGCAAACGCGAATGCCCCGTGGAATACGTCTCCCGCACCGTTCGAGTCGGCCACCGTGACCGGAAACGCCGGATAACGCGTCTGTTTTTTTCCATCGTCTAAAAGACCGCCTCGCGCACCGTCGGTGACAACGACAATCTCCGGATGATACTGCTCCATGAGAACACGCGCCGCATCCTCAATATTCGTCGTCCCCGTATGCCCCATGGCAAACTCCGCCGACGGTATCAGCAAATCGACCAACGGTAAAAGCGCACTCACCTGCGGGTACAATCCCCCCGCGTCGTAAAGCACCTTCACCCCCGCCGAACGCGCCACCTTCGCCCCCTCCATCGCCGCCGCCATTTCATTACCGTCGAGCAAAAGCACCTTCGCCGACGCAATCTCCTGCTTCTGCGCTTCGGAAAGCTCCAATGCCGGAAGCGTCCCACGATTCAATAAACAGGTTCGCGAACCGGTCGCCTCGTTCAAAAGCACCGTGGCAGAAAACGACTCCCCATCACACCGCGTCACCAGCCGGGTGTCCACGCCATACCGATGGTAATCGTCCAACAAAAACGTGCCGCCCGCGTCGTTCGACAGCACCGCCAAAAGCGAAACTTTCGCCCCCAGCTTCGCCGCCGCGACCAATCCCGTGCCACACGGCCCGCCGCCACTGGCCGCCACCGCGTTCACGACACACTTGGTGTCCTCCACCGGAAAGGCCGGCAGCTTCACCAGGGTGTCGTAAACGTTCGCGCCAATCCCCGTAATTTCCACCGTCATGGAATCACGCCTTTCCGTCCGCGCCCAAAAGCTGGATCTTCTCGATGGCAAACTGCTTCACGTTGTCGATCGCGTCGCGCATGAACATGTCCACCGCCACGATGTCTCGCGACGTCTCGAAAACCTTGTCCAAAAACGAATAGCAAATGTCCGTGCCGAAATTCACCTTGCGAATCCCCGCCGCAATCGCTGCACGAACCTGCTCGTCCGGAATCCCACTGCCGCCATGCAGCACCACCGCCGCCGGAATTGCCGCGTGAATCTCCGCAATCCGTGCCACGTTAACCTCCGGTGCCCGCTTGTAACGACCATGGGCCGTCCCCACCTGGATTGCCAACGCCACCACGCCCGTCTTTTCCACGAACTCCACCGCCTCGTTCACGTCGGTGTAAGCCAAAACCGGCTGGTCGTCTTTCGCCGAACCAATATGCCCCAGCTCGCCTTCCACCGTCACCCCCACGGCACCGCACAGGTCCACAATACGCTTCGTGTTCGCCACGTTCTCGGCAAACGGCTTCGCCGAACAGTCGTACATGATCCCGCTGCACCCGTTTCGCAACGCCTTGAGTACCGCCGTCTCGTCGGCTCCATGGTCCAAATGGAAACAGAGCGGAACCGTTGCCCGCTTCGCCGCCTCCAAAACGCACGGTGCCAGATAGTCCGCCGTCCCCCACGAAAACAACCGCGAATACGACTGCATGATCACAGGCGCCCGCATCTGCTCCGCTGCCGCCAGAACCCCCATCACCGTTTCCATGTTGTAAACGTTGAACGCCGGAACCGCAAACTGCCCCGCTTCCGCTATCTTCAAAATATTTTCAAAAGTTACAAACATTTCGCTACGACCTCCTCCATCGCTAAAATCTGCATCGTTTCCGGTTTCGTTGCCTTGAGCAACACATATTCCGACGGGCTGGCCGTCACCAGGATCGTCGCCCCCACGCCCGCCGCGTCGCGCCAACGACTTTCCGCCACCTTACGCATCACCTCTGGCATGTATTCGTTCATCACCAGGCTCCCCGCCAGGTTCGTGTCCTTGCCATGAAGCAACATCTCCCGAATCCCACCACACGCCCCCAGCACCTTGCGGGCCGGAACCGTCTCCTCCAAATCACGCGCCAACGACGCCGGGTCCTGGAACGTGTACGTCAACGCCCCCTTCTTCACCGAAAGTTTCTTCGTACGAATCTGCCCCGCCAGCACGTCCGTAAACGTCTTGACCTTCGCCTTGAGCACCACGCCCCACTCCTTGTACTGACGCAGGAACATCCGCGCGTCGTTCGGGTCGTACGCGATCACCGTCTTGAACCCGCTCAGCGTCTCCGCCGCCACGCTCATCCGTTTACGCGTTTCCTCGGCCGCCCCCGCCAAAAAGTAGAGGTCGTACCCGCTACCCGGCTCCGCCGCAAGCACGGTGAATTGCAACCCCGCTTTCTTCAAAAGCTGAATCGCCTTCACCGCCAGCTCCGGCGTCCGAAAACGCGCGTCCGTCCCCAAATACAACACCGTGTCCGCCGTTTTGGGAAGCGTTCCAATCTCCTTCGCCAGCTTGGCGTCCAGCTTGTTCTCCCCATAAATGTTGCCCGAAGTCAACACCTTCTCAATCAGCGGAACAATGTACGCCGGAGTTACCCCCGCCGCGGCCCCCTCCAGCTTCGCCTCGGTCGTGAACTGAACCGGATCCCAGCCGGTCTTGCACTCTTTCGTACAAGCCCCGCACAGGGAACATTCGTAAATGTTGTCCATCACGCTTTCGAGCGTCTCCACGTTCCGCAATACCATCGAAAGCCCCAACGCCCTGGCACGCGACGTGTTACGCTCCATCCCCGTGGCATTGCCAATCGGACAGATATGCCGACACATCCAGCAGAAGCGACACGCGTCCACCGTCTCTTTATTTCGTTGTGAAAGTTGCATCTTTGGATTCCTTTTCTTAACTTCTTATAAGCCCAGTTTGAACGGATTCAGAATGTTGTTCGGGTCAAGCTGACGCTTCAAACCCTCGAAAACCTCCATCGCCGGCCCGTACTGCTCCTTCATCAGACGACCCAGCTTGATCCCCACGCCATGATGATCGTTCACCACGCCGCCGTTGGCAATCGCCGCACGAACCCCACAGTTCCATATCTGATTGTGCAGCCGCAACGCCTCGATCGGATCCTGCGGAGGATTCTCCACAATAAACCGGTCGTAAATCATGCACCCCCACTCGTACCAGTGCGAAAAATGCGCTATGAATCGGGCCATCGGGAAATTGCTCTCCACCGCCTTTTTCATCGCCCAGTAAATCTTTTCGATCTTGTCGAACGGCGCAATCGTGTCCATCGTCCCAAACATCCACGGCAAATCCAACGCATGCCCCGGATAAAAGAACGTGATCTTTTCCTTCCACCACTTTTCGCCGTACTCGCTCCCCAAATCTTCCGCTCCATACTCCTTGAACATCCGCAGCATGATCTTTTCCTCGATCGGGACAATCTCCGAAAGACCCTCGATCGCCACGTTCATGAACGCACCCTTCTTCTCCACGCCGACAATCTTCTTGATGATCGACCCCGTTTCCGCCTCGTCATACAATCGCATGACCGACGGCTTGATTTTCTGAAGCAACTCTTTGCCCGCCACGAATGCCTCGTGCATGTCCTTGAACAGAAAACCACGAAAACGACGCTCTTCCGGCTGATTGTAGATCCGCATTTGCGCTTTCGTCATGATTCCCAACGTCCCCTCCGAACCGATGAAAATCTGATTCAAATCCGGCCCCGCCGCATGCTTCGGAGCAGGAGACGTCTGGATGATTTTGCCGTTCGGAAGCACTACCTCCATCTGCAAAACCATGTCGTCGATCTTGCCGTACTTCGTCGAAACCACCCCGATCCCCCGGTGCGCCAAAAAGCCACCCACCGTCGAACAGGTCAGCGAACTGGGATAGTGCATCGTCGCATACCCCTTTTCATTCGCCACGTTCTCGATCTGCTTGTAGATCGCACCCGTGCCGCACTCGATGTACATCGAATCGGTGTTCACGTCGTATACTTCGTTCATCCGCTTCGTGTCCAGAACGATGCCACCGCAAACCGGCAACGCCCCCCCCTGCGTCCCGCCGCCGCCGCCCCACGTCGTGACCGGAATCTTGTAGTAATTCGCAATCTGTAAAACTTTCGACACCTCCTCCGCATTTTTCGGCGAAACCACGACGTCCGCCTCCGGCATCTTCTCGCCACGATCCGCAAACACCCGCGACAGCCAGAAATAATCCACACTGTGCGTCAGTTTGTCGATCTCCCGCGTCGAACAGTTTTCGATACCGACCGCGTCTTCCAACTCCGTCAATATCATGGAAAACAGGAATTTATTCATTGCTACTCCTTAAAAATGAAATGATGAAATGCTCTCTCTTTTTTATCTGGTTCTTTCAGGAAATCAACTTTCCAACGGGTCAAACACCACGCCCGGAACGTATTTTGCAAATTCCCTCAACACGTCGGCATAACTCCCCTCCACCTCGCTCATGTGGTGAATGTATGGGCCTTCCACGAGCTTTCGCTCCAGCTTTTCCAAATCGTTAAATTCCGCCCAAACCCATGTGCCAAACGTGTCCGGCCCCTCGGTCGAATCAAATTCGCCGCCCAGCAGGTAATATTTCCCCTTCTCCGCCTGAAAACGCGCTATCGTGTAATGCCCATCCTTCACGCAGAAACTCGGCTTGAATACCGCCAATTTACGCTTTTCCTTCCCCTTCTTCAACGACGTGGCAAAGACCCCGCAGTGCCATAGCAACTCCGCCCTGTCGTTCGTCGGATGACGCATCGTAAATTCGCCAAAAAACGTCGGTTTCTTCCCACGCGCCGCACACGCCAGCAAAGCCGATGTGATCGCCCCGTGAATGTCCGTCTCGCAAATCACAATCACCCCCATGTCCGCCAGAATGCTCATCGCCAGACACGGCATCGCACCAATCGTCTGGTTCATCACCGTCCAGCACTCCGTCGCCACCACGTCGCAGCCGTTCTCCTCCAACGCGTCCTTGTAAAACTCGATGAACGCCGCCATCTTGTCGAGCGTCTCCGGCTCAATATCGCTCACGTCGTAATGCTTCTTGATGAACGTCACATGCTTCGCAAGCAGACGCTTCTTCTTCGCCAGAATCTCCTCCAGCTTCGCTTTGGCCGCCGTCATGTTCATCGGAACCACGTCGATTCCAAAATTCTCCGTCAGCTCCAACTCGTTCGCCATCACGCACTTGAACGGCTTCACCCGCGAACCGATCTGCAATATCCGCAACCGACCAAAATTCTTCACCATCGTCGCCACGGATAAAAACTTCTCGAACCCCTCGCGAAATGCCGGCGCTTCCAAATCGCAGTTCGGAAGGAACGTGAACGGGACGTTGTAGCGCTTTAACTGCTTGCTGATCGAAAAAAGCCCACACTGCGTGTCGGTATAACGCGTTCCGTCCGCATCAATCACGCGATCTCGTGGCCCCCAAAGCAACGTCGGAACCCCCATCAACTGCGCAATCTTCCCCGCCGCTTCCTCGCTGCCAAAATTGCAGTGGATCAGGAAAATCGCATCCACGTTCTCCTGCCTGAAACGCTCGGCAATCCGAAACGCGTCTTGCGTCTGTTCCAGCATTCCCTCCTTGTTCAGCCATTCCAGATCGACAAATTCCAGATCCGCATCCGCGAAGTTCTCCTTCAAAAACTTCACGCACTTTTCCTTGTTCTGAAACGCCACGTCCTGACTGAAAATTCCCGTCCGCCGCGGCCCGGGAAGAAAACGACGTTCGGGAATCAGCCCGATTTTCAGTTTGTAATTCAACATCGAAAGCACCTGTCGTCAAAAAAACCAGCCCCTCCACGTTTTCCTTTCCAACCATGGAAACTCTTACCCGACCATTGGAGGTTGACTTGAACCGGTAAAATTTATACTTCAAGTATTATAACACGCCGCTGCACGGTTTGCAATCGTTGATTTCCGCAAAAGAACCATTATTTTCCGCGAAATTTCCCCACCATGGCGAAAAATTTCCGAAATCCGACAGATTTTGTGCCCAAACGCCTCTTAAGAGCAAGATTTGCAAACCAATTCTTGACTTTTTCCGAGCGTGAGGGTATAATGGTGGTTCACAGGAGGGTACTGCCATGCGTGATTCCAATTTTGTTGTTTTACCGACGCAGGACGTGTTCATTCACTATCTGTTCACCAGTTCGGACCGGACAGTGAGGAGATACTGTTGTCCTTCGTCAACGCCGTGCTGGCCGACGCGGGGCGTCCGCTGGTGGAGAAAATCCACATCGCCAACACGTTCAACCCCCAACGATTCACCGAGGACAAGTGGTTCATCAACGACATTAAAGCCACGGATAAAGAGGGCAATATTTACGAAATTGAAATCCAAACCCTGAACCAGGAGTCGTTCCCGAACCGTATTTTATACTACTGGAGCCGTGAATACAGCGCGCAGTTGAAAAAGGGCGAGGATTATCGTATCCTGAATCCGGTCATTGGAATAGCGGTAACGCGGTTTTTGCTTTTCCCGGATTTGGAAACGCCGCACAACGAGTTTTACGTTACCTGCCGTCAAAACCCGAATTACATCCTGACGGACGATTTGCAGTTGCATTTCATCGAACTTGCGGAAGAAAAATGGCGTCACCTTTCGCTGATGTGCCCTGAAATGCGGGAATGGTTGGACTTTTTAGGCAAAGCGAATCAGAAAACGGAGGAAGAAATGGAAGTTTTACTGAAAAAAGATGGTGGTGTTGGGGGAGCCTATAAAAAATACCGATCGTTCTGCCAGAAGCCGGAACTCCGCAGCATTGCCGAGGATCGCTGGCTTGCCGACGTGTTCCGCCGCACCCTCCTGGGCGAAGCCGAAGACCGTGGCCTCCGTCTCGGACGAAAAGAAGGGCTGGAACAGGGTCGCACCAAAGGGCGTCTGGAAGGGCGTGCGGAAGGACGCGTGGAGGGGAATATCGACGCGCTTTTATCCGTGTTGACCGTACGTTTCGGAGGAGTTCCTGCGGAATTGGAGCAGAAAATTCGCTCGCTGACCGATTCGGCGACGTTGGAAAACCTGCTGACGGCGGGGGTTACGTGCGCGACGCTGGAGGATTTTCGCGAAAACCTGCGATAATATTCCTGCGGCTTTAAACTTTTAGTACGATTATTGATTGATAATGAAAAATCCCCCACGCCTGACGTTCCGTTGCCCCCGGATTGCCGTTTTTTTTGACTTGGCCGTGGAGTCGGCTCGCGGGATTCTGCGGGGGTTCATGGCGTATATTCGGCTCAACGCCCCCTGGAATGTGCATTTCGTCTCCAAAACGGTCAACGATGTGGATCCCACGTCGCTGGTGGACTGGAACGGCGACGGGATTCTCGCTCATCTTCCCAATCAGGAAACGCTGGAAACCATCCTGTCCAAAAAATGCCCCACCGTGCTGTTGGCTCGGGACGACAACGATCGCCTCCGCGTGAAAAAAACCGCTGGGAAACATGCTCCCGTCTTTGTCCGTTGCGACAATCTCGCCATTGGAAAAATGGCCGCCGACTATTTCCTGAAAAAAGACTTTGCCCATTTTGCCTACGTTTCCTATTCCAAAGATGTTTGCTGGTGTGAGGAGCGTCGGAAATCGTTTACGCAGGAAGTGGAGAAAAGGGGATTTTCGGTAGATGCTTTTTTACCGCCGGACGAGAAAACCGACTGGTTCACGCGGCAAAACCTGCTGCGGGAGTGGCTTCTGAAACTGCCCAAGCCGGTCGCCATCCTCACTGCCAACGACGTCCGGGGCCGCCAGGTGTTGGAGGTCTGCCAGCAGGCGGACATTCCCGTTCCTTACGAAGCCTCGGTTCTCGGAATTGACAACGATCTGACGGTCTGCGAAATGTGCTGGCCGTCGTTGTCCAGTATTCAAATCGACTGGGAACGGGCCGGTTCGCTCTGTGCCGAGTCGCTCGACTGCATGATGCAAGGTGAAACGCCTCCGGTCGGCATTTACGGGCCGCTTCGCGTGGTGTCACGAAATTCTACGGAATTTTTTCATGTTTCCGACCGTCTGGTGGTTCAGGTGCTGGAAATCATCCGAATCAGTCGCGGTGAAAACCTGCGTGTTTGCGACATCATCGAGTCGTTCCCCGTCTCGGAGCGTACCCTGCAAGAGCGTTTTAAGAAAGCGGTCGGGCGATCCATCATGGAGGAAATCAAGCGTGTTCGGCTTCAAAACATCTGCCGTTTGATTGAGGAAACGGACCTTTCCTTCCATGAAATTGCCCGCTCGTTCGGTTTTGAAAATGCCAACCACCTGGGGCAGCTTTTCAAGAAGGAGCTGGGGATCACCATGGGGGAATACCGTCGCGAGAAAAAATAGGGGGATTCCACCGTCGTCTGGAAGCGCAAAAGCACCATTGGGGCCGGAATGGGGCTTGGGGAAGCTACCGAAGGGAAAGCGGGGGTCTATTTCAGGTTTTCCAACGCGATTTTGGCCGGTTCAAATCCCTGTTCCGCCGCCCTGGTGAGCCAGTCTTCCGCCGCTTCCGTATCGCAGGCGATGCCCGTACCCTGCAAACAGCACATGCCAAAAGCGTACTGCGATTTGACATGTCCCATTTCGGCAGCTGCCTGGTAAAATCTCGCCGCATCCTCGGCACTCTGCGGGACGCCGCTGCCCCGTTCGTAGCTTTTCCCCATGTTGTACAGCGCAACGGCATTCCCCTGGTCGGCCGCTTTGCGATACCATCGGGCTGCTTCCACGTCGTCTTTTTCCACCCCAATACGGTTGTCGTAGCAGACCCCCAGATTGTTCTGCGCTTCGGCCCATCCTTGCTCCGCCGCCTTGCGAATCCAGACCACCGCCTCGGTGTCGCTCTGCCGGACGCCAGACCCCTCGTGGTAGCAGACCCCCAAATTGTACTGAGCTTCCATGTGCCCCTGTTCCGCCGCTTTGCGATACCAACGTACCGCCTCCGGGTCGTTTTCCTTTACCCCGATACCGTAATCGAAACAGACTCCCAGATAGAACTGTGCCACGGCGTCCCCCTGTTCCGCTGCTTTGCGAAACCAGCGTACCGCCTCCGCTGTGTCTTTCGCGACCCCCTCGCCAGAATAATAGCACATCCCGACAGAAATCTGTGCCGGAATATCGCCCCCTGCTGCCTGGTGCAGTTTTTTCTGAAAATCGCTTAACGGCTTCTCAGGTTCCTGGCAGCCTGCCAATACGACCAGCCCCAACCACGCAGCCCATCCAATATTGACTATCGTACGCATGTTTTCCCCATTTCGTGAACATAAATACTACAGTTATTAAAGCATATTCATCCATCTTTGTCAAGGGGGGAAATTTTTCGTACTTACCGAGGGGGTGTTGTTCGCGTCGGCCTTTAGGCCGTTCGGAGGGATTCTCGTAGTGCATGGCAGTGAAAATCCGGAGGGATTCCCACGCAAAAACGTTGGGAAGTCTGCGCAAAAGTGACTTGACATTCCCCTGCTTGTTCGCCTATAATAATTCCAGGCACTTTTCTAAAACCGTTTGGGGTCCAAACGAGGGATTGACGCTTTCCAGCAAGGCGTTCCTCCCCAGACCCCACCTCCCAAAACTTTTTACTATGTTAATAAGGTTTATTTTCGCGACGAAGCACCAGAACGGCGTTTTTCGAAGCTGCCCATTCAATTCCCTGTTGTCCATTTGGAAGGAACTCCCCCATGAAACGATCTCTTGCGTACGTTTGGATGTCCGTTTGTCTCACCGGGTTTCTGCATGCGGCGGAAATCACAACCGAGGTATGCGTCGTTGGCGGGGGGAGCGGCGGGATTGGTGCCGCGATTGCCGCAGGGCGTGAGGGTGCGGAAACGGTGCTGGTGGAAAAGTTTTCCACCCTGGGGGGAACGGGGGGGAACGGTTTGGTTTCCAACTGGGAAGGGGGGCCGGGCTGCGAGATTGCGGCGGAGCTTTACGAACGTATGCGTGCTTTGGGCGGAGCGGGGGTCGCGCCGCATTGTTCTTCGAGCATGAACATTCCCAACGGTTTTCGGATGGTCGATCCCAACGAGCCGTACGAACTTTCGCTGGTTCGTGCCATGCCGCCCAAGGGGGGGTATCGAAGCGTCCCCTACCTGCCGGAGGCGATGGATCGTGCGGCGCGGGAGATGATGGCAGCCACCGGGCATGTTACGATTCTCGACGACACGGAATTTATCGACGCCGAAGCGGACGAACACAAAACGCGTGTCACGGCCATCCGGGTCCGAAATCGAAAGACCGGGGAGGAAACGACCATCCGCGCCCAGGTTTTTATCGACTGCACGGGATCGGTTTTTCTTTGCCGCAAATTGGGGTGTGAAACGTACCTGGGACAAGACCCGAAATCCCGTTTTGGCGAGGAAGGTGCTCCGGAAGAAGGGTCGGATCGGATGAATGCGGTGGTGCTGGGCTACCGAATTGAGCCACGGGAAAACGCGAAGCGGGCGGAGATTCTTCCGGGGGAAGAGACGGGGTATCCGAAATGTGCGTACGTCACCGGCTGGCGAGACGGGCCACGGATGGTGAACATGCTGACGACGTTCCAGGGGAGCGAGTATCAGAAAATGGGATACGACGAGACGGTGCGTCGCGGCCAGCGGGTCGTCAAAAACCATTGGGCCATGCTGCAAAAATTTGCGGAATTCCAAAATTACGAGCTGGTGGAGATCGCCCCGTTGCTTGGAATTCGTGAGGATTATCGTGTCAAGGCAAAGTACATGTTGCGGGCAAGCGACATTTTCGGGGGTTGGGACGCGCAGGATCATCCCGATCGGATTGCCGTAGCGGATCATCCCGCCGATACGCACGGTGTGGGGGGAGGGCTGCGGCATGTGGCCACGGCGTACGGCGTTCCGTATCGGTGCCTGATTCCCGACGCCAGCTACACCAACCTGCTGGTAGCGTGCCGGGGGTCGGGGTTCAGCCACATCGCCGCATCGTCGTGCCGCCTCCAGCGAACGATGATCCAACTGGGCCATGCTGCCGGAACCGCCGCCGCGTGGGCTGCCAGCGGAAATGGGAACGTATCGCAGATCGACGTTCCTGAACTTGTCCGTCGCATGAACGCCTATCACCGGTATCCTCCGTTTTTCCATCGCATGAAACCGGCCGCGGAACTTCCGAAAACGGGGGTGACGTTCCAGACCAACGACGCTTTTTTGCAAAATCTCTACGACCGTGCCGAGGAGGCGGAAAAGGAATTGTGCTGCACGTATCGGGAGAACTTGCCGGCGGTTTATGAGGGGGCGAACTACGCCTATTTCTGGCTGGAAACCCAACCGATGGCGGGCGCGATGTACGCAAAAAGAAATCTGGAGGCGGGGCGAAATCTTCAATGGATTTTCATGGAAACGCAGCGTGAGGATGGACGTATTCCCGCCGCCGTGGCTCCGCAGTCCATCACGAAAAAACGGGGCTGGGATCAGAAAAACGCGAGCATGGCGCCGGGACAGATTTACCTTCCCCACCTGGACGTGACCGCATTTTTTGGACAACTTCAAGGATACGCACTTCCTGCGGCGGCCCTGGACATCTATTATCTCTGCGGAGCCAACGATCGGGTTTATCTGAATCGCCTGTATCAGGTGTTGGAAAAGTACGACGCCTATCTCTGGAACGTCCGTGACTCGAACGGAGATGGGATTTTGGAGTTGTGGTGTGGGTTTGACAATGGCGAGGATCGGAGCGTCCGGAATTTTGACGCGCCCGATTATTGGCCGTTCGACGTTCCCCCGACACTGGAACATCTCCCGGAAAGAACGCCGGAAAATGTGGGGCGGTGGTGGCCGTGCATCTCCATTTTGAAACGTCAGGGGGAGGCGGCCCATCGTCCATCCCTTGAAAATATCCGAGTTCCCTACCAGTCGATGGATGTGATGGCATGGTCGCACGAAGGACGACGGACGCTTGCGGAGATTTCTCGACTGTTGGGAAATGGTCGGGAAAGGGAGTGGACCCAAAAGGCGGACGATGTACGGAAAAAAGTGCAGGAATCGCTCTGGATTCCTGAAAAACATGCCTGCTACGACAGGGATAAAAATGGGGAAGTGATGGATATTCTGCTGCATAACAACTTGCGTTGCATGTACTATCGCCTGTTCACGCAAGAAATGGCCGACGCGTTCATTCGGCATCACCTGCTTTGCCCTGAGGAGTTCTGGACGCCCGTGCCTCTGGTTTCGATTGCGGCCAACGACCCGATGTTTCAGAATACAAAAAACAACAGTTGGTCCGGCCAGCCCCAGGGGTTGACGTATCAGCGAGCCATTCGCGCGTTGGAAAATTACGGACACTTCGCGGAAGTTTCCCTTCTGGGAGAAATTTTCCTGAAAACGGTGGGGCAGACGTGCCGTTTTCGCCAGCAGTTCGATCCCTTTACCGGAGTACCGGACGACGTTCCTGGAATCCAGCCCAATTACGGCCCTACGATTCTTGCGGTTTTGGAGTATTTCAGCAGGATGTATGGCATTCATTTGACGCGTGATTCGGTTCTTTGGTCGGCGCTGCCCAAGGAGGGACATGCTTTTACCACGACGCAGCAGTGGGGGGAAAAGAAGTACCGCCTGGAGGTGAAAGAGGGGGAAATGGTTGCCCACCTGAATGATCGGGAGTGTTTTCGTTGTACCGAGGGAGTACGGGTTCTTACCGATTTTTCAGGAAAGCCGATCGCTTTGGCGGGGATTGCTCCGACCTCCCAAACCTTTCGTTTGACGGTTCACGGCCAGACGGTGGAAGGGGTTTTGCCTCCCAACGGTTGTTTCCTTCTGGACGGACGGGGAAATGTTGTGGAAAAGAAGCAGATTCCCTTCGATTATCCCTTGACGCAAAAATAAGCTAAAACGAAAGCACCAATTACCAATTATCAATCACCAATTGGCACCTTCTAAAAACTCTCCTTTTCCCGCAGGATATTTCGCACGGAATTGAATTCGGGGAGAAAACGATTTTTGGACGTAATGTTTCGGGCGGGGAAAGGGAAAATCTTGTCCTAATTCGGCTCTTTTGAGCGGATTTAGGTGGGATTTCCCCCCTTTTCGCTCAAGCAGTGCGCAGTTTCCCTGTCGGTCGCTGCAATATCGTCAGACGCAACATGTTGTATGCTAAATTTTTGAGGCAAACTTTCACCTTCGCTCGTGCAAGACCCACGGTGTAAATCTTGCGACTTCCAAGGGCAACCTTGCTCATCAGACCCAAAACATGCTCAACACGGCAACGAATCCGGGACTTCTTCTGGTTCTCCTGCTTTTGGCCTCCCTGCCCCGGGTGCGGGGCGGCACCCGGTACGACCGGGAGCGACTACGGCTTCCGCCGCCCGGTACGACCGGGAACGACTACGGCTGCCGCCGGTTGCTACATCACCGGGAGGCAGTCGCTTTCGCTTCTGGCCTCCCTGCCCCGGGTGCGGGGCGGCACACTACGGCTGCCGCCGGTTGCTACATCACCGGGAGGCAGTCGCTTTCGCTTCTGGCCTCCCTTATTCCATCGCACTTCCAGCCTTCGGGACGGAACCCTTTTGAAAAAGAGGTTCCTCCTCAGACCCCACCTCCCAAAACTTTTTACTATGGCTACAAAGGTTTACTTTCGTGACGAAATCGTAGCGCAAGCAATTCCGCTTCTTCGTCCAGCGTGCATCCACGTCCTTGTGAGCTTTCTTCCTGGCCGTCCATTCTTCCGGTGATTCGCTTTGCCCGCCGTTTGCACGGAATCCTGATTTTCTCCAAACGTTCATCCCTTCGATCTTCCTGAAACAACACCCCTGGACGCATGAGAAACTCGTTAAAAATACGCTTCCAAACGACATCTTGAACGGCTTTATGATAGCAAGGGATACCTTTGCAAAAAATCACTAAATTTTCCAAAAAATTCTCCTCCCATCTTTGCTTGACAACACGAATGGGGTCGGTTACAATTCAATCGTGGCCAAACCTCTGCGGGGAAGGTTTTTAGAAGGTGCCAGCCAATTCTCAAAGGAGGAAAAATGCAAAGAATTTTTTGTGGATTACTTGTTTGGGTGGGACTGGCGGGATGCCGGATTTCAGATGCCCACCGGATTCCGACGGATTATCCGTCTTCACGAATGAGGACGGAATATAAATTGGACGTATTGTCCGGCTGGATACAACTGTATTATGATTTAAACGGCAAGCTCCCGTCAAAATTTGATGAAGTGGATAACGTTCGCGGTATACGTTCCGGTATCATCGACAAAAACGCCATGCCGCCATGGGAAAACGCTATTGAGGACGGATGGTCGAACCCGATAGTCTATCAAAAGATCGATGAAAACTCCTATCGGCTTTCGTCTTATGGCGAGGATAAAAAAGCTGGCGGGACGGGAAATGCCGCAGATATTACGATTACAAGGCGTATTGGCAGTAAAGAAGAATAGAATGAACCCGAAACAAATGGGGGGTGAATTCATATATTTCCGCAATCTGGATAATTATAGACAAGAATGTTTCGGGATTTTGTTTTTTCGGTTTTCCCGCTTGGATTAAACGGTGAATTAAATAGACCCGATACAAATTTTAACCCTGTTTACGTAAAACAAACAATCTTACCTGCAAAACAATACAATTATTCCCCATTTCATCACTGCAACCGTTTTGGGCTCTCCAATCCGGGAGGAATCGGAGAGAGTGCGTCTCAACTTTTGTCGCCAGTTGCCAAACGTCCTCCTCCCTCACCCTCAACAACGTCGCAAGTCGCACCAACACCACGACTTGCGACGACCTCGGACGAGCCACGTCCATCCGTCAAACCGGTTCCGTGGATGAAATCTTTGCCCACCACTATCTCTGGATACCGAATCAGCAGGATAAATTATTAGCAGACTCAACATCAGATGGTGTTTTATGGACTCTCATCGACCACCTCGGCAGTATCCGTGATATTATCCAGCAAACCTCCACTGGCCTCATCACCCAAGCTCACATCATCTATGATGCCTACGGAAACATTATTTCCTGTAAAGACCACAGCGGCAATGACACATCTAACCCGATTTTATTCGGCTACACAGGTAAAGCGTTCGATGTCGACACTCAACTCCAGAACAACATCAACCGCTGGTATGATGCGACTACAGGCTGTTGGTTATCTCTCGATCCAATTATTTTTAATGGTGATAGTGCGAATATTTATTGTTATGTAGGAAATAACCCTCTGCTTTATGTAGATTATTTAGGGAACCGCTGCACAAATCTCTGATTTTGTCGGGGAGGGTTCCGTGAAAGTTACTTTTTCAAAAACAAATCAATATTTTGTAAATTTTATGCAAAATCGGTGGAAAATGGGTACCGGAGCCGCTGATTAAAGCCGATTTTCCTAAAAATGCGCCTATTATCCCTCACAAAACCGCACTTTTTGCCCCGCGCGAACGCACATCAGGAGGTTCGCACAACCAAAAAGAACGTTGAATCGGTTCATGTTTTTGGCCAAACCACGGTACACCACCTTGCGATAGCCAAAGTCGCGTTTGACAATCAAAAACAAGTGCTCCACCTTGCTGCGAATCGACGATTTGCGATGCTCGATTTCACGTTCCCAGTCGATTCCAAGATAGCCCCTGTTCGTCTTCAGGCTAGTGTTGTGTCCAAAAAATAAATAATATTAGTCTAAAAGTTTTCGGAGGGGTGGGCG